>JAFAXA010000007.1 GCA_019241425.1 Acetobacteraceae bacterium | reverse complement strand
CGAACAGATCGGGGATATCGACGGCATTGCGCACGCGAAGTTCTCTTCCGCGCGAATACGTTTGCGGCGGCCCAATCCGGAACCAGCGGAAATAGAAACGATACTTTCTGAACTGGAGGAAAGCTTTCGGCTTGCGAAAGAGCTTGGCCGGACCGATGCAATCGCGAGCATCGCGCCGATGCTCGGCGAGATGCTAATAAAATTGGGCTTTTTGGAGCGGGCGCTGCCTGTTCTCTCCGTCGGCCACGAGGCCGCCGAGCGGCTAGGTTGGCAAGAGCAGCTGGAACAAATCCGGTCGTTGCGAGCCGAAATCAACGGGGCAGAAAGTCGTCCGGATGAGGCCGCGCGTGATCCGGGTCAGCCCGAATATCCGCAGCGGTCGCCTTTTGCGATCGACGGCGCCATCGGCGAGACGCGGTCGTTGGTAGGTTTGCCCGGCGATCCGACCGTCGATCCGCCGCGACCGAAGCCGAAACCGACGACGCCTTCCCGATAGCGTCAACGGAACGGGCCTCGTTTCATGCTGTCGACCTTGCCGAAGCTGGCCGATCGAGCTTTCGTGGTCGGCTTCCTGCTACCAAGCCTCCTCTTTACCGTCGGTCTTCTAGTCTTGTTCTCGCAAATGGAACAGGTTCTTGCCCTGCTGAAGCCCACCAAGGAGGAAAACAGCACCACCGCTCTGGTTCTGCTCGCTGTCGCCGTCTGGCTGCTGGCGGTGCTGATGCAGGTTCTGAATCATTGGTTATACCGGTCACTGGAGGGATACCTGCCTCCCCTGAGCTGGCGCCGCCGAGCCAGCATGCGGTACTCGATCAAGACGGCCCGAATGCGAAAGGAAGCGCTGGCGCTCGGAAGGGAATGGGCGGCCAAGGGAGATCGGTTCCCAAGGCAGTCTCGGCAGCGCTATCGCGCCCTGCTGCTGCGGCTTGCGGGCCGGCCGCCAAGGCGACACGCGCTGCCGACGGCGTTCGGCAACGCCATCAAGACATTCGAGACGTATCCGGAGGAAACATACGGCGCGGATGGCGTGAGGCTCTGGCCGCATGTTGCGGCCGTCGCCCCTAAACCACTCGTCGAAGCGACAACCGAAACGCGGGCGCAAGTCGATTTCATGGTCAACATGACATTCTTCAGCCTCCTCGTCGCTATTTGCGGCGCCGCAAAGACCGTGTGCGAGGTGCCGTGGAGCGATGCCATGGCGGCGATACGCGCGCATGAAATCGCGCGGGCGCTGTCGTTCCTTCCGCGCGACGATGTCGTGTGGTGCCTGGGCACCGTTGCGGCCGGCTGGTGCTTTTACAAGCTTGCGGTCGCCCTCATCCCGGCCTGGGGCCAAGCCGTCAAGGCGTGTTTCGACGTCGGCCTCCCGGCCTTGGCAACGCAACTCGGCTTCACCCTGCCGAAGACAGAGGCCGAGCGCCGCCGCTTCTGGCAGAGCTTCAGCCAAGCGTTGATCTACCGGACGAACCCCGACTTCACGCCGATGTTCAGCCCCGAGGATTGGCTACCGAAGCAGCCCGACGGCCTGCTGCGCCGCCTTCTCCGGCTTTTCCTGCCTGCTGCAGGCCGGGACTGAATCCACGAAGCGCGCGTTACAAATCCAGCATGTTCGGCAGGATCACCAGATCGCGCACCGTGACGCCCGGCGGGCGCGTCAGCATGAACAGCACCGCCGCCGCCACCTCCGTCGGCTGCATCAGGCCGCCGGAGGCCAGCGCGTCCTGGAGCTTCGCCTTCGGCCAGTCATCCAGCAGCGCCGTCACCACCGGCCCCGGCGCGACCGCGCCCACCCGCACGCCATGCTTCGACACCTGCCGGCGCAGCGTGTGCACGAAGGCCTGCACCGCGTGCTTCGATGCGGTGTAGATCGGCTCCACCACCACCGGCACGTGACCGGCGACCGAGCTGGTGACGACGATGTCGCCGCTGCCGCGCTCGATCATGTGCGGCAGCACGGCGTGAATCGACCGGAACGTCGCGTTGACGTTGAGGTTCAGCATCCGGTCCCAGGCATCCGGATCGCCGCCATGCACCTCGCCGCCGACATAACTTCCGGCGTTGGCGTGGAAGGCGTCGAGCCGGCCCGCTTGTTCGAGAATCTGCGGCATCATCCCGGCGACGCTCTTCGGATCGAGCAGATTCACGACCACGCCCGATGCCTCCCGCCCGAGTTCGGCGCACGCCTTTTCCAGTTTCTCGGCGGCGTAGTCGACCAGCACGACGCGCGCGCCCGCACCGACACAGCTTCTGGCGCATTCGAAGCCGATGCCGGACGCGGCGCCCGTGATCGCCACCACCTTGCCGGATAGTTCCCCAGCCATTGCCCAAACCTCCCCGACGATTGCGCTCAAGCCCGGCCGTGCGACACCCGCGACCGCCGCGCCAGACTGTCGACGATGACCGCCACCGCAAGCACGCCGCCGGTGATCATGTATCGCAGCGAAGACGACAGATCGAGCAGAGTCAGCCCGCTCGCGATCGCCTGAATCACCACGATGCCGAGCAGCGCCGAATAGGCGCTCCCTCTGCCGCCGAACAGGCTGGTGCCGCCGATCACCGCCGCCGCGATCGCGTTAAGGTTGACGTCGCCGGTGCCGGCCTGCTGGCTCGACGAGGCGAGGCGCGCCGCCGACAGCACGCCGCCGAGCGCCGCCAATGTCGAGCACAGCGCGAACGCGCTGGCGTAAATGCGGCGCACGTTGATGCCGGCGCGGCGCGCGGCCTCGCGATTGCCGCCCACGGCCATCATCGACCGGCCCCATTTGGTGCGCGTCAGCGCATAATCCATCGCCACCACCAGCCCGACGAACACGCCGAACATCCACGGCACCCCGCGATCCTGGTTCAAGTACCAGACGACGAACAGCAGCGCGACCGTGAGCAGCAGCGCGCGCAGCAGAATGCCCACGGTGGAGGGCGGCGTCAGCCCGGCCACCCGCCGCTGCGCCGCGCGGCGGCTGCCGGTGACGAACACCGCGACCCCGGCGATCAGCACCAGCCCGTAGGCGATCACATGCGGCATGATCCAGGTCTGCCCGAGATCGACCAGCAGCGAATCGTACGGCAGGTTGATGGAGCCGCTCGCCCCCAGCAAATAGAGCTGCAACCCAAGCGCCGCGAGCAGACCGGAAAGCGTCGAAACGAAGCTCGGCATGCCGAGCCAGTTGAACAGCGCCGCATAGGCGATGCCGATCGCGCATCCGACCGCGAGCGCCACGAGGATCGCGATCGGCACCGGCCAGCCCGCATTGACCCACAGCACGCCGAGGATCGCCGACGCCAAACCGCTGACCGAGCCGACCGACAGATCGATCTCGCCGACGATCAGGATGCAGACGATGCCGAGCGAAATCACCCCCACTGTCGAGGAGTCGAACAGCAGATCGACCAGATTGCCGCTCGACAGGAACACCGGGTTCAGCGTCTGGAACACCGCGCAGATGAGCACGAGCCCGACCACCACCGGCAACGATCCGAGATCGCCCGACCGCACGCGGTCGATGAAGCCGCGCACGGCGCCCGCGAAGCCCGCGTCATGCCGGACGCGCACATCGGCGCGGTCGAGCGAAGGCTGCGTCTTGGCGTCGCCGCTCATGGCCGCATCTCCGCTTCGGTACCGTGCGGCGTTTGCCGCCGCTCGTGCCGGCGCGAGACGGCGTTGTCGCTCGCGCCGGTGATGGCGCTCACCAGCTCCTGATTGGAGGAGTCGGGATAGAAGATGCCGTTGTTGCGGCCCAGCCGGAGCACGGCGATGCGGTCGGCGACCGCGCGCACGTCTTCCATGTTGTGGCTGATCATGATGACGCCGAGGCCCTTGTCGCGCACCCGCTCGATCAGGTTCAGCACCTCGGCGGTTTGCGCGACCCCAAGCGCCGCCGTCGGTTCGTCGAGCATGATGAGCTTGGGGTCGAGCAGCAGCGACCGCGCGATCGCCACCGTCTGGCGCTGCCCGCCCGAGAGCGAGGCGATCGGCTCGCGCACGCTCGGGATGCGCGCGGACAGCTCGTTCAACAGCTTCCAGGACCGGATCTCCATCGCCACTTCGTCGAGCGCGTAGGGATTGAGTTCCTCGCCGAGAAAGATGTTGGCGACGACGTCGAGATTCTCGCAGAGCGCGAGATCCTGGAACACGGTCGCGATGCCGAGGGCGAGCGCGTCGTTCGGCCCGGCGAGCGTCACCGGCTTGCCACGGAAAGTCATGGTGCCGCTGGTCGGCGCATGCACGCCGGCCAGCACCTTGACCAGCGTGGACTTGCCGGCGCCGTTATCCCCGACCAGCGCCACGACCTCGCCCGCGTGCACGTCGAGATCGACGTCGGTCAGCGCCGACACCGCGCCGAACACCTTGCAGACCTTGCGCAGGCTGAGCACCAGTTCGCCCGAAGGCGGCTTTCGTTCGACGGCATCGGCCATGGCTCGCGGTCCTCCCGATCTTGGCGGTGCGGGGCTCGTCCAGCGGCGACGCCGAACCGCTGGACGAGCCCCGTTTTCTCGGCGTCAGGGCGTGATGCCGAGCTTCTTGCAGCCTTCCGCGTAGCGGCCGGTGCACAGCACGGACGCGGACTCGATCGGCTTGCCGTTGATCTGCTTGTCCACGATCTCGGCCTTCAGGTTCTCCGCCGTGACCAGCGTCGGCTTGAACAGCTTGGTCGGCGTGTTGAACAGCGTCGTGTCGGCCTTGGGTTTCTCGCCGCCGAGCAGCGCGGAAGCGGCATCGGCCGCCGCGCCGCCGACGATTTCGCTCGGCTTCGAGATGGTGTTGTACTGGTCGCCGGAAATGATGAGCTGCAGGCCGGCAATGGTCGCGTCGTTGCCGGTGACGGGCGGCACGGGATTGACGCCGGCCGCCTTGAAAGCCGCGATCGCCGCGCCGCCGGTGCCGTCATTCGCCGCGACCACGCCGACGATCTTTTTGCCGAACCGCGAAACCTGGCCGCCGACCCATTGCTGCGCCTTTGGCGGCTGCCAATCCGGCGTGTCGTATTCCGCGAGCGTCGGATAGCCGCCCTCGGCAAGGCCCTCGTGGATGCCCCTCTTGATCAGCCCGGCCGCCGCGTCGGTCGGCGAGCCGTTGACTTGCAGCAGGCCGGCGTCGCTCGCCGAAACCTTCTCGGCCTTCAGATGATCCACCAGCGATTTCGCGATCACCTTGCCGATCTCCTCGTTGTCGAACGAGACGTAGAAATCGGCGGGCGTGCCCGGAATCGGCCGGTCATAAGCGATGACCTTGATGCCGCGACTCTGCGCCTGCTTGACAAACGAAACCGCCGTCGATGAATCGACGGGGTCGAGCACGATCGCCTTGGCGCCCTGCTGCACCACCGAATTGAATTGCTGCTGCTGACGCGTCGCGTCGCCGTTGGCGTTCTGGTACAGAACCTTGCAGGTCGGGCAAAGCTTTTCCATTTCGGCTTTGAAGCCCGGAAAGTCGTGTTCCTCGTAGCGGGTGGAACCCTGATCGGGCATCAGAAACGCGACCGTCGTGTTGGCGGGGGGCGCGGCCATCGCCGCGCTGCCGCCGAGCAGGCCAAGCGCCAGCGCACTCGCGGCCGGAACGGCGGACAGTTTCGCGTTGGGTCTCCGGATCATCGTCGTTTCCTTCCTTCTCGGCCAAACCGGCTCGCTCGCGTTCTTTTTCACTCCGACCGGCAACACGCGAACGCCCGAGCGCGCTGCCGGATCTGCGTTTCCGCTAGGCCGCCTGCGCCACCCGAAACCCTTTGCGCCGCAGGGCGCGGAATTTCGATGGCGGCATGCCCTTCACGGTCCGGAACTGGCGGTTGAAGTTCGATACGTTGTTGAACCCGACGGCGTAGCAGATGTCGGTGATCGTCAGTTCATCCTGGCTCAGATGCTGGCACGCAAGCTCGATCCGCAGCGCGTTCACGTAACCGACGAAGCTCATCCCCGTGTGTTTGCGAAACGAGCGCGAAAACGTGCTGACGCTCTGCCGGCTGAGCCTGGCGAGCGCGGTCTCGTTCAGCTCATCGGTGAGATGGCGGCCGATATACTGAAGCACGACGTTCATCGTCTTCGAAAGGTAGGCCGCCGGATCGGGCTGAAAGCCGGGGCCGGCGAGGGAGGTCGGCGCTTCGTCGTGGGCGATCAAATCGAGGATCGTGACCAGGAGCGTGATGCGGCGTGCATCGGCGGCGGTGAGCAGTTCGCGCATCAGCGGCTCGACCCGAAGCGACACCGGCGCCGAAAAGCGAATGCCGCGCCGCGATGCCTCCAACAGATCCCCGAGAAAGCGCAGCTCGGGGAACGTCGCCATGCAGGCGGTGATGAACTCGCCGGTGAATTGCAGAACGAGGCAGCGCTCGTCCACGGTTTCGCCGTCCGGCACGTCGCTGATCCAGTTATGCGGCAGGTTCGGGCCGACGAGCACCAGATCGCCCGGGGCGAACGGGCCGATATGGTCGCCGACGTAACGGTCGCCCACGGTCGCGGTGACGAGGTGCAGTTCGTATTCCGGGTGGAAATGCCACCGGACGGTTCGAAACGGATAACCGTGCGACCAAATCTTGAAAGATTGGTCGTATCTCACCTGCACCAATTCAAGGTCGGGTTCCACCCAGGCTCCTCCCCAGCCTCTGTTTTTCACGTTCTTGGCAGCCGGTCGCCGGCGCGTAAGCCCGTTGCCGTGCGCCGGTGGTCGTTTTGCGACCAGATCTTGGACGTTGCCGCAATATGAGGGAACCCGGCGCGGCGGCAACACGCTTTGCGGCGCAGCACTGATACTTATTTGACCTGTTCGCCGATCGGGACGTGCTGGCAATCCGGGCGGCGTTCGCGAATCCGGCCGGATGGCGCATGGTCCGGGCGATGACCCGTCTCCTCGGCATAGATCCCGGGCTGCGCTTCACCGGCTGGGGACTGATCGAGGTCGGGGGCAACCGGCTGCGGCATCTGGCCGATGGGGTGATCGCAACCGATGGCGAGCAGCCGCTTTCCGTGCGCCTGCGCGCGCTGCATGACGCGCTCGGCGCGCTGATCGGGCGGCACGGCCCGAGCGAAGCGGCGATCGAGGAAACCTATGTGAACCGCAACGGCGCCGCCACCCTCAAGCTCGGCTACGCGCGCGGCGTCGCCCTGCTCGCGCCGGCGCTCGCCGGCATTCCGGTGACCGAGTACGGCGCCAAGGCGGTGAAGAAGGCCGTGGTCGGTACCGGCGGCGCCGACAAGGTGCAGGTGCAGGCGATGGTCCGCCTGCTGCTGCCCGGCGCCATCATCGGCCGGGCGG
Source organism: Acetobacteraceae bacterium (assembly GCA_019241425.1). Classification (GTDB taxonomy): domain Bacteria; phylum Pseudomonadota; class Alphaproteobacteria; order Acetobacterales; family Acetobacteraceae; genus JAFAXA01. Next base: position 1,933 of record JAFAXA010000007.1, on the reverse strand, counting down.
ACGCGGCGGACGCGCTCGCGGTCGCAATCTGTCATGCCCATCATCGCGCAAGCCGACTCGCCTACGCTGCCGCTATCCGTTCGGCATGATCGGACGGCTGACCGGGCGCGTTGAAGGCATCGAGGAGGGGCGCTGCATCCTGGACGTGAACGGCGTCGGCTACCTGGTGCAGGCATCCACCCGCACCCTGAGCGCGCTTGAGCGACCGCCCGCGACGGTGCGGCTGCTGATCGAGACGCATGTGCGGGAGGACGCGATCCTGCTCTACGGCTTTGCGGACGCGGCCGAACGGGACTGGTTCCGCCTGCTGACAACCGTGCAGGGCGTCGGCGCCAAGGTCGCGCTCGGCATCCTGTCCGCGTTGTCCCCGCGCGCGCTCGCCGGAACGGTCGCGGCTGGTGACCGGGCGAGCCTGACCCGGGCGCCCGGGGTCGGCGCCAAGCTCGCGGTGCGCATCCTGAGCGAGCTGCGCGACAAGGCGGGCGGCGTCGGCACGGCGGACGGCGTCGCCGCCGCGACCGCCGCGCCACTGCCGGCGGGCGTCGCCGATGACGCGCTTTCGGCGTTGCTGAACCTCGGCTATCGCCGGGCGGAAGCGCATCCGGCCATCCTGCGGGTGGTGGGACGGCTCGGCGAGGGCGCGGCGCTCGATGCCGTGATCCGCGACAGCCTCAAGGACCTGGCGCGGTGAGCGAAGCGCGCGCCGTCGGTCCGGATCGCCGCGACGAGGATGCGGGCGAGGGCAGCCTCCGCCCGCAAACGCTCGCCGAGTTTATCGGCCAGAAGGCGAGCCGGGAAAACCTCGCGGTGTTCGTCGCCGCCGCGCGCGGGCGCGGCGAAGCGCTCGACCACGTGCTGCTGCACGGGCCGCCCGGCCTCGGCAAAACGACGCTCGCGCAAATCGTCGCCCGCGAACTCGGCGTCGGCTTTCGCGCAACTTCGGGTCCGGTGATCCAGCGCGCCGGCGATCTCGCGGCCATCCTCACCAACCTTCAACCGCGCGACGTGCTGTTCATCGACGAAATCCATCGTCTGCAGCCGACCATCGAGGAAGTGCTGTATCCGGCGATGGAGGATTTTCAGCTCGATCTGATCATCGGCGAGGGACCGGCCGCGCGCAGCGTCCGCATCGACCTGCCGCCTTTCACCTTGGTCGGCGCGACCACGCGCGCGGGGTTGCTGGCGACGCCGCTCCGCGACCGCTTCGGCATTCCGCTCCGCCTCGTGTTCTACACGCCCGAGGAACTCGAACGGATCGTCGCGCGCGGCGCCGACAAGCTCGGCCTCGCATTGACGCCCGATGGCGCCGCCGAGATCGCGCGCCGCTCGCGTGGCACGCCGCGCATCGCCGGGCGGCTGCTCCGGCGCGTGCGCGACATCGCGTCCGTGGAGCGCGCGAGCCCGGTTGATCGCGCCTTCGCCGACCGCGCGCTCCTTCGGCTGGAGGTGGACGGGCTCGGCCTCGATGCGATGGATCGGCGCTATCTGCGGCGGATCGCCGATCACCACGCAGGCGGCCCGGTCGGCGTCGAAACGCTGGCGGCGGCGCTCGCCGAAGCGCGCGACACGCTGGAAGACGTGATCGAGCCGTTCCTGATCCAGGAAGGGCTGGTGCTGCGCACGAGCCGCGGCCGGATGCTCGGGGAACCGGCCTGGCGCCATCTCGGCGTCCTGCCGCCGCCCCGCTCGCCCGATCAGCTCGATTTGTTGCGGGAGGAAGCGCCGTGAGCGATCTCCCGCCCGACCCCGCGGCCGAACCGCCGTGCGGATTGCCGATCGGTCATCACCCGGCAACGATCGCAGAGGGACGGCACCGCTACAGGGTGCGGGTCTATTTCGAGGACACCGACGCCGGTGGAATCGTCTACCACGCCAGCTATCTCCGCTTCGCTGAGCGGGGGCGAACGGAGGCGTTGCGCGATCTCGGTGTCCC
>JAFAXA010000252.1 GCA_019241425.1 Acetobacteraceae bacterium | reverse complement strand
GGTGGCGGCGATCGCCGGCGGCGGCCCGTCCGCCTTGTGGTGATCGAGCACGACGACATCGGCGACCGCGCCCAGCGCCGAAAACACGGAAGCGGCGGCGGTGCCGCAATCGACGCACACGATCAGCGTCGCGCCCCGCTCACAAAGCGAACGCAGCGCCGGAGCGTTGGGGCCGTAGCCTTCGCGCAGGCGATCCGGCACGTGGTGCAGCACCGGACAGCCGAGCGCCCGCAATACCGTGACCATCAGGGCCGCGCTGCACGCGCCGTCCACGTCGTAGTCGCCGAACACGGCCACTGTTTCGCCGCGTACCGCCGCATCGGCGATGCGTTCCGCGGCCGGTGCCATGTCGGCGAGCACCGACGGATCGGGCAGCAACGCGCGCAATGTCGGCGAAAGAAAATGCGCGGCGTCTTCGGCCGAAATGCCGCGCACCGCCAGCAGCCGGCCGACGACCTCCGGAAGCTCCAGCCGTTGCGCGAGGCCGAGCGCGATGCGCGGCTCGGCGTCACGCCAGATCCAGCGCCGTCCGGTGACGCTCCGGGCAACGCCGAGCACCGGCTCGCCCGCTATCGCTGCTTGGAGGCCGACGCCCAGGGCTTCGTCTCCACGTTATGATGCGCCTCGACATAGCGCACCGTGCCGGACTTGCTGCGCATGACGATGGAATGCGTGATCGCCGTGTGGCCGACACGGCGAACGCCGCGCAGCATCGGACCGTCGGTCACGCCGGTTGCGGCGAACATCACCCGGCCCTTTGCCATCTCGCCGATCGTGTATTTGCGGTCGGGATCGGCGATGCCCATACCGCGCGCGCGCTCGCGCTGCCCGTCATCCTCGTAGATCAGGCGGCCTTGCATTTGCCCGCCGATGCAGCGCAACGCGGCGGCGGCCAGCACGCCTTCCGGCGCGCCGCCCCAGCCCAGATACATGTCGATGCCGCTATCCGGCATCGCCGCCGCGATCACCCCGGCAACATCGCCGTCACCGATCAGCATGATGCGGGCGCCCGCCTCCCGGCAGCCGGCGATCATCTCCGCGTGGCGGTCGCGCTCCAGGATGCAGACGACGAGATCCGAAACCTCCAGATCCTTGGCGCGCGCCAGGTTGCGCAGGTTCTCGCCGGGGGATGCATCCAGATCGACCACATCTTCGGGCAGTCCGGCGCCGACCGCGATCTTGTTCATGTAGATGTCGGGCGCGTGCAGGAAATTGCCGCGTTCGGCGAGCGCCAGCACGGCCAGCGCATTCGCTCCGCCCTTGGCGACGATGTTCGTCCCTTCCAGCGGATCAACGGCGATGTCGATCGCCGGGCCGCCGCATCCGACCTTTTCGCCGATATAGAGCATCGGCGCCTCGTCCATTTCGCCTTCGCCGATGACGACGGTGCCGTCGATCGCGACGCCATCGAAGGCTTTCCGCATCGCCTCGACGGCGGCACCATCCGCCTCGTTCTTCTTGCCGCGACCCATCCAGTGCGCCGCCCCGAGGGCTGCCGCCTCCGTCACGCGGACCAATTCGAGCGCGAGATTGCGATCGCTCAAATGCGCCGGCGAAAGCATTCCTTGCGTGTCGCTCATGGGAAATCTCCCTGCGGGATGACGGGTATCAGATCTGCTCGATTCGGATCAGGGTCGGCGCCTCCTGGACGGCGTCGAGAAGCGCGATGCGCGCCAGCGCCGCGCCCATATGCGTCTCGTTGGTCTCGTGCGTGACCAGCACCACCGGAACCGCCTCGCCCGGCGCCCGGCCACGCTGCAACATCGATTCGAGCGAAACGCCCTCGTCGCGTAAAGCGGCGGTCACGTCGGCGATCACCCCGGGCCGGTCAGTGACCATGATTCGCAGATAATAGCAGCCGGCGTGATCGCTCATCGGCGCGGACGGCGCGTCCGACAGCGCGCCCGAGGCGGCGCCCCAGACCGGCGTCGTGCGGCCGCGCGCGACGTCGATCACATCAGCGACGACCGCGGAGGCGGTCGGCCCGGCGCCCGCGCCGCGTCCCTCGATCATCACACGGCCGACAAAATCGCCTTCGGCGACCACCGCGTTGAACACGCCCTCGACGCCGGCGAGCGAACTGCCCTCCGGCACCAGGCATGGATGCACGCGGGCGGCAATGCCGCGCTCCGTTTGCTGGGCGAGGCCGAGCAGCTTGATGCGGAACCCGAACTCCGCTGCGAACGCGACGTCGAGCGGCGAAATGCAGCGGATCCCCTCCACGTGGACGCTTTCGAACGAAACCGGGCGCCCGAAGGCGAGCGCCGCCAGGATCGCGAGCTTATGGGCGGCGTCGATGCCATCGATGTCGAAGGAGGGATCGGCTTCGGCGTAGCCGAGGCGCTGCGCTTCGGCCAGCACGTCCGCGAACGCGCCGCCTCCCTCGCGCATGGTGGTCAGGATGAAATTGCAGGTGCCGTTCAAGATGCCGGCGATGCGCTCGATGCGGTTTCCGGCGAGCCCTTCCCTTAGCAGCTTGATCACCGGAATGCCGCCCGCGACCGCGGCCTCGAAGGCGAGCGGCACGTGCCGCTGCTCGGCCCAGGCGGCGAGTTCGACGCCGTGCAGCGCGAGCAGCGCCTTGTTCGCGGTGACGACCGGCTTGCCCGCCGCGATCGCCGCCTGCACCACCTGGCGGGCGACGCCATCGGCGCCGCCGATCAGCTCAACAACGGCGTCGACGCCCGGATCGGCGACCATCGCCTCCGGATCGTCGTACCAGCGGATGCCGGAAAGCGGCACGCCCCGGTCACGCAGCCGGTCGCGCGCCGATACGGCCGCGATGACCACGGGCCGGCCGGCGCGGGCGGCGATCAGGTCGCCATTGCGCGCCAGCAGCGCCAGGACGCCGCTGCCGACCGTGCCGAGGCCGGCGATTGCGATCGAAAAGGGCTGCGTCATGCGTGGGCGGGGAGCAGCGGCGCGGAATCGGCGACGTTCGAGCCGGCGCCGAGGAAGCCGCGGATGTTGCGCACCGCCTGGCGCAGCCGCTGCGTGTTCTCGACCAGCGCGATGCGGACATGCCCGTCCCCGTGCTCGCCGAAGCCGATGCCGGGCGCGACAGCGACCCGCGCCCGCTCCAAAAGCAGCTTGCTGAAGGCGACGCTGCCGAGATGCGCGAAACGTCCGGGAAGCGGCGCCCAGGCGAACATGGAGCCGGCGGGACTCGGCACGTCCCATCCGGCGGCGTGGAGACCGCGGATCAGCACGTCGCGGCGTTCGCGATAGAGATCGCGGGCGCCCTGCACGCAATCCTGCGGCCCGTTCAACGCCGCGACAGCGGCCACCTGGATCGGCGTGAACGCACCGTAGTCGAGATAGGATTTCATGCGGGTAAGCGCCGTGATCAGCCGCGGATTACCGGCGGCGAATCCCATCCGCCAGCCCGGCATGGAATAGGTCTTGGAGAGGCTGGTGAACTCGACCGCGATTTCCTTGGCACCCGGCACTTGCAGAACGGAGGGCGGCGGCGTGTCGCCAAAATACAGCTCCGCATAAGCGAGGTCGGACAAGATCCAGATGTCGTGCCGTTTCGCAAACGCCACGAGTTCGCGATAGAAATCGAGATCGGCGACATAGGCCGTCGGGTTGGACGGGAAGTTCACGATCAGCGCCGTGGGTTTCGGCACCGAATGACGGACCGCGCGCTCCAGCGCGCGCAGCATCTCCGCATCCGGCGTCGCCGGCACCGAACGCACGGAAGCGCCCGCGATGATGAAGCCGAACTGGTGGATCGGGTAGGACGGGTTCGGAACCAGGATCGTATCGCCCGGGCTGGTCACCGCAGCCGCCAGGTTCGCGAGCCCCTCCTTCGAGCCGAGGGTCGCGATCACTTCCGTCTCCGGGTCGAGCCCGACATCAAACCGGCGCCGGTAGTAGCTGGCGAGCGCCCGGCGCAGACCGGGAATGCCCTTGCTTACGGAATAACGATGGGTGCGCGGGTCCTGCACGGCCTCCACCAGCTTGGCGACGATGTGGGACGGCGTCGGGCTATCCGGGTTCCCCATCCCGAGATCGATGATGTCCTCTCCTGCCGCCCGGGACTTCGCCTTCGCCTGGTTCACCTCCGCGAACACGTAGGGCGGCAGGCGACGGATGCGGTGGAACTCGTCGGTCATGGGAAGTCGTCCTGGGTACGTCGTCAGCCGCTTAGTCTACCAGACGGGCGGTGCCGCCGCGACCGGCGGCCTCCGCATCGATCTGCACGGCGGAAGGGGGCACGCCCGCCGCGGTGAGCGCCGCCGCCATCGCCTGCGCCCGGCTAAGGCCAAGCGCCAGCGCCGATGACTGCTCTTGCGGGTCGGAGGAGTTCGCCTCGCCATAGCCGGTGACGGTGATCGCGCGCGCCCCGCGCTGCGCGACCAGCCCGCGCAACGTCGCGGCCCCGCTGCTCGGCAGATCGGCCGAGCCGCGCGCGAAGGCGACGGCGACCGGCGGACCGGCGGCAGCGGCTGCAGGTGCCGGGGCAGCGGGCGCGGCCCGTCGGGACGCCCCGGCCCCGGCGGTCGGCGACACGCCGGCCAGTGCGGGGGCTTGCGGCGCGGCGGCCGGTAGGGCCGGGAACGAAGCGGCATCGTTCGGGGCCGACGCGCCGGTGCTGCCCGGCGCCGGCCCGAGCGGGACGCTCGCCACCGGCCCGACCGGCGCCGGCTCGGGCGACGGCGCGACGCCGGATGCCGCCGGTTGCCGAGGCGCCGGGGGCGGGGTCGCAGCCGGTAGCGACGCGCTCGCCTGTTCATCGTTCGGCGACGGCGGTTTGGGGGGAGCGGGTGGCGGCGTCGACCCCTGCCCGAACAGAGCCGGTGACGCCGTCCGGGAGGACGGGTCCGGCAGGGGCGCCAGCGACGCCTCGTGCTGCGCGTTCGATCGGTCGGCGACCAGCGCATCCGCGATCTGCCGGCGCGTGTTCGGATCGGCGGGGGCGGGTTTGCCGGGAACGGTCGCAAGATTCGGGAACGGATCGGTCGCGCCGGGCGGCGGCGGCCGCTGCTCGGCGATCGCGCCCCCTTGGAGGCCATGCCACCACTCGACGGGATTGACCGAGGATGGCAGCGACGAGCAGCCGGCGAGAACGGTTGCAATCACCATTGATCGCAGCGCTGCCCGGACATGCGGCTTCCGGGGTTGCGCAAAATCTCGTTTTATCGCTCTAACGGTTATCATAGCGTCGAATCCAGTGCCGGTCGCGCCGAAGGTTTAGCTTGGGGTGGCCTGAACGAAAAGGACAGTTCATGGCCAAGCTTGAACGACCGGTGGCCGGAGAGGTCGGTCTCTCCGACGCTGCGTTCATCGGCCGATCGGTTGCAAATATTGCCGAGCGTTCGCAACGCATCGTCTCCGCTTGGCTGTCCCGCCGGTCGAAGGAGTTGCCGACCGCAGATCCGCTCGTGATCGGCGGCGCTTTCTTCGAAATGACGGCGCGGCTGATGGCACACCCGGCCGGCTTGATGCAGGCGCAATTTGCGTTCTGGCAGGATTACGTAACGCTCTGGCACAACACGACGCGGCGCTTTTTCGGCGAAGATCGCGCGCCGGTCATTGAGCCCGCCCAGGGCGATGCGCGGTTTCGCGGCGAAGCGTGGGCCGAGAACGAGGTGTTCGACTTCATCAAGCAGTCTTATCTGCTCTCCGCCCGATTCGTGCATGATGTCGTGCGCCGCGGCGTGGAGCGCAGCGACGAGCGGACGGCGCGCAAGCTCGACTTCTTCACCCGCAGCGTCACCGACGCCCTCAGCCCGAGCAATTTCGTGCTGACCAACCCGGACGTGTTGCGGCGCACGGTGGAAACGCGCGGCGAAAATCTGTTGCGCGGCCTCAACAACCTGCTCACCGACCTGGAACGCGGTCAGGGCCGTCTGAAGATCACGCTCTCCGACCCGGACGCCTTCCGGCTCGGCGAAACGGTCGCGGCGACGCCGGGCAAGGTCGTCTATCAGAACGACCTCATGCAATTGATCCAATTCGCCCCGCAAACAAAGAGCGTGCTGAAGCGCCCGCTGCTGATCGTGCCGCCCTGGATCAACAAGTTCTACGTGCTGGATCTGCGCCCGACGAACAGCTTCGTTCGCTGGGCGGTCGCGCAGGGGCACACCGTTTTCGTCGTCAGTTGGGTCAACCCCGACGCACGCCTGTCCGAGAAAGGCTTCGACGACTATCTGGCGGAGGGCGTGCTCGCAGCGCTCGACGGCATCGAGAAGGCAACCGGCGAGCGGCGCGTCAATGCAATCGGCTATTGCCTCGGCGGCACGCTGCTCGCATCGGCGCTCGCCTATATGGCCGCGACCGGCGACGACCGCATCGCATCGGCGACGTTCTTCGTCACACTTGTCGACTTCTCCGATGCGGGCGACATCGAGGTGTTCATCGACGAAGGACAATTGGCGGCGCTGGAAAGCCGGATGCGTCAGGACGGCTACCTGGACGGCTACGACATGGCGGCGTCGTTCAGCGCGCTCCGCGCCAACGACCTGATCTGGTCGTTTGTCATCAACAACTATCTGCTCGGCAAGGACCCCTTCCCGTTCGATCTGCTGTTCTGGAACGGCGACTCGACACGAATGCCGTTCCGAATGCACAGCTTCTATCTCCGGCAGATGTATCAGGAGAACAAGCTGGTCGAGCCGGGCGGCATTTCGCTGCTTGGGGTGCCGATCGATCTCCGCCGCATCACCGTTCCGAGCTACTTTCTCGGTACCAAGGATGACCACATCACGCCGTGGCGCTCGACCTATGCCGGCACGCAGCTTGTGCGCGGGCCGGTGCGCTTCGTGCTGGCGGGTTCCGGGCACGTCGCCGGGATCGTCAATCCGCCCGATCGCGGCAAATACGGCTACTGGACCAACCCGGAGATTGCGCCGACGCCGGAAGAATGGCTGGCAGCCGCGACCGAGTTCGCGGGATCCTGGTGGACCGATTGGCAGCACTGGGTCGCCGCGCTCGACCACGAACACGTGCCGGCGCGCACGCCCGGTTCCCCCGAGCTGGCGCCGATCGAGGACGCTCCCGGCAGCTACGTGCGCGTGCGGGCGGCCTGAACCGGCGCGGCCCGCGCCGGTTTAGCGGTCGAAATTGCCGCCGGAATCCGGCTGCGATTGCATCGCCGCGTGCATCGAGGCGACGTTCGCTTCCTGCAGATAGGGCAGGCTGGCCAAGCGCGCGAGCGTGTCGCCGGGCGGCAGGGTGAAGGTGGGCGGCGTCATCGCCGCCATCGCCCCTTGCGGGTTGCCGGCCGCCAACGCGTCCGACGCGTAGAGCAATTGGTCCACGACGTCCTGCGACGGCGCGTTCGGCGCGATGCCCGCCGCCGACCGGACCTCCGTCCGCGCCTGCAACATCTGCATCTTCGTCAGCGGCGACATGAAATCCCAGCGCGGGCTGGTCGACAGCTCGCCCGCCAGGTAGTCGACGGCGGCGATCGCCCGCGCGGCGTCCGCCGGATTGTTGCGCGTGCGGGCGGGATCGGCGAACGCCCAGGAGGACGCGTTGATCGCGCCGATGTCGCCGTCGGCATAGGTGCCGAACGCGTTCGGCGGAAGACGCGCGGTGTCTGGCGGCGGCGTGACGGCGCCGCAGGCCGACAGGCAGGCGACGACGCAGCAGGCGGCGAGTTTTCGCATCTCAGCCCCCGATCCTCGCCCCGAACACTGACCCCGGCGCGTCGAGCCCGAGCATCAGACCGATATTCTGCACGGCGGCGCCCGATGCGCCCTTGCCGAGATTGTCGAGGCGGGCGACCAGAACCGCCTGGCGGGAGTGGTCGTTCGCGAACACGAACAGCTCCAGGCGATCGGTGCCGTTGAGCGCATCCGGTCGCAGCTTCCCGGCCTCGGTGCCGTCCGCGACCGCGACCAGCGGACAGCCCCGGTAGCGTTCGGCCAGCACGGCGCGCAGATCGGCGCCCTCCGGCCGCCCAGCCAGCAGATCGAGATGCAACGGGATCGACACCAGCATCCCTTGCGCGAAATGCCCGACCGATGGGACGAAGATCGGACGCCGCCCGAGCGCGCCGTAGGTTTCGGTTTCCGGCACGTGCTTGTGCGTGAGGGAGAGGCCGTAGAGCTCGAAGGGCGGCCCGCCTTCCCGCTCATGCGCTTCGATCATGGCCTTGCCGCCGCCGCTATAGCCGCTGACCGCGTTGATGCTGATCGGGTGTTCTTCCGTCAGGAACCCGGCATCCACCAGCGGCCGCAGCAAGGCGATGGCGCCGGTCGGGTAGCATCCCGGATTGGCGACCCGCGCCGCGCCGGCGATCCGCGCCGGCTGCCCGGGTTCCAATTCCGCGAAGCCGTAGACCCAGGCGGGGTGGACGCGATGCGCCGTGCTCGCGTCCAGCAGCTTCGGGGCGTCGGCGCCGAGCGAGTGCGCGAGTTCGACGGCCTCGATCGCCGCCGGGTCCGGTAGGCACAGCACGACGAGATCGACCTCGGCCATCAGGTCGCGCCGGGCGGCGTGGTCCTTGCGGTATTCGGGCGCGATGCTGCGCACCGTCAACTCGCGGCGGTCTCGCAGCCGGTCCCGAATCCCGAGGCCGGTGGTTCCGGCCTCCCCGTCGATGAAAACCTTCGGCATCCGCCCGCTCCAGCCCGAACGCAAAACGAAAATGGCGTGCGTCGTGCGAGAGTTAAAGGCGGCGGGACGGCCGCCGGGCGCGCGACGGAGCTTGCCGGCGCCCGGCGGAGATCAACGCTTGCTGAACTGGAAGCTGCGGCGGGCTTTGGCGCGGCCGTACTTCTTCCGCTCGACCACGCGCGGGTCGCGGGTCAGGAAGCCGGCGGCCTTGAGGATCGTGCGCAGCCCCGGTTCGTAGTTGGTCAGCGCCCGGCTGATGCCGTGGCGGACGGCGCCCGCCTGACCGGATAAACCGCCGCCCGTCACCGTGCAATTGACGTCGAACTGATTGTAGCGATCGGCGACCAGGAACGGCTGCGTGAGGAGCATCCGGAGCACCGGCCGGGCGAAATACTGGCCGACCTTCTTGCCGTTGACCGAAATATCGCCCCGTCCCGGCTTGATCCACACGCGGGCAACGGCGTCCTTGCGGCGGCCGGTCGCATAGCTGCGGCCGAGCGCGTCGCGCTTCGGCTCGCGCTGCACCGCGTCCTGTTCGGGGGCGCCGGCGCCGGTCGCGATCGCCAGATCCTTGAGATCGGCCAGCGTGCGGGTCTGTTGAATGGCCATGGTGCTCAGACCCTCCTGTTCTTGCGGTTGATGGCGCCCACGTCCAGCTTCTTCGGCTGCTGGCCCTCATGCGGGTGCTCGGCGCCCCCGTAGACGTGCAGATGTTTCATCTGTGCGCGCTGGAGCGGCCCGCGCGTGATCATGCGCTCCACAGCCTTGGTGAGAACGCGCTCCGGGTGCGGCGCGTCGAGGCGCTGCTGCATGCTGCGGCCGCGGATGCCGCCCGGATAGCCGGTGTGATAGTAGAACATGGACTGCGCGGCTTTATTGCCGGTGAGCCGCACCTTGCGGGCATTCACGACAACGACGTTGTCGCCGCAATCGACATGCGGCGTGAACTGCGGCTTGTGCTTGCCGCGCAGGCGATTGGCGATCACGACCGCAAGCCGGCCGAGCACCAGCCCTTCCGCGTCGATCAGCACCCAATCCTTGCTCACCTCCGCGGGTTTCAGCGAGAGGGTGGTCTTCATTCCTGATTATCCCTGAGTTCGGCGCGGCTTAGACCCAAATAGCCCTGCGATGTCAAGGCTTCCGGGGTGTGGTACTATATTACCACATGCCGGTGCGGCCTGGACGGGCCGGCCGATCCTGCCCATACCGGCCATCATGCAGTCGGGTTCTGTGCATGTGGTGGGCGCCTCCGGCCGCTCGGGAGTCGCGGTCTGCCGGGCCTTGCAGGCGGCCGGCACCCCGGTCATTCCGGTGGTGCGCAACCGGGCGCGCTGGACGGCGACCGGCCTCGGAGGCGAGCCCCGGATCGCCGACCTGACCGCGCCCGCGGCGCTCCGCCTCGTGCTCGGCGACGCCAGCCGGATCGTCTGCTGCGCGCACGCCCGCCATACCGCCGCCCTGCTCGCCGCATCGCCGCCCGCCGCGCGCTACGTGCTGCTCGGCAGTACGCGGAAATTCACGCGCTGGCCGGACGCGCATGGGCTCGGCGTGCAGGCGGGGGAAGCGGCTTTCACGGCCTCCGGACAGGCGGGCGTGATGCTGCATCCGACAATGATCTACGGCGCGCAAGGCGAGAACAACGTGCAGCGGCTCGCCGCTCTGCTGCGGCGGCTTCCCGTCGTGCCGCTGCCCGGCGGCGGTCGGGCGCTGGTGCAGCCGATCCATCAGGACGATCTCACCCTGCTGGTGATGCGAGCGGTGGAACGGGACTGGCGCGGCCCGGAAACGCTGGTCGTCGCCGGGCCGGCCCCGGTTTCCTACGCCGCCTTCGTGCGCGCGGTCGCGAGCGCCGCCGGCCTGCCGCCGCCGCGTTTCCTCGCCGTTCCCGGCGGGTTGCTCCGCCTGGCGGCGGCGGCGACCGCGATCGTGCCGGGCGTGCCGACGGTCCGCCCCGCCGAGGTGCGGCGGCTGCTGGAGGACAAGTCGTTCGACATCGGGCCGATGGTCGCGACGCTCGGCGTGCACCCGGTCGGATTGGAGGAGGGCTTGGCGCGAACCTTCAGGCGCGCGGCACCATCTTGCATTCCGGCGTGACCGTGCCCGGCCAGCGGGTCCAGGTCTGGGTCGATCCGAACAACGGCACCAGCACGTATCCGCGCAGCAGCAGGCGGCCTTCGTCGTCGAGCCGCATCCGCGCGCTGTAGACCTTACCGTCGCGCGGATCGCGGATGTTGCCGTCCCAGACGCCCGGGTCGATCTGCTTCATGCCGAAGATGATCTGCAGCCCGCAATGCGGCTGCCCGTTCGGATCGAGCGGCATCGGTTCGCCCGGCGCCAGATCATTGCCAACGATCCACCCGCACATCTGGGTGCCGTCGCCGCAGGGCCGGACCGCGACGACGCCGTCCCGGTCCTGGACGAGCCAGAGGCCTTCGACGCTTGCGGGCGGCGGGGGCTCCGCCCGCGCGATGCCGCAGAGCCCGGCCAAAGCTCCGATGAGGATCAGGGCACGGATCATGCGGAACCGTTGCGAGAGGATTGGGGCGAGCGATGGGATTCGAACCCACGGCATCCAGGACCACAACCTGGCGCTCTAACCAACTGAGCTACGCCCGCCATCCCGGACACGGGCTTGTAGGGACCGCGCCCGAGCCGGTCAACTTGCGACCCGTCGCTCGGTGGCGAAATGGCGGGTCAGCCGCGAAACCGCTTCGTCCAGCACATCCGGCCGCTTGCAAAACGCGAAGCGGGCGTAGTGGCTCGGCGCATCCGAGACGTAGAAGGCGGAGACCGGGATCGCCGTCACGCCGGCGGCCTCCGTGATGTGGCGGCAAAAGGCGACGTCGTCGCCCGCGAAGCCGAGCGGCGCGAAATCGGCGGTGATGAAGTAGCTGCCGCGGGCCGGCAACACGCCCATGCCGAGCCGCGCGAGCCCGCGCGCCAGCCGGTCGCGCCTGTCGGCGAGGGCGGACGCAAGCTCCGCGAAATAGCCGTCCGGCTGGCCGAGGCCGAGCGCGACCGCGCGCTGAAGGTTCGGCGGCGTCGTGAAGGTCAGGTTCTGGTGCGCCTTGGCGACCACGCCGGCGAGCCCGGCCGGTGCGGTGACGTAGCCGACCTTCCAGCCCGTGAGCGAGAAGGTCTTGCCGGCGCTGCCGATGCGAAGGCACCGCTCGCGCATGCCGGGCAGCGTCATCAGGGGGATGTGCCGCCAGCCATCGAACACGATGTGCTCGTACACCTCGTCACAGACAGCGTAGGCGTCGTGCCGTTGCAGCAGGTCGGCGATGAAGGCGAGTTCGGCCGCGGTGAACACCTTGCCGGTCGGGTTCATCGGCGAATTAAGCAGGATCGCCTTGGTTTTCGGGCCGAACGCCGCCGCCAGCGCGGCGCGCGGCAGCTCCCAGCCCGGCGGGGTGAGGCGCACGAGCTTCGGCACCGCGCCGAGCAATTGCACGACCGGCAGATACGTGTCGTAGAGCGGTTCGATCAGCACCACCTCGTCGCCCGGATCGAGCAGCGCCATCAGGCAGGCGGTGATCGCCTCGGTGGCGCCCGACGTGACGACGATCTCCCGTAGCGGATCAACAGCGAGGCCGTAGAAGCGCTCGTTGGCGGACGCGACCGCCTCCCGCAATTCCGGCACCCCGGTCAGCGGCGGATATTGGTTGCGCCCGTCAAGCAACGCCTCGGCGGCCGCGCGCACCACCTCGCCCGGCCCGTCCGTATCGGGGAATCCCTGCCCGAGATTGATGGCACCGTGCTGCACGGCGAGGCCGGACATCACGGTGAAGATGGTGGTGCCTGTGCCCGACAGGAGCGCGTTGGCGGGTTTCATCGTCGCGGTGGTCTCCGTCTGGTCCGGCTCTGCCGGCGCGTCGCGTCAAAGCATGACGCCGGTTCCTGCACAAGAAGCGGGCACACGCAGCCTCAAATAACGCCCGGGCGCGGACGCGCGCGTGCGGAAACCGGCGCGGGGCCGCCGATTGCCGGATGGCACGGCGCGTGCAAACCTCCGCCCGGCAGATTGGCTCGGGCAGCCAGGGAAGGAAGCCCGGCAGCACCGGGGTTTAGCGCATGAAAAAGATCGAGGCGGTCATCAAGCCGTTCAAGCTGGATGAAGTGAAGGAAGCGCTTCACGAGGTCGGGCTTCAAGGCATCACGGTCATCGAAGCCAAAGGTTTCGGACGGCAGAAGGGGCACACGGAACTCTATCGCGGCGCCGAGTATGTCGTGGACTTCCTGCCGAAGGTAAAGATCGAAATCGTTTGCGAGGACGGCGTCGTGGAGCGCGCCGTCGAGGCGATCGTCAACGCCGCCCGCACCGGGCGGATCGGCGACGGCAAGATCTTCGTCACCACCATCGAGGAAGTGATCCGTATCCGCACCGGCGAGCGCGGCGAGGACGCGGTGTAGCCGCCAGCACGGAAGCGCCCGGGGCGGCCGTTCCGTCCGGCCTCGATCCGGGACATCGGAGAAACCCGCCTCGCTCCCCACGCGCCGTCCGGCAAGCGTGACCCGCGGGGCGGGATCGGTCCAATCATGAGAGGATAGTTCTGAGCATGTCGAAAAAGCCCACCAGCGGCGCCGAGGGCATCGGCAAGGTGATGGAGATGATCGCCGAGCATTCGGTCGAGTATGTGGACCTGCGGTTCACCGACCCGCGCGGCAAATGGCAGCACACGGCCCAGCACGTCTCGACGATCGACGAGGATTCGATGCGAGACGGCATCATGTTCGACGGCTCCTCGATCGCGGGCTGGAAGGTCATCAACGAATCCGACATGATCCTGATGCCGGACCCGGACACGGCGGTGATGGATCCGTTCGCCGCCAAGCCGTCCCTGATCCTGTTCTGCGACATCATCGAGCCCTCGACCGGACAGGGCTACAGCCGTGACCCCCGGACCACGGCGAAACGCTGCGAAGAATACCTCCGCTCGACCGGCATCGGCGACACGATCGTTGTCGGCGCGGAAGCCGAGTTCTTCGTGTTCGACAGCGTGAAATTCGGCACCGGCGGCAATTTCGGCCTGTATCAGATCGACGCCGTCGAAGGACCGGGCGCGAATTTGAAGGATTACGCCGAGGGCAACATGGGCCACCGCCCGGCGGTGAAGGGTGGCTACTTTCCCGTGCCGCCGGTCGACAACGACAGCGACCTGCGCGCCGAGATGCTGTCCACGATGGGCGAAATGGGCCTCACCATCGAGAAGCATCACCACGAGGTGGCGCAAAGCCAGCATGAGCTCGGCACGCGTTTCGCGACGCTCACCAAAATGGCCGACGAGATGCAGATCTATAAGTACTGCGTCCAGAACGTCGCTCATAGCTACGGCAAGACCGCGACCTTCATGCCAAAGCCGATTTACGGCGATAATGGCTCGGGGATGCACACCCACCAGTCCATCTGGAAGGACGGCAAGCCCCTGTTCGCCGGCAGCGGCTATGCCGACCTTTCGGAGCTGTGTCTTTATTTCATCGGCGGCATTATCCGGCATGCCAAGGCGATCAACGCCTTCACCAATCCCACGACCAACAGCTACAAGCGGCTGATACCGGGCTTCGAGGCGCCCGTGCTGCTGGCCTATTCGGCTCGCAACCGCTCCGCTTCCTGCCGCATACCGTACACGACCAGTCCGAAGGCGAAGCGCGTCGAAGTGCGGTTCCCGGACCCGGCCGCGAACCCGTATCTCGCCTACACCGCGATCGCGATGGCGGGGCTCGATGGCATCCGCAACAAGATCCACCCCGGCGATCCGATGGACAAGGATCTGTATGATCTGCCGCCGGAGGAGCTGAAGGACATTCCGACGGTGTGCGGCAGCCTGCGGGAGGCGCTCGGCGCGCTCGCTGCCGATCACGAGTTCCTGCTCGCGGGCGAAGTGTTCAGCAAGGATCAGATCGACAGCTACATCGACCTGAAGTGGAACGAAGTCTACCGCTTCGAACACACGCCGCATCCGGTCGAGTTCGAGATGTACTACTCCGCCTGATCGCTGCCCGGCCGCTCGCGGCCGGTTCCAGGTTTGCAACGCTCCGCCGCTCGCAAGAGTGGCGGAGCGTTTTGCGTTTGCGGGCGCATTGCCGCACCGCGTCTAAAACTTGTGCAGTTATGCCCTGCCCCTAAGCAGCAATCACGTTTTCCCGAGAAACGCCATCCGCCGCACGCCTCTTTCGCGACGGCGCCCGCGTCGCGGCACGGTTCTTGATTGCTGAGTGCGGAGCAGGACCGCCGGCCGGCGGTTCGATCCGCTTACTGGGAGAACAGGGCAGCGACATGAAGCTGATCATGGCCATCATCAAGCCCTTCAAATTGGACGACGTTCGCGAGGCGCTGACTCCGCTCGGGGTGCAGGGCCTGACCGTATCCGAGGTGAAGGGCTTCGGCCGCCAGAAAGGGCAGACGGAAATCTACCGGGGTGCGGAATACCACGTGAGCTTTCTGCCGAAAGTGAAGATCGAGGTCGCGGTGTCGGACGATCTGACGGAGCAGGTGGTCGAGGCCGTCACCAAGGCCGCCCACACCGGCAAGATCGGGGACGGGAAGATCTTCGTTCTCGATCTGGAGCGCGCTGTCCGCATCCGGACAGGTGAAATCAACGCCGAAGCTCTCTGAGCCATCGCTTGAGGAACAGGAAAACACAATGAAACTATCTCGTCTCTATGGCGGGGGCGCAGCGCTTGCTCTCGCCCTGTTCGCCGCCCTACCCGCCTGGGCGCAGGAAGCGGCGGCGACGGCCGCGACCCAGGGCACGACGCCGGAAGCGAAGATCGACAGCGGCGATACCGCGTGGATGCTGGCGAGCACCGCACTCGTGCTGATGATGACGGTGCCCGGGCTCGCTCTGTTCTACACCGGGATGGTGCGCAAGAAGAACATCCTGGCGACGATGATGCAGTCCTTCACGATCTGCTGCCTCGTTACGATCACCTGGATGGTTGCCGGGTATTCGATCGCCTTTACCAACGGCAACGCCTATATGGGCGACTTCTCGCGGGTGCTGCTCGCGGGCTTCGGCGAGAACTGGGACAAGCCGTTCACGCTGGGTGCGGGAACGGACGGCGCCGCCCCGCAGACGATCCCCGAAAGCGTCTACATGATGTTTCAGATGACGTTCGCGATTATCACCCCGGCGCTGATTGCGGGCGCGTTCGCGGACCGCATGAAGTTCTCGGCGCTGTGCATCTTCATGGTGCTGTGGTCGCTGCTCGTCTACTCGCCGATCGCGCATTGGGTTTGGCATCCGAATGGCTGGGTCGGCTCCGGCGTGTTCGGCCTGCCGGGTGCCGCGGATTTCGCGGGCGGCACCGTCGTTCACATCAATGCGGGCATCGCGGGACTCGTTTGCGCGCTCGTGCTCGGCAAGCGGCTCGGCTACGGCACGGACAATATGGCGCCATTCAATCTCGCCTATGCCGTGATCGGCGCGTCGCTGCTGTGGGTCGGCTGGTTCGGGTTCAATGCCGGGTCTGCCGTCGCCGCCAATGGCCGCGCCGGCATGGCGATGACGGCGACGCAGATCGCGACCGCCGCCGCGGCGCTGGGATGGATGTTCGCCGAATGGGCCGCCAAGGGTAAGCCGTCCGTACTCGGCGCGATTTCCGGCGCCGTTGCGGGCTTGGTCGCGATCACCCCGGCCTCGGGCTTCGTGCTGCCCGGTCCGTCGCTGATCATCGGCGTCGTTGCGGGCGTTGTCTGCTTCTGGTCGGCGACGAGTCTGAAGCACATGCTCGGCTACGACGACAGCCTCGACGCGTTCGGCGTGCATGGCGTTGGCGGCATGATCGGGGCGTTGCTCACCGGCGTGTTCGCCTACGGACCGCTGACGGCAACGACCGATCACCCGCAAGGCAT
>JAFAXA010000242.1 GCA_019241425.1 Acetobacteraceae bacterium | reverse complement strand
TCGTTCCACTGGCCGAAGGTCAGGCGCCGGTCGAGATCGCGGGCGCCGAGATCGTTACGCCGCAAGCGGGCGTGCACGGACAGCATCTGCCCGAGATTGAGTAGATCCCTCATTGTTGTTTTTCGTCCTCCACGTCTGACGTTTCTTCTGTTTGCCTGGGGCTCCCGGGCCGGGGCGGGAAAAGGATCAGAAAGGCAGGTGCAAGGCGGGGGCGAGATTGTCATCGACATCGCGGACGCCGGCGATGGTCCGGGCCGCCGCGATCACGGCGCCGCGCTCGGCTTCGCTTTCGACCGAGCCGAACAGGTGAACAACACCACCCTCGACGACGATGTTCTTGGTTGCGAGCGTCACCCAAGGCTGCCGGCCGAGTTCGGACAGGAGCGCGTCGCGAATGGTCCGGTCGTCGGCCCGCGCCGCCGGCACCGTCGCGCTGGTAGCGAGAACCCGCAGCAGGTCGCGGCGGGTCACGATGCCGACCAGTTCGCCCCCACGCATCACCGGCAGCCGCTTGACGCCGTGCCGTTCCATGATCCGCACGACCTGCGCAAGCGACGTTTCCTCGGTCACCGTCTGTACACCGGACGTCATCACGTCGCCCGCGATGCTCGCATGGGTCTTGGCGTAGCGCTCCGCCTGCTGGTCTTCCGTGAAGAGTGCGGCGAGCCAGGAGCGGCGGCGCGGGCGCTCGCCGGTCGCGCCGACATGCCCCATCAGATCGCCCTCGCTGACGATGCCGGCCAGCTTCCCGTCGCGATCGAGCACCGGCACGCCGCTGATGTTTCGGGTGAAGAGCAGGTTCGCGACGTCGCGCACCGGCGTGTCCATCGTCACGGTCAGGACGTTTCTGGTCATCACGTCTGCAACCGTACTCATCGCGTCCCCGGCAATTGGCGCTGTCCGTGAGCGGGACCGTAGCGACGGAGGTGAACATTCTCAAGCCGCGCGGAACCGGGGATGACGGGCAGGGCGGAAACCGGCGCGGCGGCCGGCACGGCCTCTGGGCCCGCGTTTTCCGGGAAGAGCCGGGGCGGCTTCGCCCCTTCAGGTTGATCAATCCGGCACTGCACGCCTCCGAGAAGCCGCAGCTCGGCCAAACTCGGCCGTTTTCCCGGTGCTCGGGGTGGATATCTCGTGCAGGCGTGTAGTATTACTATCCTGGGTGGCCTAAGTCCGCCCGGGCGCAATCGAAGGGAGCCGCCTCGCGGCGACGCTGGTGGCAGCATTGTTGAGCGGTTTTGGCCAGCGGTTCCCCGATCGCATACGGGGCCTGCCTTCCTTATCCGGCGCTCCGGCGCTGACGTCGGGTGAAGCCGCATGCCCACCGTAGTCATTATCGACGACGTCGCGACCAACCGCGCCATCTACTCGCGGGTTACCCGCTCGATCCAGGCCGATATCCGGGTACAGACCTTCGAGACGCCCCTCAAGGCGCTGACCTGGCTCAACGAGCATGAAGCGGACCTGATCATCGCCGACTACAAGATGCCCGGAATGAGTGGCGCCGATTTCGTCCGCCGCTTCCGGGCTCATGGACACCGCCTCGAGATACCGGTGATCGTGATCACCGCCTATGACGACCGTGAATTCCGGTGTGCCGCGCTGGAGGCCGGGGCGACCGACTTCCTGCATAGTCCGGTTGACCATTCGGAGTTTCAAACACGGGTCCGTAATCTGCTCAAGCTCAGCCTGCATCAGAAGATGGTGCAAAGGCGGGCCGATGCCCTGGCCGAAGAGCTGAAGCAGAGCCAGTTGTCGCGCGATCAGGCCTTGCGCGACAGCCGCGAGCGGCTGGCCCAGGTGATCGACACGATTCCGGCGATGATCAGCGCCACCGACAAACAGGGCCACTGCATTTTCGTCAGCGCCTATATGGCAGCGCTTGGCGGGCTGAACCCCGCCGAGGTGCTGGACCACGAGCTTCCCGCCCTGTTCGGGCAAGAGCACCAGGACTATCACCGGAAACTCGACAAGGTCGTGTTTCAGTCCGGCGAGGTCGTGGGCGGTATCGAGGAGAACGTCGTCGATCGCTTCGGCAACGGCCTTACCTTTATAACGACCAAGTCACCGCTACGCTCCAGTAGCGGGGAGATCAACGGCGTCCTGACCACCTCACTCGACATCACCGACCGCAAGCGGGCCGAGACGCGCCTCGCCTACCTGGCGCATCACGACCATTTAACGACGCTGCCCAACCGCGCCTTTCTGCACGAGCGCCTGGAGGAGGCACTTGCCCGCACGCGGGCGTCTCAAGGCGTTTTCGCGCTGTTCTTCATCGACCTCGACCGCTTCAAGAGCGTGAACGATGGGTTGGGGCATTTCTCCGGCGATTTGCTGCTTCGCGCCGTCAGCGACCGCGTGCGCCGCTCCGTGCGCGATGACGACATCGTCGTGCGGCTGGGCGGCGATGAGTTCGCCGTTCTGCAGACGCAGATCGCGGGCGCCGAGGACGCCGCCGCGATGGCCTGCCGGATCAACGACGTCCTCGATGAACCATTCATCGTGGGCGGCCGCGAAATTACGATGAACGCGAGCATCGGCATCGCGCTGCATCCGAACGACGGTGAAACGGCGGAAGAGCTGCTGCAGAACGCCGACCTGGCGATGTACCGGGTCAAGGTCAGCGGCCGCCGCGGATACCAGTTCTTCAGCCCGGACATGCTGACCCGAGCGCAGAGTTCCATCAGCCTGCAATCCGACCTGCGCCGCGCGATCGCCGATAATCAACTCGTGCTCTACTACCAGCCACAGATCAATCTCGCGACCGGCAAGATCATCGGCGCCGAGGCGCTGGTGCGCTGGCTGCGGCCGGACGGCGAGGTGATGCTTCCGGCCTCGTTCCTCTCGGCGGCGGAGGAAAGCGGCCTCATCCTTCCGATCAATGAGTGGGCGCTCCGGGAAGCGTGCCGCCAGGCGAGCCGATGGATGCACGCGGAGTTCCCGGCCGTGCGTGTCGCGGTGAACGTATCCTCCATGCAGTTCCGGGGGGAAAATCTGTGCTCGCTCGTGACGGGTGTCCTGGATAGCACCGGCCTGCCCCCGTCCCTTCTCGAACTGGAACTGACCGAAACGATCCTGCTCGAGCACGCGCAGGCAGCGAGCGCCGATCTCGAGGAGCTGCGCCGGCGTGGCGTGCGGGTGGCGATCGACGATTTCGGCACCGGGCAGTCCTCGCTGAGCCATCTCAAGAGCATCCGCGTCGACCGCCTCAAGATCGACAGGTCCTTCGTGCATGGACTGGATTCCGGCATGCCGGACGACGCCGTTATCGTCCGCGCGATCGTCGGCCTGGGCCGCGACATGAAAATCGAAGTGCTGGCGGAGGGCGTCGAAACCGCTGGGCAGGCGCGTTATCTGCAAAGCGAGGGATGCGATCTCATCCAAGGCTTTTACTACAGCGCGCCGTTGAACGTCGCTGACTTCGAGGCCCTGCTCACGGGGGAGGTGCAGACATGGCGGCCCGCCTCAAGCGATCTGTCCGTCTACTAGAGCGCGTCCGCAATTTGCCTGGGTGGGCTTGTTGCCGCGGTTGGGCGGATCGACTGACGCCCTTGGGCGTTGCGTAGCGGCGCGAGGCGATCCTCCGTGATCCTCGCCAGCCGGTTGCAAGCACTGTTGCGGAATGCCCGGCTGAAAAGCCGCGACGACTGGGAAATGGCGATCAATCGGTTCGTCGCGGCGATCACCGTGCTGCTGATCACGAGCCTCACCTCCGAATCGTCGGAGGGCTATCGACTGACCCTGGTCGCCGTTCTGTTATATGGATTAGCCGGCATTATCGTCGCGCTCCACATCCTCGCAGCGCCGGGACCGTCCAAACGAAGGCGCCTGTTCGCGCTCGCCGCCGATCTCGGGGCGGTCTCATACCAACTGCATGTTGGGGGCAGCAGCGCGGCCTGGCTGTATCCGGGCTATCTTTGGGTGATCTTCGGCAACGGTGCCCGGTTCGGGCCCAACTATCTCCTGCTCGCGATGACCGCCGGCTCGCTCTCCTTCGCCGCCGTGGTCTTCAACACGGCGTTCTGGCGCTCGCAGCCGTTGCTTTCCGGCGGCCTGTTTCTCGGCCAGGTCATCGTCCCCATGTATGCCTTCGCGTTGATCCGCAGGCTTTCGGAAGCCCGGCGGCAAGCCGAACAGGCGAGCAGGGCGAAGTCCCTGTTTCTCGCCAGCGTGAGCCACGAGCTGCGGACGCCTCTCAACGCCATCATCGGCATGGGAGCGCTGCTGGAGAATGGCCGGCTGGCGCCCGAGCAGCGGGACATGAGCCGAACGATTCTTACCGCTGCGCGCACCCTGCTCGCCTCCATCGACGGCATTCTCGACCTGTCGCGGATCGAAGCCGGAAAAATGCCGGAGGTGAAGGCTGATTTCAGCCTGACCGAGCTGCTGGCCCACCTGCGCAAGATGATACGCGCGCAAACGGAAGCCAAGTCGCTCTATCTCGGCGTTTTCGTGTCGAGCCGGACGCCGCTGCTGCTGCACGGCGATGACCGCCGCCTCAAGGAGATTCTGCTCAACCTTCTCGGTAACGCGATCAAGTTCACCGAGACGGGCGGAATAACGGTGACGGTCGACCTGGTCGCGCACAAGGGTTCGATCGCCCGGCTGCGCTTTGAAGTTGCGGACACCGGCATCGGTGTCGAGCCCGCGGCCCGCGATCGGATTTTCGAAAGCTTCGTCCAGGCGAATCAGAGCATTTCCGAACGTTTCGGCGGCACCGGCCTCGGCTTGGCGATTTCCAGAAAGGCCGTGCAACTGCTTGGGGGCGAGATCGGCGTCCTCGACTCGCCCGGCGGCGGCAGCACGTTCTGGTTCGAACTCGATTTCCCGTGGCGCCCGCGTCCCGCACTCGATGGGCGAGCGTTCAGCGGCATCCACGCGCAATTGCTGACGAGGCAACCGGACGTGGTGGCACCGACCATCGGCAAGCTAACGGAATTGGGCCTGCAGGTGGAGATGGCAGACCCGGAAGCCGAAGGCCCGGTGCTCGCCTTGCTGGCCCGTAAACCGCTCGCCGGGCTCCTGAGCTTTGCCGAGCCCGGCAGCGTCGCCGGCGCGGAACCCGGTGCATGGCCGGTGTCGATCGCCCTCTGCGACTCCGCATCGCGCGAGCTTCCCGATGCGGAGACCCGGCGCCGCGTGCTCACCGCCTTGCCGCTTTCTGCCGACCACGACGATTTGCTGACAGCGCTGGACCTTGTCAGGAGCAGGCTTGCACTGCCCGGCGCGGAGCGAGCCGACAGCGTTGCTCTGCCTCGCAGCAAGCGAAGACTCCGGATCTTGATCGCCGAAGACAATGAGATCAACTGCCGGGTGATCGGCAAGATTCTGGAGGCCGCCGGTCACACCCTGGCCTTCGCCGGTGACGGCGAGTCGGCGCTCGACCTGCTGATACAGCAGGAATTCGATCTCGCCGTGGTCGATGTGAATATGCCGTTGATGAACGGCATCGAACTCGCCCAGCACTACCGGCTGCTGGCACTCGGCCAGAATGCGGTGCCGATCATCGCGCTGACCGCGGACATCACGCCGGAAACCAAGAAGAATTGTCTCGATGCCGGCATGCAGGCCTGTCTTACCAAACCCATCGAACCGGCACTGCTGGTCTCGACTATTGACTCGCTCGCCGAAGCGGCCGGCCGTCAGTCCGCGTCCGCCGGCGCGTCTCATCCGAACGTCGCGGAAATCAGCACCCATCCGCGATTCAGAAGCGCCGCGCCCGCCGCCGTTGATCGCAAGGTGATCGATAGCCTCGCGAATTTGGGTGGAAATGACTTCGTCCACGAACTCGCGGTGGATTTCGTGTCCGGCGCTCGCGTCATGCTTGACGCCATGCGAACGGCGGCCCGTCACGGCGACGTGCCCGAGTTCCGGTCGCAGGCGCACTCCATGCGGAGCAGTGCCGCCAATTTCGGCGCGCTCGAGCTATGCCGGCTCTGCCTTCCCTGGCAGACAATCGCCGCGGACGATCTGGCCTTGCGCGGCGACGCCTATCTGGAAGGGCTCGACGCCGAGATCGACCGCGTCGAAGCGGCCCTCTCGCACTGGCGAGAGGAGCAATCGGCCCGGCAATAGCTTTGCACGAATTGCCGGGCCGGTTCTGCCCTCAATCTGCGGCCGCCATGCATTCCGCCATCCGGCGCTGGCGCGCACGATCCTGCGCGGCCACCAGTCGGGACATTCTTCTCAAGTCCTGGTCGGAAAGGCGTAGCGCCGCATCGACCCACAGTTCGGCGACGTTGTGCAGTTCCTCCAGAGTCACCGGATTGACCCGGCGGCGCACTTGATAAACCGCAGAGTGCGCATTGTGCCGCGAACGGTTTGCCGCGATGTAGTCCCGGACCGCACGTTTGCCCTGACCTGTTTCGGCCAGCACGTCGACGATCCCCATGCTGTGCATCTCCTCGGCCGAATACATCCGCCCGCTCAAGATCATCTGTTCCGCTTTCACGGCCCCGATCCGTCGCGAGAGGAAGCTGTACGCGCCCATTCCCGGGAACAGATTGAATAGAATTTCAGGCAATCCGAACGTGCACTGCCGCTCGGCCACGATGAGATCGCAAGAGAGAGCGGCCTCGAACCCGCCGCCCAGAGCATCGCCTTGAATGAGGGCGATCGTGACCACGCGTTGCGAGTAGCCGGTGTAGTTCGCGTAGCCGCCTTCCACGCAGGCGCGGGCATAGTGCAGCAGTCCGGCGGCATCACGCTGCTCGATGCTCCGCCGGAACAGTGTCAGATCGCCGCCCAAGCTGAACACACCCGGCAATCTCGATCCCAGGACGAAATAGTCGAACGGCCGTTCGCCGGTGTGATGTTCCGCCGCGAACAGGCGGGCAATCATCGCCTGCATACGCCCAAGATCGTCCAGCAATTGCAATGTGAAGCTTGGGCGTTCCCTGGGGTTCATGTAGCACCAGAGCGCACGGTCCTCCTCGGCCAGGGCAACGTCCAGTTCATGAAAAGATTCCCGTTCCACGGCAAGCGAAGGCCGCAGGGCGGCACTCTCTTGGGGCGGGTGAGGGGCGACTTGGAACAGGTTCTTGTAGGCGGCCTCTTCGAACCGGACTTCACGTGTCGATGCGCTCGGCCCGTTAACGATCGTGCCGGGAACGCGCTTCAGGAAAGCCATATGTTTTCTCCACGACGATGACGAGTTTCAAGAAGTTGTTGGTCTAGGCACTCCCGCCAGCAGCACCGCCGACAACACGAGAGTGCCGGATTGCAGATGCGCGTATCAGTTTTTCGAGCGCGAAAGGGCAACGCACCACGCCTTCGGCAATCCCTCCTCGACGTCGGCATTGACGCCGAATTAACGAGGCATCCGGGAAATTCCTCCGGGGTTGCCGACACGTTGCTTATATCCACCCTTTCCGCCGCTGGCTGACGTCACGGAGAATAGCGGAGGTCAACGAAACAGTCAGAAATGTTCTGCGCGGACCTCGTATTCGGAGCGACGCCCGATGAGGAGCGGGGATGACTACCGGGTAGGTTCACACGGAACGAACTGAGCCCCGGGGCGGCGACCTGGGGCGCGGCCCCTGATGGACGAAGCGTCAGAAGTGGCGCCGGATTACCGGTTGTTCAGGGGCAAAACCGGCGCGTTCCGTTTGGCTCGGCCCGGGGAGCGCCGATTCTCGCATCGGCCGACAGCGCTTGCGGCCTCTCCCCGACAGGAAAAACGGCCTAAGTCTTCACCTTTTCCGATGCAGCGCCGGCGCTCGCCGCCGTAATGGCGGCTAGAAGAGTGCTTCGCCTGACCGGCTTCTCGCAGCGCGGAAACGAGCGATACGGGCCTTCGAGCGTGTGCCCGCTATAGCCGGTCATGAAGACGAAACCCACCCCACGCTCAGTGAGGACCTCGGCGAGCGCATAGGATTTCTGGCCGTGCAGGTTGATGTCCAGAAGGACACTGTCGAAGTCGCCCACGTGGTCCTCGATGAACGCCCGCGCCTCCTCCAGCCACCCGATCGGGCCAAGCACCGTCGCGCCTTCCTCTTCCAGCATCTCGCAGATGACCTGCCCGACGAGAAAGTCGTCCTCGATCACCAGTATGTGCCGGCCCGGCAACGCCGCTTGGTGGGGTCTGGTCATCTCGCTAAAATACGGTCTCATCTCGCGAAGTTCCCGGAATGGGAAACTGGATCCGGCAACGCACGCCGGACGGCTCGAAGGCAAGCTTGGTTTTGGCACGCAGGCTGAAGGCCAGCGACTTCTCGATCAAAAGACGGCCGTATCCGTGTCGGGTCGGCGGCGTCGCCGGCATCGTCACCCCGGTTTCCTGCCAGTCGAGCGTGACAAGTATGTCGCCAGGTAAGCTCCCCTCGACCGACCACGCTACGTGCAGCCGGCCCTCCTCGCCCCGCAGGGCGCCATGTTTGAGGGCGTTGGTCGCGAGTTCGTGCAAAACGAGGGCCAGTGTCTGTATGTGCTCCAGGCGCAACGGAAGCGGCGGACCTGATACAAGTATTCTGTCCCCGGTGTGGCCGCCGATTGCTTCCAGTTCCTGGCGCACGAGATCGCCCAGGTCGAGGCTCTCGCCGTCAAGGCGGTTGACGAGGCTCTGCACCCGGCTCAAGGCGGCCAACCTGTCCTCGAAATCGACGAGCGAACCGCTCTTGCCGACGGTCTGCTGCGCGATCGACTGCACGACGGCCAGCAGATTACGGGTTCGATGCTGCAACTCCCCGATCAGCACGCGTTGCCGCTCTTCCGCCTCGACCATGCCGGTCACGTTGACGAAGGTCACGACCACGCCACGCGTCTTCTCCTCGGTGTCGCGGTAAGGGGCAACGCGCAGCAGGTAGTGGCTCAAGCGCGCGCTATCCTCGATCCGGCGCTCCAATCGCTGGTTTTCGCGAAAAGCGCGGGCCAGATCATCGGCGAAACCGGGCAAGGGAAATTTGCTCGACAGATCGGTGATCGGGCGCCCGCGATCGCTCGGAAGAATGTTGAACATCTCCGAAACCATGGGTGTGTAGCTCCGGATCACAAGATCCTGGTCGAGAAACACCGTTGCGATATCCGTGCTGTCGAACAGATTCTGCAAGTCGCTGTTGGCCCGGTCCAGCGCTTCGACCTTCGCGTTGAGCTCGGCATTGACCGTGTGCAGTTCCTCGTTCAGGGATTGCAACTCCTCCTTCGAGGCTTCCAGTTCTTCGTTGGTGGATTGCAGTTCCTCGTTGACCGATACAAGTTCCTCGTTCGAGGATTTGAGTTCCTCGAGCGCCGTCTCGTACTCCTCGACAATGGATTGCAGCCGGTCGCGCGCCTCGCGCAACTCACGCTCAAGCTGCGCCGCCGAACTGTCCTGAAGCGTGTTGAAGCGGTTTTCCGCTTCTTCCCGGCTGAGCACCGGGCCATCATCTTCGAACAAAACCAGATAAAGAGGCTCGCCCCCGGCCCGGTCGGCCAGCGGCTCGGCGATGAGCCGGATCACCTGGATCCGGCCGTCGTCCCCTTCGACCGCGATGCCGTCCCGCGTGGTTGTGCGGCCGGTTTCTATCGTTTCGCGAAAGATCGTGCGCAGGTCGAGGCGGAGGCCTTTGCGCGCCATCGCCATCAGCTGCCGGGACGGCTGACCGGCAGGGGGCTCGAGGTATTTACCCGTCTTCGGGGAGAAGTAGACGACGTTCGCCTCGCGATTGACGACCACGTGCGGCGGCGCGAACCGTTCCAGCACCTGACTGTCCACCGCCTGGCGAAGCGCCGCCCCCCCGAGCGGCTGACGCGGCATCAGTTCCGCGATGTGTCCCGGCCGCAAATTATGCAGGGTGAGAGGCAACCGCATCGTTGGACCATCCGAACGGCGCCGGAAGATGCGGCTCCGCTTGTCCACGGGCGCGAACAGATCGTCGAACTGGCTGATATTCTCGGCCGTGCCCAGGAACAGATAGCCATCCGGATGCAGGGCATAGTGGAATGTCGGGATGACCTGGTTCTGCACGTCGGTGCCGAAGTAGATGAGCAGGTTGCGGCAGGACACGAGGTTTATTCGTGAAAACGGCGGGTCGCGGATCACGCTGTGGGGCGAGAAGATGCAGAGATCGCGGACCTCCTTCGCGACCACGAAGCTGCCCCCGTCCGGGACGAAAAAGCGCGACCGACGCTCCGGCGAAACGCTGTCCAGCAAGGCGGCGGGATAACGCGCGGCCCGCGCCACCATAAGCGCGCGCTCGTCGATGTCGGTTGCAAACACCTGCACGCGCGGCAGCGCCGGCAGCTTGTCCATTTCCTCCCGCAACAACATCCCGATGGAAAACACCTCTTCGCCCGTCGAGCAGCCGGGCACCCAGATACGAACCGTGTCGTCGGCGCCCCTTCCCTCGAACAGCTTCGGCATGACGTCCCTGGCCAGGCTTTCGAATGCGTCCCCGTCGCGGAAGAAGTTCGTGACGTTGATCAACAGGTCCCGGAACAGGGCGCCGACCTCGCGCGGTTCCTGACGGAGTTGCTCAACATAGCCATCGACACTGCGCGCCTGCGTGACCTGCATTCGGCGCTGAACCCGCCGGACGAAGGTCCGGGATTTGTAGCCGCTGAAATCATGCCCGATCTGGGTGCGAAGAATATTGTAGATTTCCGGTCGTACATTGTCGATGGACTGGCCCTCGCCACCATCCATCAATCCGCCCGCTTCGTTGAGCGCCTTGAGGCCGCGAACGAACTCAACGAGTTTGCTGCCCATCTCGTCGGCCGGAACCGCGAAATCGACGAAGCCGGTCGCGATGGCGTTGTCCGGCATCTCGGTATGATGCGGTCCGTAGCCGTCCTCGATTTGCGCGAGGGTGAGGCCACCTCTCTCCTTGATTGCCTTGATGCCGAGCGTGCCATCGGAATCGCTGCCCGAAAGAATTATTCCGGCCGCCATCTCGCCCTGGTTGGCGGCGAGCGCGCTAAGGAAAATGTCGATCGGCTTGCGTTCGGAACGGGATTTCGGCGGCTTGCGGATGCGCAGCCGATCACCCTCGATGCTGAGCACGGCATCCGCGGGCAGCACATAGACCTTGTTGGAATCGACGCGCATGCCATCGGCGGCGACCTGCACCGTCATGCTCGTGTAGCGCGCGATGATTTCATGCAGGATGCTTTCGCGCTGCGGGCTCAGATGCGTGACAATGACGACCGCGAGGCCGGGTTCGTCGGGCAGGCCGCGAAAGAATCCCTCGAGCGCCTCGACGCCGCCGGCGGAGGCGCCGATGCCGACGATCGGAAACGAGACCGGGCTACTCACCTCGGCCTCCGGCTCAGCCCCGTTCCGGCCGGTGCTCCTTTCCGTCGCACGACCGCCGTCAGCGACACGTTCAACACATGCCTGCCCGGCATTCGTCCGTCCCTCCGCGCGGAAACGATGCGAGGTTTTCCGACGCGACGCCAGTCTACCTCCGGAGGACGTGATCGGGAGCCGGACGTGATGACACGGCAAACGGAACTTGTTCCGAGGGAACGGCGCCGCCTCGAGAACCGGACTCGCTCGGTTGATTGCGTTGCCAATGCTCTGCTCCGTTCCGCCGCGAAAACGCGGCGCCGCTTGGATCCCGCGCATATTGCCGCGCCGGAAACAAGCGCGCCGCCTACCCGGGGTTCAGCCATTCATCCTGCCAGGCCAGGATCGCGCAGGGTCGGTTCCTGTCGCCGAGATCGAAGCGCAGCGCCGCGAGACGCTGGCGCGCCGTGCCGTCGGCGCTGCCGGCGCTGATGACGAGCACCCGCGACTCCTCGTCGTTGTCTTGATCCGGCAGGTCGCCGCCTTCGTCGCGGAGCCGTTCCAGCGCCGCCCGGACCAAGGGGTCGGGGGTGGTCACGACCGGGCCGAAGGTGGACCACACGGTAACATGGGGGGCGAGCCGGGCGAGCAGCGCCGGGCTTACGCCGACGACGAGCCGCAACTCGCCGACGCTGCGGAAGGGCGCCTCCGGCGGCGCGTAATTGAGGCCGGCCGCGAGGTAGCGCTGGCGTTTCGCGGCGGTCGCGGCGGGTCCCCTTCCCCTCTCGCGCCAATCGATAATCGCGGCGGCCAGCGTCCCCGCCTCCGCCTCGTTCGCCCCCACCGCAACCAGCAGCGCGCGGAGCAGCGGCCCGGTCGCGGTGTTCAGGTTCACGAGGTTCGCGGGGTCGCTCACCGCGACGATCACCCGATGACCGCCGACCGTGATCTCCCGCTTGACGCCGTCCGCGGCCCAGGCCGCGCCGCCGCCGCCGAGCGCGCGAAAGGCGCTCTCGAACACCGCGCCGTCGACCGCCGCCTCGCGCCCGGCGTTGGCGCGCAGGTTGCCTGCGATCTCCGCCTCCCGGCGCCCGGTCGCCGCCACATGCGTCACCAGCAAGGACAGCAGAACCAGCGTCCAGAGCACGATCAGCAGCGCGAAGCCGCGCTCGCGGCCGGGATTCGGCGTGGCGGTCATAGCTGCACGCGGTCCCGCATCGGCGTGGCGACGAGGTCGGGCCATCGCCTAACGTCGCCGGGCGGAAACACGATCCGGACCCGGATCGCTTGCGGCGGTTCCGTGCTCGCCCATGTATCGACCCAGCCGGAGCCGCGCGACGGCGGCAGCCGGTAGGAAAGATCGAGGCGCTCCACCCCGCTCAGCAGAACGGTGTCGGTAGGCGGCGGCGCGGCTGCCAGGGGCTGGACGTGCTGCGCCGGCGACCAGACCAGCACCAGCCGGCGCGCACCGTCCACGCGCAGCTCGGCATCGATGCTGCGCGTGGGCAGCGCGGCGGCGGCATCGGGAAGCTCAGTGCCGAAACGGAGCGCGCGGGCGCTGCCCTCGATCCTCGCCATGCCGGGGCTGTCCGGCGTCATTTGCTCGATCAGCCGGCGCAGCGCCCGCGCCGTTGCGTCCAGCTCGCTGCCGGCGTCCACCATCCGGGACTGCCGGTCATAGGCCTGCACACCGAAGCGCAGGCCGGCCGACAGGCCGACCATCAGGAAGCCCAGCACGACCAGCGCCGCCATCAGCTCCAGCAGGGTGAACCCGGCGGCCTGCGCCGACCGCCCGTTCACCGTCCTGGTCCTCCCGGCAGGGCGAAGCCGAGCCGCTCGGTTTGCAGTTGCACCTCCCGGCCGTGTCCCTCCGATCGCCAGCCGACATTTGCCGTCACCCGGTACAGCACCGCCCGGACCTGCCCGGCTTGCCGCGCCAGAGCGATCGGTGCGGCCGGGGCCGGGCCGCTGCCGGCGAGGCGGTCGACGCGCACCCGCCATCGGAACGGGCCGTCTTCGCCCTCCGCCACGCTCTCGCCGGCGACGAAGCGGCCCGCCATCGCCAGGCGCGATTGCGCGATCGCCAGCGCGGTGTCGTATAGGCCCGCATTGCGGACCGTCGCCGTGCCGCTGAGGGCGGTGTTGAACAGCACACCGAGCGCCAGCGCCGCGATCAGGAACGCGACCAGCACTTCGAGCAGCGTAAAGCCGCCCTGCCCGCGCGCGTCCTGTCGGTTACGGGGCAACAAACGGCCTCACGGCGCGCGGGCGATCGCGACCCGGCCGGTCAGCCAGTCGACGCCGACCGCGAGCCGTGTATCGGCCGCCGCCAGTTCGACCGTGCCGCCGGACGAGCTGCCGTCCGGGGCGAATACGATCCGCCCGGCCTCCGCTCCGGCCCCGCGCGATACCGACGCGACGACATTGAGGGCGACGGAAAGATCGGCGGGCAGCGGCTGCGGCTGGCCGCCATCGACGCGCCAGACATGCCGGGCGACGTCGAGTGTGAAGCCGACCGGCCGGTTGCCGGCGATCGCCCGCCCTCGCGCCAGCCGTAGCGCCTGCGCCACGTCGCTGGCGGCGAGACGCGCCTCCAGGCCCGGGCTACGGGGCACGCCCCTTGTCATCACGAGCGTCAGCGCCAGGCCCGCGATCACGAGCACCACCACCATTTCGAGCAAGGTGAACCCGGCGGCGCCGCGCGCCCCCCGAACGCCGCCCGCCCCCGGCGGACCGGGTTCAGGCTTCCGCACGGATGCTGCGCACGACCTCCTCGATCGTGGTTTCCCCGGCCAGCGCCGCCGTCATGCCGGCCTCGAACATCGTCACCATGCCGGCCTCGATCGCGGCGCGTTCGATGCGGCTCTGGTCGGCGCGCTCGAACACGAGGTGCTCGATCGCCGCGTTCGGCTCCAGATACTCGGCAATCGCCTTGCGGCCCCGGTAGCCGGTGGAACGGCAATGCGTGCAGCCGACCGGGTGCCAGAGCATCACCGGCCGCGCCTCGGTGCGGCGGTCGAGCGCGAAACGCCGGACCAGCTCGGGATCGGCGGGCGCTTGCCGGCGACACTGCGGGCACAGCCGCCGCACCAGGCGCTGCGCCAGCACGCCGCGCAGCACCGCCGTCAGCAAATAATCCTCAAGCCCCATGTCGCGCAGCCGGGTGATGCTGGCAGCGGCCGAGTTGGTGTGCAGCGTCGAGAGCACGAGATGGCCGGTCAGCGCCGCCTGCACCGCGATCTGCGCCGTTTCCAGATCGCGGATCTCGCCGACCATGATCACGTCCGGGTCCTGGCGGAGAATGGAGCGCAGCAGGTTCGCGAATGTGAGATCGATCTGCGGCTTCACCTGGATCTGGTTGATGCCACGCAACTGATACTCGATCGGATCCTCGATGGTGACGATCTTGCGGGCAATCGAGTTGAGGCCGAGCAGGCCGGTATAGAGCGTCGTCGTCTTGCCGCTGCCGGTCGGGCCGGTGACGAGGACGATGCCGTTCGGCAGCTCGAACGTCTTGCTCAGCCGCGCGACGATCGCCGGCGGCAGGCCCAGATTGGCGTAGTCGAACGTCACCGCGTTGCGGTCGAGCACGCGTAGCACGACCGTCTCGCCGTAGAGGCACGGCACGGTGGAGACGCGGAAATCGACGTCCTGCCCGCGCACCGCCAGCCTGATCCGGCCGTCCTGCGGCAAGCGCCGCTCGGCGATGTCGAGCTTCGCCATGATCTTGACGCGGGACGTGATGGCGGCGGCGAGACGCTTCGGCGGACTGTCCGCCTCATGCAGCATGCCGTCATAGCGGTAGCGGATGCGCAAGCGGTCCTCGAACGGCTCGATATGGATGTCGGAGGCCTGGCTTTCGACCGCGCGGGCGATCATTTGGTTCACCAGCCGGATCACGGGCGCTTCGCTCGCGAGATCCTTCAGCCGCTCCGCGTCATCCTCCAGCGCCTCCGCCCCGGCCGCGTCGGCGCCCGGCGTTTCCCCTTCGGGATTGGCGTCGGGATACAGCCGGTCGAGCGCCTGCTCCAGTTCCACGGGTAGCGCGACCTGGGTGTTGACTGCGCAGCCGGTCGCCGCTGCCACCGCCGCCGCCGTGAAGCTGTCCAGCGGATCGGCCATCGCCAGCAGCAAATTGCCGTTGCCGGCGGCGAGCGGAACGGCGCGCGCCTGGCGGAGAAAGGCCGCCTTCAGCCGCTCGGGCATCACCGGCTCGGCCGGATAGCCGTCGCTCGGCACCAGCTTCAGCCCGAGCATGGCGCCATAGGCCTCGGCGAGGCCCCGCTCGCCAACGAGGCCGAGCTTGACCAGCACGCCGGCCAGATTCTCGCCGTTCTCCTCCGCGACCTGCCGGGCGCGTTCGAGCGTCTTGGCGTCGCACTGCCCGCGCCTGATCAGAACATCCGCGAGATGCGGGCGCTGGTCCGGCGGGTGGGTCTGAGTCAGGTGCGTAGCACGAACACTCCGCGGCGGCGCCCGGGACAGCGGCCGCACTCTAGGGCGCAGGCGGCGCGCCGAACAAGCCGGGGCGAACCACGCCCCTCGGCCCGGACGCCAACGCGACCCTCTCGAATTGGCGACGCATCGCCGTTGCGGCAAGCCCGAAGCCGCGGAGACGACCCCCGCCCGCATACGCCGGCCCCCGCCATTCCGATCCGAGCCGGCCGGCTCAGGAATTGCAGATCAGGCCCTCGGGCGAGGCGCCGCCGGATTGCGCGTTCGGACCGGGAGAGCAGAGGTCGTAGTCGTGGCCGGTGCGGCTCGACGGGCTGTTGAAGATGTATGGGTGATTCCACGGATCGAGCGGCACCTGGTCGCCCTTCAGATACGGTCCGTTCCAATTGCCGACACCCGACGGCTTGGCGACCAGCGCCTGCAATCCCTCCTGCGTCGTCGGATATCGCCCGGTATCGAGGCGGTACATGTCGAGCACGCTCGACAGCCGCTCGATCGATTGCCGCGCCACCGACACGCGGGCGCTACCGAGCTGGCGCAGCGCCGCCGGCGCGACCAACCCCACCAGCAGCCCGAGGATCGCAATCACCACCAGGATTTCGAGCAGGGTGAATCCGGCCTCGCTGTCCTCCTCGCGGCGGCTTCCGTGCAGCGCAGCAAGTCCGGGGATGCGGGTTGCGCGAATCCAGCTAAGGGAGGCAGACATCGTCGTCCTTCGCGTGTGGGCGCATGGCCGTTCCTTATCTTTCCTGCATGGCGCTCGTCGCCTCGCTCTATGGCCTGCCGCCGCGCGTGTTGCCGTCGATCCAGGCCGTCGAGGGCGGACGGCCCGGCACCGTGCACATCAACGCCGACGGTTCGCAAGACCTCGGCGTGATGCAGGTCAACACGCGCTGGCTGCCCGCATTGTCGGCCTATACCGGGCTGAACGCCGCCACCGTGCGGGACCGGCTGCTGTCCCGCGCCTGCTTCAACATCGCGGCGGCGGGCGCGATTATGCGCACCTATCTCGACGAGGCGGGGGGCGATCTGATGCAGGCGGTCGGCTACTACCATTCGCACACGCCGGCCCTCGGCGAACGATACCGAACGCTGGTGATGGGTGCCGCGACACGGCTCTTCGTGACCGGACCGACGGCATCACGGTGACGTCGAACGCGCGCCGCTCTTTGCCGATCCTGCTGACCGTTTTCGCGGCGGCGCCCGGCTGCGCGGCGGCCGGCCCGATGTGCAAACAGGCTGACGTCGTCGATTTCGCTGCCCGTGAAATCCAGAAGCAGGCGGCCTATGTGCGGGTCGAGCGGG
>JAFAXA010000236.1 GCA_019241425.1 Acetobacteraceae bacterium | reverse complement strand
GAGGACGCGCTGCTCGCGCTGGAGCGGCGGAATTTCATGCGGCTGGTCCGCAACGGACCGACGCTCGCCCGCATCGAGCATACGCTCGAAACCGGCAAGCCGCTCAGGAACTGACAAGGAGCAACAGCGACCATGCAGACCTACAAGGCCCCGCTCCGCGACATGCGCTTCGTGCTGCACGAGCTGCACGAAAGCGCGGACCTGTCCGCGTTGCCCGGCATGGAAGACATTACCCCGGAGCTCGTGGACAGCGTGCTGGAAGAAGCCAGCAAGGTGGTCGAGGAGGTGCTGTTGCCGCTGAACGCGAGCGGCGACGGGGAAGGCTGCCGGCTGGAAAACGGCGTCGTCTACACGCCGCGCGGCTTCAAGGACGCCTACCGGCTGTTTCGCGAGGGCGGCTGGACGGCGATCGCCTGCGACCCCGCTTATGGTGGCCAGGGCTTGCCGGAAACGGTGAACAAGCTCGTGGAAGAGATGATCTGCGCCGCGAACGTCTCCTTCGGCCTCTATCCCGGCCTGAGCTTCGGCTTTTATCGGGCGCTGCTGCATCACGGCACGTCGGAGCAGAAGCAAACGTATCTGCCGAAGATCGTGGACGGCACATGGTCCGGGACGATGTGCCTGACCGAAGCGCATTGCGGCACCGATCTCGGCATGGTCCGCACCCGCGCGGTGCCGCAGGGCGACGGCAGCTTCCGTCTCACCGGCAACAAGATTTTCATTTCGGCTGGCGATCACGACATGACCGAGAACGTCGTGCATCTCGTGCTGGCGCGCCTGCCCGACGCGCCGCCGGGCGTGAAGGGCATCAGCATGTTTCTGGTGCCGAAATTCCTGCCGACAGAGGACGGCCGCCCCGGCGCGCGCAACGGCGTGATCTGCACGGCGCTCGAACACAAGATGGGCATCAAGGCGACGGCGACCTGCCAACTCACCTTCGAGGACGCGCAAGGCTGGCTGGTCGGCGAAGCCAATAAGGGCATGCGCGCGATGTTCACCATGATGAACAGCGAGCGCCTGTCGGTCGGAACGCAGGGGCTCGGCATCGCCGAAGCCGCCTATCAAAGCGCGGTCGCCTATGCGCGGGAGCGGTTGCAGGGCCGCTCGCTCACGGGCGCCAAGCACCCGGAGAAGCAAGCCGATCCGATCATCGTGCACCCGGACGTGCGGCGGATGCTGATGACGATGCGCGCCTACACCGAAGGCTGCCGGGCGCTCGGCGGCTGGGTCGCGGCGACACTCGACCGCATGGAGCGTTCGCCCGACCCGGCGCTGCGGGCACAGGCCGAGGATTTCATCGTCCTGATGACGCCGATCGTGAAAGCGCTGTTCACCGATCTCGGCTTCGAATCGGCCAATCTTGCCGTGCAGGTCTATGGCGGTCACGGTTACATCCGTGACCATGGGGTTGAGCAATATGTGCGCGACGCCCGCATTGCCATGATTTACGAGGGCACCAACGGCATCCAGGCGCTCGACCTCGTGGGCCGCAAATTGCCCGCCCATACCGGCCGCTCGCTGCGGACGTTCTTCCATCCGGTCTCGGCGTTCATCGAGGCCAACAAGAACGATCCGCAACTCGCACCGCTGGTCAAGCAACTGGAACGGGCGTTCGGCGCGTTGCAACTGGCGACCGCGCATGTCGCGGAGAAGGGGTTGCGGGACCCGGAGGAGGCCGGGGCGGCGGCAAGCGACTATCTGCGGCTGTTCGGTCTGGTGGCGCTCGGCTACATATGGGCGCGCACGGCGCAGGTGGCGCACGCCAAGATGCCGGCGGCGAACGGTGACGCCGGATTCTACAAGGGCAAGGTTGCGACCGCTCAGTTCTACATGGACCGCCTGCTGCCCCAAGCGGGCGCGCTCTATCTCGGCATCAAGTCGGGCAAGGCCTCCATGATGGCACTGGAAGAGGCCGCTTTCTGACGCGACGGTCAGGCGGCGATTGAGGGGCCGCTCAGATCCGTTCTGCTACTTGAACGGGAAGGATCCGGCCGATATTGTCCGGCCCCGTCACGCACGGAGTCGTGAATGGCTCCCCTTGTCCGCACCGCCTTCCGGGTAATCGTCGCCCTGCTGCCGCTCGTCCTTCTGGCAAGCTGCAAGGAGGAGAACAAATACGAGCCGCCGCCACCGCCGGAGGTCGGCGTGTCCGTGCCGCTTCGGCAGCAGGTCACGCCCTATCTCGAACTGACCGGCAGCGCCGTCGCCTATAACGACGTCGATCTGGTGGCGCGGGTCGAAGGCTTCCTGAGCGAGATCGCCTTCAAGGAGGGCGGCCCGGTCAAGCAGGGCACCACCCTGTTCGTCATCGAACCCGAGCCCTACCAGGCCAAGTTCCAGCAGGCGCAGGCGGCCGTTCAGGGGACACAGGCCGAACTCGTTGCCGCCGAAGCCGATTTCAGTCGCCAGGCAACGCTCCTGAAGCAAAACGTCTCGGCGCAAAGCACCTACGACCAGGCACTCGCCAAGCGAGACGCCCTCAAGGCGAATCTGGCGGATCAGCAGGCGGGCGTGACGATCGCCGCCATCAATTACGGCTATACGCGCGTGGCGGCCCCGTTCGACGGGATCGTGACCGATTCCCTGCAATCGGTCGGCCAGCTCGTCGGAACCGGGCAGCCGACCAAGCTCGCGAGCATCGTGCAGCTCCGGCCGATCTACGTCACGATGAATGTCAGCGAGCAGGACGCGCTGCGGGTTCGCGCCAGCCTGCAGAAACAGGGCAAGACCTTGGCCGATCTCGGCGTCATCCCGGTCGAGGTCGGGCTAATGACGGAAGACGGCTACCCGCACCAGGGCAAGCTCGACTACGTCAATCCCGGCGTGGATCCGTCGAGCGGCACCCTGATGATCCGCGCCATCTTCGACAACGAGGATCGCGGCATCCTGCCCGGCAATTTCCTGCGCGTGCGGATACCGACGGTCGGCAACGAGAATGAGACCGCGCTGCTGGTGCCGGACACGGCGCTCGGCA
The DNA here is from genome assembly GCA_019241425.1 of Acetobacteraceae bacterium. GTDB lineage: Bacteria > Pseudomonadota > Alphaproteobacteria > Acetobacterales > Acetobacteraceae > JAFAXA01. Next base: position 1,526 of record JAFAXA010000236.1, on the reverse strand, counting down.
CCGACCAGGGTGGCCGGTATCTGCTGGTCGTGAACAAGGATGACGTGGTGGAGCAGAAGCCGGTGCAGCTCGGGCAATTGTTCGGCGGCTTGCGGCAGATCGATAGCGGCATCGGGCCGGATGACCGGGTGCTGATCTCCGGCCTGCAACGCGCCGTTCCCGGCAGCAAGGTCGCGCCGAAGCCCGCGACCATCCAGCAGCAGCAGGCCTCGGCCGCGCCGTGATCTCGCGCTTCTTCATCGACCGGCCGGTGCTCGCCAACGTTCTGGCGATCGTATTCGTGCTGATCGGGCTGGTGTCGCTGCTGCGTCTGCCGGTCGCGCAATACCCGAATGTCGTGCCGCCGACGGTGCAGGTGACGACCCGCTATCCGGGCGCCAGCGCCGACGTCACCGCCAACACCGTGGCGCTGCCGATCGAGCAGCAGGTGAACGGCGTCGAGCACATGATCTACATGCAGTCGACGAGCGCGAGCGACGGCACCTACGCGCTCACCGTCACCTTCGACATCGGCACCGATCTGAACTTCGCGCAGGTGCTGGTGCAGAACCGCGTGTCGAGCGCGCTCGCGTCCCTGCCGCAATCCGTGCAGGCGCAAGGCGTCACGGTGCAGCAGAAATCGACGGCGATCCTGCAGATCGTCACCTTGACCTCGCCGACCGGGCAATATGACAGCCTCTACCTCAGCAACTACGCGACCATCAACCTGATCAACGAATTGTCGCGCCTGCCCGGCGTGGGGAACGTCAACGTGTTCGGCGTCGGCCAGTACGCCATGCGCATCTGGATGGATCCGAACCAGTTGCAAGCGCGCGGCCTCATGCCGAAAGACGTCATCCAGGTCGTGCAGGGGCAAAGCCAGCAGGTGACGGCCGGACAGGTCGGCATGCCGCCCGCATCGGAGGGTCAGAGCTTCCAATACACGGTGAACCTCGCCGGACGGCTGCAAACGCCGGAGGAGTTCGCCGCCATCATCGTCAAGACCGAGAACGGGCGGATCACCCGGTTGCGGGACGTCGCGCGCGTGGAACTGGGCGCCCAGACCTACTCGCAGGCGTTCACGCTGGACGGCAAACCCGCGGGCGGCATCGCGATCTACCAGTCCCCGGACGCCAACGCGCTCGCGGTCGCGGAGTCCGTTCGCGCGAAGATGGAAGCGCTCAAAGCCGGATTTCCGCAGGGCCTCACCTACAGCATTCCGTTCGACACCACCCGGTTCGTGCAGGCTTCGATCAGCGAGGTCTATCACACGCTGTTCGAGGCCGCGATTCTCGTGCTGATCGTGATCCTCGCCTTTCTGCAGGACTGGCGGGCGATGTTGGTGCCGGCGACGACCGTGCCGGTCACCATCATCGGCGCCTTCGCGGCGATGGACGCGCTCGGCTTCACCGTCAATCTCTCGACCTTGTTCGCGATCATTCTCGCAATCGGCATCGTCGTCGACGACGCGATCGTGATCGTCGAAGGCGCCGCCGCCCATATCGAGCGTGGTCTGTCGCCCCACGATGCCGCCGTGAAGGCGATGG
>JAFAXA010000229.1 GCA_019241425.1 Acetobacteraceae bacterium | reverse complement strand
TGCGCGCCGCCGCCGCGAAACCGGCGGATCAGCCAGCGCACGACGAACACGATCAGCAGCAACTGCAACAGAAAGCCGAAGAAGCTGCCGATGCCGCTGAGGCCGCCGAACAGGCCGTGGCCGAGCAGCAAGCCGCCCAGCCCGGCGCCGATCAGCCCGCCCAGCAAGCCGCTGGTGAACGCCGAGCGCGGCTGCAAGCCGGGCGCGGCATAGGGCGCGCCGAAGCCCGGCGACGGCGCGTTCGGGACGACGCTGCGCTGCATCGGCTGGGCCGAGAACGGCGCCGTGTTGGTGGCCGGAGGCGCCGACCAGGTGCGGCTGCCGCGGCTGCCCCAGGAGCCGCCGCCCCCCGCGCGCGCATCGGCGATCGTCGGCGACAGCGCAAGGCCGAGCGCGAGGAGAGCAGCGAAGAAGCGAGACGTGCGACGCATGGGCTGAACTCTGTTGTACGTGCGACCGCCATATGGTGATCGGGGTTCGGCAAACCCAGAGGCTCAGGCACCCGCCATCGTCATGCGCTCGACACGGAGCGTCGGCGCATCGGTGCCACGCTTGAATTGCAGATCGTTCGCCGCCGTGAGCGTCGCGAACATGTCGAGAAGGTTGCCGGCGATTGTAATCTCCGCAACCGGCTCCGCGAGGACGCCGTCCCGGATCATGAAACCGGCGGCGCCCCGGCTATAATCCCCGGTCAGGCCGTTGATGCCCATGCCGATCAGCTCGGTGACGAACAATCCTTCCCCGATATCGGCCATCAGTTCGGCCGGACTGAGCCGGCCCGCCGCCATGTAGACGTTGCTCGGCGCCGGCGAGGGCGGGCCGCCGACGGCGCGCGCCGCATGCCCGGTCGTCGGCATCCCGAGCTGGCGCCCGGTGCGGCTGTCCAACAGCCAGGTGGCCAGCACGCCATCCTCGACCAGCGGACGGGACGAGGTCCCGACACCTTCGCCGTCGAACGGCCGGGATCGCAGCCCGCGCACCCGCCGCGGATCGTCGAACACGTCGATCCCGGCGGGAAGGACGCGTTGGCCGAGCTTGTCCTTCAGGAATGTCGTGCCCCGCGCGACGGACGCGCCGTTGATGGCGCCCAGGAGATGCCCGACCAGCCCGCCCGCGACGCGCGGATGGTAGACAACCGGCAGCACGGTCGTCTTCGGCCGGCGCGGATCGAGCCGTGCGATCGCCCGGTGCGCCGCCGAAAGCCCGATCTCCCGCGCATCCTCGAGGTCGGCGAGATGCACCGCGGAGGAATAGTCGTAGTCGCGCTGCATGCCCGTCCCCTCGCCCGCCAGCGCGGTGACGGACACCGAATGTCCGGTACGGGCATAGCGTCCGGCAAACCCGGCCGACGTCGCGAGCGCGAGCGCCGTGCGGCTGTAGCCCGCCTCCGCGCCCTCCGAATTGGTGATCCCGGGGACGGACAGCGCCGCCTCTTCGGCCTGGCTCGCCCGGGCGACGAGTGCCTCGGTATCCGGCTCCGCGGCGTCCGCCAGGTCGAGCGACGCCGCGTCCAGCAGGGCGGTGTCCAGCACCGCTTCGGCCGCGAGGCCGCCATACGGGTCTTCCGGCACCGCCCGCGCCATCGCAACAGCCCGCTCGGCCAGGCGATCAAAGCCGCCCCGGTCGATGGCGCTCGACGAAACGATCGCGCTCCGCTTGCCGACGAACACCCGCAGGCCGAGATCCTGGCCCTCGGACCGCTCCACGTGCTCGGTCTGGCCGAGCCGCCGCTGCACGCTGAGCGACGTTCCGGACGCCAGCACGGCGTCGGCCGCGTCGGCGCCGGCACGCCGCGCGCGACCGATCAGATCGTGCAACAGCTCCAGCGGATCGGTCACGCGGCCAGCTTTTCGGCGATCGCCGCGACCGGAGGAACACGCCCGGACGGCCCGAGGGTAGCGAGGGTCGGCCGCGAGCGGAACAGCCGGGACGCCGCACGCTGCACATCGGCGAGTGTCACCGCATTGAGCCGCGCCACGGTTTCGGCGGTGGGGATCGGCCGGCCGAACACCTGAAACTGCCGCGCCAACTGCTCGCACCGGCTGCCGGTGCTTTCAAGCGACATCAACAGCGACGCCTTGACCTGGGCGCGCGCACGGGCCAGCTCCGGCTCCCGCACCTCGGTCTGCACCTTACGCAATTCGTCGAGCGTCACCGGAATGAGTTCCGCCGCCTCGCTTTCGCCGGTGCCTGCATAGATGCCGAACAGCCCGCCATCGAGGAACGGCGACATGAACGAATAGACGGAATAAACGAGACCGCGCTTTTCGCGTACTTCCTGAAACAGGCGGGACGACATGCCGCCTCCGAGCAAGGTCGAAAGCAGCAGCGCCGGGTAGTAGTCCTTGTCCGCATAGGCGACGGCTGGAAAGCCGAGCACGATGTGCACCTGATCGAGATCGCGCGTTTCGCGGAACTCGCCGCCCTCGTAGCGTCCCGGAACGAAGGGCGACGCCGCCTCGCGCGGCAGATCGGCGAAATGGCTGCGCACCAGATCGAGCATCTGCTCGTGTTGCAGGTTGCCGGCGGCGGCGATCACGGTGTTCGAGGCCACATAATGCGCGCGCATATAGCCGGTGAGCGTGGCGCGGGGCATGTCCCGGATCACGCCCTCGGTCCCGAGCACCGGACGCCCCATCGGCTGGCCGGGGAAGGCGGTTTCCTGGAAATGATCGAAGATCACGTCGTCCGGCGTGTCGTGTGCCTGGCCGATCTCCTGCAGGATCACGCCGCGCTCGCGTTCCAGCTCCTCCGGCTCGAAGATGGAGTGGGTCAGGATGTCGCCGATGATGTCGGCGGCGAGGGTCGTGTCTTCCTTCAGCACCTTGCAGTAATAGGCGGTCTGCTCGCGGGCGGTGTAGGCATTGATATGGCCGCCGACCGCCTCGATCTCCTCGGCGATCGCGGCGGCGGAGCGGCGCTCCGTGCCCTTGAAGGCCATATGCTCGAGAAAATGCGAAACGCCGTTTTCCTCGGCCCGCTCGTGCCGGGTGCCCGTCGCGACATAGGCCCCGAGCGAGACCGTCTCGACCCGCTCCATCCGCTCGGTCACGACCGTCAGCCCGGACGGCAGGCGGGTGACCTGGATTGCTTCGCTCATTCTGGTCCTTTGCTCTCGCGCCGCCCCTCGCAGGGCCGGAAGCTGGCATTTAGGGGCTGTTCGTCCGCAGGTCCATTGCTGGGACGCCGGGTATCGTGCCGCCCACGCGATGATGCCCTTGCCGCGCAAACCCGCCCCGAGCGGCCGGCCGTCCCCGCTTTCGGCGCCGGGGGCGGCCCGTCGCCGGGCGGCCGCCCACCTTCAACGGTGCGCGGCGGTCGCGCACTTGATGGGGTGGGGCTGACGGGGCCGACACATACGCCTGCGCTTTCAATTCCCGCACCGGATATTGGGCGGCGGAACGATCTCCGTTATGTCCCAGATCCCAATCTCCAGAACACGTCTACGGCGTCTGATTCCAGGTTTGCTGCAGAGTGCCGTTGCAGTCCCAAACCTGAACTTTGGCGCCGTTCTGGCGCTGGGTCGCCGCGTCAACGTCCAGGCACTTTCCCGCGCCGCTCCGGATGGTTCCGTTCTGAACCGTCCACTTCTGCTGCTGCGAACCGTTACAATCCCAAACCTGAACCTTGGCCCCGTTCGCCGTTTGGGTCGCCGCGTCAACGTCGAGACATTTCCCCGCGCCGCTCCTGAGCGTCTTGTTGTCGACGTTCCAATGCTGCTGTGTCGTATCGTTGCAGTCCCAGACTTGAACCTTGCCGCCATTCGTCGTCTGCGCGGCGGCGTCCGCGTCGAGACAGAGCCCCGCCCCGCCTCGAATGCTGCCGACCGTGGTCGCACAGGCGCGATTGGACCATTTCTCCGACAAGCAGCCCTGCGTGCCGCGTTCCGTCCGCGCCTTGACGCGGAAACAGCGCGTCACCCCGCCCGGGACCGTGTAGCTGTTGCTCACCCGCAGGCCGACTCCGGTATCGCCGCGTCCGGCCCCGGCCGGGAGCGCCTCCGCCGTTTGCCCGGTCTCGTCGGTCATCTCGACGTCCCAGAACACCGTCTCCGATGCCGTGTCCGTCCAGGACACGCTAATGATGGGAGGGTTCGGCTGGGTCACGAGCGCGGTTACATCCGTCGGCGTTCCGGGCCGGTCACACGCCGCCGCTCCGTGCGGGCACAACAAGCCGGCCGTGAGAAAGACGGACGCAAAACACCCCACGAAACGCCGCATCGGCCATTCGCCCCCAAGCTTGTCCTAGAAGCGGATCGTCTTCCGAGCCGATCGTCGTTCCGGAGCATCACGCTCATGCTTGAGAAGATGCAGTCAAACCGCTATCAGATCAATCGTAAAGGCGTGCGTATGGAGCGGGGTAGCCATGGCGGAAAGCGAAGCTCCGGACGTTGTGGAATATCTGTCGCTCGCTCCGTTCGATGACACGGTCGATCGGCTCCGGCACGCCATCGCCGACGCCGGCCTCACGCTGTTCGCGACGATCGATCACGCGGCGGGCGCGCGCGACGCCGGTCTCGCGATGCCGCCGACAACCGTGCTGATCTACGGCGCGGCAAAAGGCGGCACGCCGATCATGCTCGCGGCGCCCCAGGCGGCGCTCGACCTGCCGCTACGGGTGCTGATCCGCGAGCGCGAGGACGGACGCGCCGTGATCGCCTTCCATCCAGCGGCCGCAATGCTGCGCCGTTACGGCGTTGCCGCCGAACGCGCCGCCCGGCTCGAGCCGGCGCAGAACCTGCTCGTGGCCGCGATCGGCGCCGAGCGAAGCTAACCCGTGTTCCGCCGCGCGGTCGCGCGCACGAACGCTTCCACGGCTTCGAGATCATTGGCAACCACGGAGAATCGTTCCCCGCGCTCGTGCAGGTCGGCAAGCCGCGGCGGCAGCGGCGGAGAAAAACCCACCGCGCGCTCCATCGCCGCCGGGAATTTGGCCGGGTGGGCGGTCGCCATTGCGACGGTGGGCAGGCCGTGCGTGCATGGATGCGCGCGGGCAGACGCAATGCCGATCGCGGTGTGCGGGTCCGCGAGGTAGCCGCTCGCGTTGTGGAGTCGGCGGATTTCGTCGGCGGTCCCGGCATCGTCCAGCCGGAAGCCATAAAAAACCTGCCGCGCCCGCTGCCACGCCCCGTCCGAGACTTGCATCCGGCCGGTTTCCCGGAACCGCAGCATGATGCGCGTGGTCTCGGCGGGATCGCGGCCGACCAGCTCGAATAACAGCCGCTCGAAATTCGAGCTGACCTGAATGTCCATGCTCGGCGAAAGGCTCGGCTCCACCGCCCGCATCGACATGTCGTTGCCGGCAAGGAACCGCGCCAGGATGTCGTTGCGATTGGAACCGACGATCAAGCGCGCGACCGGCAGTCCCATCCGCCGCGCCGCCCAGGCCGCGAGCACGTTGCCGAAATTGCCGGTCGGCACCGCGAACGCCACCTCCCGGTCCGGTGCGCCGAGCGCCAGCGCCGCCGCGACATAATAGGGGATCTGCGCCGCCACCCGCGCCCAGTTGATCGAGTTCACGGCCGACAGATGCAGCTCCTTGCGAAACGGCGCGTCGGCGAACATCGCTTTGACGAGATCCTGGCAATCGTCGAACGTGCCCTCGACAGCCGCATTGCCGATATTGCCGGCCGCAACCGTCGTCATCTGCCGCCGCTGCACCTCGCTCGTCCGGCCGCGCGGATGCAGGATCACGACATCGGCGCGCTCACGCCCGGCAAATGCCTCGATCGCCGCCGAGCCGGTGTCGCCCGAGGTCGCGCCGACGATGGTGACGCGCTCGCCGCGTGCACCGAGAACAGCGTCGAACAGCAGCCCGAGCAACTGCATCGCCAGATCCTTGAAGGCGAGCGTCGGCCCGTGAAACAGCTCCTGCACCCAAAGCCCGGTCTCGAGCTGCACCAGCGGCACGATCGCCGGGTGACCGAAACCGGCGTAGGCGCGAGCGCACAAACCCCCGAGCGTTTCGGCATCGAACGAACCGCTCGTGAATGGCTGGATGATGCGCGCCGCGAGTTCCGGATACGGCAAGCCGCGCATCGCACGCCAGTCGGATGCCGAGAAATGCGGCCAGCTTTCCGGGACATAGAGCCCGCCATCCTCGGCGAGACCGGCCAGCAGCACGCCCGCGAAGTCGCGCACGGGCGCCTGGCCACGCGTGGAAATGTAGCGCATCACCCGAACCTAGCAGGTTACGCGCCGCGTGTCGCGCCGGCGCTCAGGAAAGGCGGGCGGTGGTGAAATGATAGGCGCAGGATCCGTTGCTGGCATCGCCGCTGATTCGGTTGCCGTCGGCGCGGCCGGTCAGCGTGATACTGCCCGACGCGCCGGACACGCCGCCATCGGGACCGACCGTCGCCAGCACGGATTCGTCGCGGTTCCAGCGATAGCTGAAGGTGCCATCCAGCACCCGCAAGGTGACGAGGCCGGGCGACGGGCAGGAACGCAGATCCGCCTGGTAGCGCGTGCTGGTGCCGCGATAGGTGCCGTCCATGTTCGTGCTCTGCGGCGCCGGTGTGGCAGCGGGCACCGGCGCCGCCGCCGTAGGCGGCCGTGGCTTGGCGCAGCTCGCGGCAGAGAACAACAGCAGCAGCGCCGCGGCGGCGCGTCGATCTGGCAGCATCGTATCGTCAACCCCGGCAGGAATCGGGCGTCACGCCCGGTCGATATAGCGGCTGCGCAAATGCTGGCGATAAACGCCCGCGTCAAGCGCCCGGCCGGTCGCCGCTTCGAGAATTTCGGCCGCACTTTGCGCGCTGCCGATCCCGTGCACATGACGCCGCAGCCAGGACAGCAGCGGCGCGAAGGAGCCTTGCGCGATGCCGGGGAGAATGCCGGGTTCGGCGCGGCAAGCGGCATCGAATAACTGCGCCGCGATCATCGCGCCGAGCGTATATGTCGGGAAATAGCCGAACGCGCCGCCGTGCCAGTGGATGTCCTGCAGGCAGCCGAGGCGATCCTCCGGCACGTTTAAGCCGAGCAAGTCCCGCACGCCCGCATTGAATGCGGATGGCAGATCCGCGAGCGTCAGGTCGCCCGCGATCATCGCCCGCTCCAGATCATAGCGCAGCAGAATGTGCGCCGGGTAGGTGATCTCGTCGGCATCGACGCGGATGAAACCCGGCGCGACGTGGGTGAGAAACCGCAGCAGGGCCGCTGCGTCCCAGCCCTCCGCCGCCGCGCCGTAGGATTGATGGACGATCGGCGCCAGGTATTCGGCAAACGGCGCGCTCCGGCATACCTGCATTTCGATCAGCAGCGACTGGCTTTCATGCATGCTCATGCCGCGTGCGCGCCCGACCGGCTGATGCCGCCACTCGCGCGGCAATCCCTGCTCGTAAAGGCCATGCCCGGTTTCGTGCAGGATGCCCATCAGCGCGCT
>JAFAXA010000009.1 GCA_019241425.1 Acetobacteraceae bacterium | reverse complement strand
CCCGGCCGGGGTGCGGGTCGCGGTCACCGGCGCCGGGCAGAACGGGGTGTTCCGACACGCCGGAATGGAAGGCGCACTCGCCAAGGACTGGTCACCCGACGCGATCGCCGGGATCACGACGCCGGCGGACGGTCTCAACAGCGACATTCACGGCACCGCCGCCTATCGGGCGCACCTGATCGGCGTCATGGCCCGCCGCGCCGTCGCCAGGGCCTGAAGGGGCGCGCCGAACGCGGACGCGGCGCGGTTCGGAGTGGACGCCGATGCCGTCGGTCCTTGAGGGGAGAATGGCGATGCCAGCGCGGCAAGTGGTCCGGGTTGAACCGATATCCAGTTTCCTGGAGCGTTGGGGGGCGCCGACCTCGGCGGTGACGCGGTACGGCGACACGCTCTATGTCTCGGGCCTGCCTCCGTTCGACCTCGATACCGGCGAGATCATCCGCGCTCCGATCGAGCAGCAGACCGAACGCGTTCTCGAACAGATGAAACTCTGCCTGGAGACGGCGGGCTCGTCGCTCGCGAATGTTATCAGGTGCAACGTTTATTGCACGTCGGTGGAGATGTTCGCCGCCGTGAACGCCGTCTACGCGCGGTATTTTCCGGAGCACCCGCCCGCCCGGACCTTCGTGAACGTACCCGCGTGGCCGGGGCCGTTCGATGTGGAGATCGACTGCGTCGCCGCCGTTTGATCCTTCCATCAGCGCCGGGAGAACGCGACCTTGTTTTCGGTCATCTTCGAAGTGCAGCCGCGGTCCGAGCAATGGGACAGCTATCTCGGCAATGCCAAGATGCTGCGGCCCGAACTGGAGCAGGTCGATGGGTTTGTCGACAATATCCGCTATCGCAGCCTGACCCGGGATGGCTGGATCCTGTCGCTTTCCGGATGGCGGGACGAAAAGGCCGTGGTCCGTTGGCGCACGAAAATGCGCCATCATTTCGTTCAGGAGAAGGGACGCTCGGAGATCCTGCGCGACTACCATTTGCGCGTCGGTCAGATCACGCGGGACACCCACGTTCCGACGGGCCAGGTCATCGCCGAGCAGCGGCTCGACGAGACGGAGACCGGCGCCGCAACAACCATCAGTCTGCTCGACGCGAAGCGGCCGGCTGGCTGGGCGGAGGGCACCGGCTCACGCGAAATCGCCGCCCACCTCGGGCTTGAGCTGCCAGCGGAGGGCCTCGTTGGCTGGGATGTGCTGGAAGCCATCTTGACCCCGGGCGACCTTATTCTGCTGATCTCCTGGCGCCACGCGACCGATGCGGAGGCCTTCGAACGGGGTGCAACTCTACAGAACAACGCGCGGCTGCGGCGGGTGCGGGTGATCCGCGATTACGGGATGTTCGATCGCCGGGAGGCGCCGCAATATTACCCGGAGGTGCAGCGATCAGCATAGCGTTGTCCCGCCGGAGCCTGCTGCCGCGTTTCTGACGAATGAAACGCCGGCGCTGGCCTTCTGCCTCCGTATTGAAGGGCTTTCCCGGATTCCGTAGAGTGGCGTCGGTAACGTGTGAAACGAACAGTTTTTCTTTCGCACGAAGGACACGGGTTCTGAACGGTGGTGGGAGGTTTGCGATGCGCGGTCCGGCCTTGCAGGGAGCCTTGGGCATCTGTCTGCTGATGATGGCCGGTTGCGCCGGGCCACCGGGGCGGACCATCGACCCGCTGACGAAATACGGCAAGGCCGACCCGTATTTCGAATCCGAATGCACCGTAAAGGACAAGGCAGGCGATTGTCTCAAGGCGACCTGCAAGGAGGACGCCGTTTCCAATTGCAACGACTGGGCCGCGGGATGCCTGAACCACGACGGCGCCTATCAGGGCACGAGCGCGGGCGGAACCTGCACGAAGGTACTGTAGCCGACGCGGCCGGTGCCGGCGTCCTTCTGAGCCGCGCCCGGCGACGCCCGCCTCGGCCCACCCGGCGGCGTATGCCGGGCGGGGCGATCACGGCTTTCGATGGCGGTATCAGATGGCGGCGGCGGGGGAGGTCGGATCGGCGGACGCTGCGCCCGGCGTCGGGATCCCGGACGTGACCGGGGCCGCCGCGGCGGTTGCCGCCGAAAGCGCGTCCCGCAGCGCCTGCTCCTTGGTGTGGTCGAGGGACGTGCGGAGAACGGTGCCGCCTTCGCCCCTGATGCCGTCCAGGACCTTGTCGGCCGTCATGCGGCGGATCAGCACGAACAGGGCGGCCGTATTCGGCTGGAGCACCTGCGCCGCGTCCTTCATGAAATCGTCATTGATGCCGACATCGGTGAGATAGCCGCCGAGCGCGCCGGAGGCGGCACCGATCGCGGCGCCGACCAGCGGCATCAGGAAGATCAACCCGACCAGCGAACCCCAGAAGGTGCCCGACACGGCGCCGGCGGCAGTGGTGTGGAAAAGCTGATTGAGCTTGATGCTGCCGTCCGGCTGCTTGACAGCCACCACGGCGTCCCCGAGTTCGATCAGGTACTCCTGCTGCATGCTGAGCAGTTTTTGCCGGACTTCCTCGGCCTTGGCCTCGGACGGATAAGCGATAACGACGAGGTCACTCATTGGATGCTCCTGCCAGGGACCGGGTCGCGGCTCCGTGCCGTCGCATGGCCGCCGGTCTCCGCGCCCCATAGCCGCAGGGGCCGAAAAGGGCAATTGTTTCAATCATGAACATCTTGTCCGTGCAGTCCTGGGTCGCCTATGGCCATGTCGGCAACGCCAGCGCCGTGTTCCCCTTGCAGCGGCTCGGGGCGGAGGTGTGGGCGATCCACACCGTGCAGTTCTCCAACCACACCGGCTACGGCGCCTGGACCGGCCAGGTCTACTCGGGCGAGGCGATCGCGGCCTTGGTGGACGGCATCGCGGCCCGCGGCGTGCTCGGGCGGTGCGATGCCGTGCTGTCCGGCTATATGGGCGATGTGACGATCGGCGAGGCCATTCTCGACGCCGTCGCGCGGGTGCGGCAGGAAAATCCGGCCGCTCTCTACGCCTGCGATCCGGTGATCGGGGACGAGGGCAGGGGCGTTTTCGTCCGTCCGGGCATTCCGGAACTGATCCGGGATCGTGCGCTCGGGCAGGCCGACCTCGCGACGCCCAACCATTTCGAACTCGCCTATCTGACCGGCGCGCCGGTGCTGACGATGCCGGACGCAAAACGCGCGGTCGCCCTGCTCCGGTCCGCCATGCGGCCGGACGGACCGCGCGCCGTGCTGGTGACGAGCTTGCGGACGAACGAAACGCCGAACGACGCGGTCGATCTGCTGGCGGCGGCGGGGGAGGACGATCGCTGCCATCTGCTGCGTACGCCGCTGCTGCCCGTTGCCGTCAACGGCGCCGGGGACGCGATCGCCGCGCTGTTTCTGTTCCATTGGCTTCGCACCGGCCGTGCGGCCGCCGCGCTCGAACGGGCGGGATCGGCGATCTGGGGCGTGCTGAAGCATACGGTTGAAACCGGTTCGCGCGAGTTGCAACTCGTCGCGGCGCAGCATGAGTTCGGCAATCCGAGCCGGCCCATGCGAAGCGCCGCGTGCTGATGGGCAGGCGGCGCAGAGGGGAAATCGGGGCTGGCGGCCCGCGGCTTACCGGGTCATGCTGCGGCCGGACGTGAACGCGTTGCGGAACGGACGATGCGCTTTTTGAGGGTTTACGGCCGAGTCTTCAGCATTCTCGGCAAGGACCGCCGGACGGCGATTCTGCTGTGTTTCGCCAATTTCGCGGCCGCCTCCTTGAGCTTCCTCGATCCGCTGCTGTTCGGGCGCGTGATCCAGCTATTGTCGCAATCCGATTCCATGCCGCGCGCGGCCATGTGGAGCCGGGCGACCCATCTCTTGCTGATCTGGGTCGCGGTCGGGCTGGCCGGCATTCTCGCGACGATGGCGATCGCGCTGCAAAGCGAGCGCATGGCGCACCGCAACCGCCTCAGCGTCATGGGACGGTACTACTCGCACGTTCTCAATCTTCCGCTGTCGTTTCACGGCGACACCCATTCCGGGCGGCTGATCAAAATCATGATCGCGGGCTCCGATGGCATGTTCGCTGTGTGGTTGAGCTTTTTCAGGGACCAGTTCCAGACCTTGCTGTCGGTCGTGATCCTGCTGCCGCTCACCGTGCTGCTCAACTGGAAGCTGGCGCTCACCTTGATCGTGCTGGTGATCGTGTTCTCGACCATCACCACCTTCGTGATCCAGCACACGGAGGAAGGACAGCGCGAGGTCGAGACCTATAATTCGAGCCTTGCCGGCACCGCGCAGGATGCGCTCTCCAACGTCATGGTGGTGCAATCCTTCACGCGGCTCCGCGCAGAGACGCGGATGTTCGGGGACATCATCAATCAGGTGATACAAACGCAGTTCCCGGTGCTCAACTGGTGGGCCGTGGTCAACGTGTCGACCCGGGCCGCGAGCACGATCGCCGTGATCTCACTCGTGATTATCGGCACCTTGCTGCACATCAACGGCGAAGCGGGTGTCGGCGATATCGTCTCGTTCATGGGGTTCGCGACCCTGCTGATCGGGCGGATGGAATCCGCGGTCTCGTTCGCGTCCTCCTTGTTCTTCCGCCTGCCGGCGCTCGAGGATTTCATGGCGGTGCTGGAAGCCAAGAGTTCCGTCCCCGAGAAGCCGGACGCGGTCGTGCTGTCGGCGCGGCGGGGCGAGGTGAGCTTCGATCACGTGGCGTTCGGCTATCCTGGCGGGCCGAAGATCCTGTCAGACGTCGCGTTCACGGCGGAGCCCGGCACGTCGGTCGCGCTGGTCGGGCAGACCGGCGCCGGCAAGTCGACGGCGATGAACCTTCTGCAACGGCTCTGGGACCCGATCGAGGGCGCGGTTCGCATCGACGGCCACGATCTGCGGGACGTGACGCTTGAAAGCCTGCGCGCCGCGATCGGCGTCGTGTTCCAGGAAGCGATGCTGTTCAACCGTTCCATCCGCGACAATCTGCGCATGGGCCGGCCGGACGCGACCGACCAGGAATTGGAGCGCGCCTGCCGGCTGGCCGACGCGCACGAGTTCATCATGCGCCAGCCGCAAGGCTACAGCACGATGATCGGCGAGCGCGGCACGACGCTTTCGGGCGGCCAGCGCCAGCGTCTCGCCATTGCCCGCGCCTTGCTGAAAGACCCGCCCATCCTCATTCTCGACGAAGCGACCAGCGCGCTGGATGCGGCAACGGAGGCGCGCGTCAGCCGCGCCCTCAAGAAACTGATGGAAGGGCGGACCACCTTCATCATCGCTCACCGGCTGTCGACGGTGCGCGACGCGGACGTGATCCTGGTGTTCGAGGGCGGCCGGATTGCCGAGCGGGGATCGTTCGACGAGTTGGTGAACCGCGGCGGCCGCTTCGCTGCCCTGGTCGCGACCCAGCTCGCCGCCGCGCCGCAGCCGGTTCCGGCGCGGGCCGCTGAATAGTTCGTGCGCGGACACATCTGACGGTTGCGCACCCCAGATTCCCGGTGCATTCTCACCGTTTGATCGGGGCTGCCGCGAAACAACGCGGGGCCGTGCAGGCCCGACGGCGGTTGGTTTCGTCCGCGTCGCAACGTCTGCCTAAGCCGTGCAAGCGGGGGAACCATGTCGATTGCAGCCATCCTGAAGAACAAGGGGCACGACCTTATCAGCGTGCGGCCGTCCGATAGCGTCGCCGAAGCCATCGCCGTGCTGGCCGAAAAGCGCATCGGCGCCGTGCTCGCGCTTGGACCGGGCCGCGAGCTTGCGGGCATCATCAGCGAGCGCGACATCGTCCGGGCGCTCGCCAAGCACGGCGCTTCGGCGCTGGACTTGAAGGTGGAAGAACTGATGACCCGGGAGGTGACCACGGCCTCGCCCGAGACGTCGGTTCCGGAGGCGATGGAACTCATGACGACGGGCCGGTTCCGCCATATCCCGGTGCTGGAGGGTGGCCGCCTGGTCGGCCTCATCAGCATCGGCGACGTGGTAAAGACCCGCATCGAGCAGCAGGAACACGAGGTGGACAGCCTGCGCTCGTACGTGGTTGGCGGCACGCCGGACTCCCACGTCCTGGTCTGAACCGCAGCGGGATCGTTGCGGACGGATCTTTTGCGTCTTGCTGAACGCCGCCCCATCCGGGTGGACTTCCAGAGCGCGGGCGGGCTACTCGCCTGACAGTTCGCGGCGGCGGCGGTCGAGTTCCTCGCTGTAGCGCCGGAGCGCGAACTGCTCCGTCAACAGGCCGATCACGCGCTTGCTTTCCGGTCCGTCGATCACGGCGAGAGCGTCGCTTTCCGCCGTTTCGAATAAGCCGAC
>JAFAXA010000155.1 GCA_019241425.1 Acetobacteraceae bacterium | reverse complement strand
CCGGCTCAAACAGGCCGGGTGCGCTGACGCGCGGCGCGCCCCGGACCCGGCCGCTCTCGTCCACGGCGAGGCTTCCCATCACCACGCCGTTGAACAGCATCCGCCGCCGGGCGGCCAGCACTTCCCCGTTCAGCGGCACGAGCCGGGTGCCGTCCAGCACCAAGCGCCCGACAGGGGCGCTATCCACCACCTCGACCGTTCCGGGCGCGAAGGAGAGGATGTCGCCATCCTCCAGCATCACCGGGCGGACGCCGAGTTCCTGGGCGAGCGCGGCGTGGGCCGCCATGTGCCGCCACTCACCATGCACCGGAACCGCGTGGCGCGGGCGGACGAGCCGATAAAGCTTGCGCAGCTCGTCCCGCGCGGGATGGCCCGACACATGCACCAGATGGTCCATATCGGTCATCAGCCGCGCGCCGCGCCGGACCAGATTGTCCTGCACGGTGCCGATCGCCCGCTCATTGCCGGGGATGACCCGGCTACTGAACACAACCGTATCACCCTCGCCGAGCGCGATGTTCGGGTGCGTGTCGAGCGCGATCCGCGCCAGCGCGCTGCGTGGCTCGCCTTGGCTGCCGGTCACCAGGATCAGCAGATTGTCGTCCGGCACCGATCCCGCATCCGCTTCCGACACGAATTCCGGCACGTTCGCGAGATAGCCCGTCTCCCGCGCCGCCGCATCGAGATTGCGAAGCGACCGGCCGACCAGGGCAACGCTGCGCCCCGCCGCCTGTGCGGCATGGGCGATCGATTCCACCCGGGCCACGTTGCTCGCGAAACAGGTGACGGCGACCCGACCGCGCAGGTCGCGAATCAGCGCGGTCAGGCTGCGACGGACATCCGCTTCGGATCCGGAATGTCCCTCGACCATCGCATTGGTGGAATCGCACACCATGGCAAGCACGTTCTGCTCGCCGAGACGCGCGAACGCCGCCTCGTCGGTCGGCGGCCCGACCAGCGGCGACGGATCGAGCTTGAAGTCGCCGGTGTGGAGCACGATCCCGTGCGGCGTCGTGATCACCAGCGCCTGGGCCTCCGGAATGGAGTGCGCGACCCGGATGAACTGCAAGGAGAACGGCGCGAGTTCGATCGCGCCGCCCGGCTCCACGACATGCAGCGGCACATCGCGTTGCAGTTGCACTTCGGCCAGCTTCCGGCGCAACACGGCGGCGGCGAAGGGCGTGGCATAGACCGGGCAGCGCAGAAGCGGCCACAGCCAGGCGACCGCCCCGATATGGTCCTCGTGCGCATGCGTGATGACGAGCCCGGCCAGCCGGTCCCGGCGCTGGGCGATGAAGCCGGGATCCGGCATCATCACCTCGACCTCCGGCATCTCCGAACCGCCGAAGCCGATCCCGCAATCAACGGCGAGGTATCGCCCGTTGCAGCGGTAGAGATTGAGGTTCATGCCGATCTCGCCGGTTCCGCCCAAAGGGAGGAAGGCGAAGTCACCGGAGCCAACGTTCATAAAAGCGAAACTCTCAAAATGGGCTAATCGTTCTCGAATGGCCGTATGCGGCCGGGCGCTAATGTGGGGGCCGGATTGCGCGCCGCCAACATGCGGAGGCCGTCGAGGGTCAATTCAGGTTCGATATGGGCCAGAACCGGCGTGCCCTCGGCGAAAAGCGGCGCGAGGCCGCCAGTCGCCACCACTTTCAAATTCTGGCCGAACTCGGCGCTGATACGCGCGACCAGCCCTTCCACCAGCCCGACATAGCCCCAGAAAATGCCGGACTGCATGGCGGGCACCGTCGACCGGCCGATCACCCCGCTCGGCCGGCCGATGCCGATGCGCGGCAACCGCGCCGCCGCCTGATGCAGCGCCTCGATCGAAAGATTGATGCCCGGCGCGATCACGCCGCCGCGATAGCTGCCGTCCTCGCCGACCACGTCGAACGTCGTCGCGGTGCCGAAATCGACCACGATCAGCGGCCCACGGAAGCGGTGATGCGCCGCCAGCGCGTTGACCAGCCGATCGGCACCGACCTCCTCCGGTCGCGGCACGTCGATCGCGAAACCCCAATCGAGAGCCGAGCGCGCGATCAGCGGCTCGACGCCGAACCAATCCCGGCACAGGCGGCGCAGATGGTAGAGCGACGCCGGCACCACCGTGCCGATGACGGCGCGGGTGACCTCGGCGGCCTTCAGCCGGCCGTGTTTCAGCAGCGCCAGCAGCCAAACGGCGTATTCGTCCGATGTACGCTGGGCGTCGGTGGCGATGCGCCAAATACCGCGCCATGTGGTGTTGTCGTGAACGGCAAAAACGATGTTCGTGTTGCCCGCGTCGATCACCAGCAGCATGGATCAGCACCCGCCGCCGCGCGCGGGGCGCGTGGTCATCCGAGCAACGCTTTCGCCGCCACCTGCGCCGCGCCGATAATCGGGGCCGGGAATACGAAGAAGAAGGTCGTGAACAGGCCCGCGGCAACCGCGACAAAGGAAAGCGAGGCAGGACGCCGATCGAACGGCGCTTCCGGCTGGTCGAAATACATCACCTTGATCACGCGAATATAGTAAAACGCGCCGATCACGCTGGTCAGCACGCCGATTACCGCCAGCGTCCACATCCCGACCTGCACGGCGGCGAGGAAGATGTACAGCTTGGCGAAAAACCCCGAAAGCAGCGGGATGCCGGCGAGGCTGAACATGCAGATCACGAGGATCAGCGCGAGCATTGGGTCGTTGCGGCCGAGCCCGGCCAGATCGGAGATCTTCTCGATCGTACGGCCATTCCGGCGCATCGCGCCGATGCCGGCGAATGTCGCGACCGTCATGAAGACATAGATGACCAGATAGATCAGCACGCCGCGAATGCCCTCGGTGGTTCCGGCAGCGAGGCCGATCAGCGCGTAGCCCATGTGGCCGATCGAGGAATACGCCATCAGACGCTTGATGTTGGTCTGCCCTATCGCCGCCAGCGCGCCCAGGACCATCGAGGCGATCGAAATCAGCACGATGAGGCTCTGAAGTTGCGGCAGCAAATGCCCGAACGGGCCGACCATGACCCGCAGCAACAGACCCATCGCCGCGACCTTGGGCGAGGTCGCGAAGAACAGCGTCACCGGCGTCGGCGCACCCTCATAGACGTCCGGGGTCCACATATGAAACGGCACGGCGGAGATCTTGAACGCGAGTCCGACCAGCACGAAGACGATGCCGACGATCAGCCCCGGCGACACGCCGGCGGGGTTCGCCGCCGCCTTCGCCAGATCGGCGAAGTTCATGGTGCCCGAGAAGCCGTAGCAGAGCGAAATGCCGTAGAGCAGCAACCCGGATGCGAGCGCGCTGAGCACGAAGTATTTGAGGCCGGCTTCCGACGAGCGTGCGTCGTCGCGGTTGAAAGCCGCCAGCACATAAAGCGCGAGAGATTGCAATTCGAGGCCCATATAGAGCGTCATCAGGTTGCTGGCAGAGGCCATCACCATCATGCCGGTAACGGAGAACAGCATCAGCACCGGAAACTCGAAGCGCTGGAAACCTTCGCGCTCGTTCCAATCGACCGACAAGATCAGCGACAACGCCGCGCCGGCGAGGATCAGCAGCTTCAGATACGAGCTGAACGGGTCGACGACGAACAGCCCGTTATAGCCGAGCCCGCCCCCTTGCGAGAGCACGAGCAGCGCCGCGAGCAAGAACGCGCCGGCGGTGAGCATGCTGCAAGCGAAGGCATTGCTGCGCCCTTTCCACAACACGCCGAAGATCAGAATCGCCATGCCGCAGACCGCGAGCGCGATCTCCGGCCACGCCAATTGCCAGTTCATGCTAGTGCCCTGCCCCGGACGTGGACGCGACCTTGACCGAGGACGCGATCGCCGCCGCGTGATGGTCGACGATCGCGCTGACGCTCGCGTCGAAATAGCGGCTGAAACTCGTCGGATAGATGCCCATCCAGAGCGCAAGCACGACCAGCGGCGCGAACACGGCCATCTCACGCGGCGAAAGGTCGAGGATCCCGCGCAGATCCGGCTTGGTCAGCCGCCCGAACACCACCCGCCGATACAGATAGAGCGTGTACGCCGCGCCCAGGATCATGCCCATGCCGCCGAGCAGTGAGAGCCAGAAATTCACCTTCAGCGATCCGACGACGACCAGAAACTCCCCGACGAAACCGGACGTGCCGGGCAGACCGATGCTCGCCATGGCGAAGATCATGAACACGAACGCATAGTTCGGCATCCGGTCGGCGAGCCCGCCGTAACGGTCGATGTCGCGGGTGTGCATCCGGTCATAGATCACGCCGACCACAAGGAACAGCGCGGCGGAGACGATGCCGTGCGACAACATCTGAAACATCCCGCCGGAGATGCCCTGCACGTTCAGCGTGAACAAGCCGATGGTGACGACGCCCATATGGGCGACCGACGAATAGGCGATCAGCTTCTTCATGTCGGTCTGCGCCAACGCGACGAACGACGTGTAGATCACCGCGACGACCGACAACGCGAAGATCATCGGTGCGAAATAGGTCGTCGCCTGCGGCAGCATCGGAATGGAAAAGCGGAGAAAGCCATAGCCGCCCATCTTCAGCAGCACGCCCGCCAGTATGACCGAGCCGGCGGTGGGCGCCTCCACATGCGCATCCGGCAGCCAGGTGTGCACCGGCCACATCGGCACCTTGACCGCGAACGAGGCGAAGAAGGCCAGGAACAGCCAGTACTGCATTCCGACCGGGAAATCGGTGCGGAGCAGCGTCGGAATGTCGGTCGTGCCGGCCTGCACCCACATTGCGAGCAGGGCCAGCATCATGAGAACGGAACCGGTGAGCGTGTAGAGGAAGAACTTCACCGAGGCGTAGACCCGCCGCGGGCCGCCCCAGATGCCGATGATGAGATACATCGGAATAAGCACGCCCTCGAAGAACATGTAGAACACGACGAAGTCGAGCGCGGAGAACATGCCCACCATCATCGTCTCGAGCACCAGGAACGCGATCATGAACTCGCGCACGCGGGCGTGGATCGCCTCCCAGGCGCTGAGCACGCAAATCGGCGTCAGCAGCGTCGAGAGCAGCACGAACAGCACGGAAATGCCGTCGACGCCCATGCGGTAGCCGACGCCGTATTCCGGCAACCAGGATACGCTTTCGACAAACTGAAAACCGGGCTCCGCCCCGTCGAACTTCGCCCACAGCACGAGCGAAAGCACGAACACGATCAGGCTGGTCCAAAGCGCGGTCCAGCGGGCATTCTCGGCGACCGTCTCCTCGTCGCCGCGCACGCACAGGATGACGGCGACGCCGACCATCGGCAGCCAGGTCAGCAACGAAAGCAGGGGGAAGCCCGCGATGTTCATGGCGTCACCGCACCAGCATATAGAGGCCGAGCAGCAGCACCACGCCGATCAGCATCACGAAAGCATAGACGGCGATCGATCCGGTTTGGATCTTCACCACCTGCCGCGAACTGCCGGCGGCGATCTCGGCCATGCCGTTCGGGGCGCCGTCGATCAGCGTCGCGTCGCCGATCTGCCACAAATTGCGCGCCAGCCAGAAGGTCGGCCGCACGAACAGGAAGTCGTATAGCTCGTCGAAATACCATTTGTTGTAGGCGAGCAGATAGATCGGCCGGAATACGCGCGCGAACGCGGGCGGAATGCTCGGCACGAACATATAGGCGAGATAGGCGAGCGCGATTCCGGTCAGTCCTGCGACGGTCGGCGCCAGGCCGACCCAGCCAGGGAGGTGCTCCATGTTCTCCAGCACGTGATTGTTGGCGGTAATGACGATGGCGCCGCGCCAGAACTCGGGCCACCCCTCGCCGATGAACTCGCGGCGGAACACGAAGCCGTTCACCGTCGCGCCGATCGCGAGCAGGATCAGCGGCCCGGTCATCACGAACGGGCTTTCATGCACGTGTTCCATCACGTGGTGGTCGGCCCGCGGCTTGCCGTGAAACGTCATGATGATCAGCCGCCACGAATAGAACGCGGTCAGGAACGCCCCGAGCAGGCCGCACCAGAAACCGTACATGCCGGACAGCGTGCCGGACGCGTAGGACGCTTCGAGGATCGCGTCCTTGGAGTAATAGCCCGCAAACGGGAACACGCCGCCGAGGGCGAGCGAGCCGACCCAGAACATCGTGTAGGTGAGCGGGATGTGGCGCCACAGGCCCCCCATCTTGCGCATGTCCTGCTCGCCGGATACGGCGTGGATCACCGAACCAGCGCTCAGGAACAGCAGCGCCTTGAAGAAGGCGTGGGTGAACAGGTGAAAGATCGAGGCCTGATAGGCGGCGACCCCGGCCGCCACGAACATGTAGCCGAGCTGCGAACAGGTCGAATAGGCGATCACGCGTTTGATGTCGGTCTGGGCGCAGCCGATCGTTGCCGC
This sequence comes from Acetobacteraceae bacterium, assembly GCA_019241425.1. Taxonomy (GTDB): domain Bacteria; phylum Pseudomonadota; class Alphaproteobacteria; order Acetobacterales; family Acetobacteraceae; genus JAFAXA01. The sequence continues at coordinate 3,581 of JAFAXA010000155.1, read as the reverse complement.
GAAGAACGCCGTGGTGCCGCCGATCACCGCGACGAAGGCGAGCGCGTACGGCGCGTAGCTCATGATCGGCGACATGCGCGCCATCAGGAATACGCCCGCCGTCACCATGGTCGCGGCATGGATCAGCGCAGAGACCGGCGTCGGACCCTCCATCGCGTCCGGCAACCAGGTGTGCAGCCCGATCTGCGCCGATTTGCCCATCGCGCCGATGAACAGCAGCACGCCGATCACCTCGTATGCGCGGAAATTGGTGCCGAACAGGCCGTAGAGGTCGTTCTGATGCTGCTCGATCGCGCCGAAGATCGCCGGGAACTCGATCGAGCCGAACGTAAAGAACACGAGGGCGATGCCGACCACGAAAGCGAGGTCGCCGATCCGGTTGACAATCATCGCCTTGATGGCGGCGGCACAGGCGCTCGGCTTGTCGTACCAGTAGCCGATCAGCAGATAGCTCGCCAGGCCGACGCCCTCCCAGCCGAAGAACAATTGCAGCAAATTGTCCGCCGTCACCAGCATCAACATCGCGAAGGTGAACAGGCTCAGATAGCTGAAGAAGCGATAGACCGGATACGCGTCATGCGCCATGTAGCCGACGCTGTAGATGTGGATCAGAGTCGCGATGAACGTCACCATGCCGACCATCGTGACGGAAAGCGTGTCGTGGCGGAGCGCCCAATCGGCGTGCAAGGTGCTGGACACCACCCAGGACAGTAGCGGCACGGTCTCCTGTTCCGCGTCGTACCAGGTATTCTCGACGAAAGCGGTGACGCCGCAGATCGCCGCCAGGATCATGAAGCCAATGGTGACACCCTGGGCCGCGCGGCCGCCGATCGAGCGGCCGAGCAAGCCGGCGATCAGGCAACCCACCAGCGGCGAGAAGACGGCGATGGCGTACATCATGGCCGGTCAGCCCCTCATCAAGGTCACGTCCTCGACCTGGATCGTGCTGCGGTTACGGAAGTAGACGACGACGATAGCAAGCCCGATCGCCGCCTCGGCCGCCGCGACCGTCAGCACGAAGAGCGCGAACACCTGGCCCGCGAGATCGCCGAGCGCCGCCGAGAACGCCACCAGATTGAGATTGACCGAAAGCAGGATCAGCTCGACCGACATCAGGATGACGATGACGTTCTTGCGGTTCAGGAAGATGCCGAACACGCCGAGCACGAGCAGGATCGCCGCGACGACCAGGTAATGGGTCAGCCCGACCGCCATCAACGTTTCTCCGCCGCGTGATGCCCGCCATCGCCGTGGCCGCCTCCCGCGTGCGCGATCACCGGCTGATCCGAATGCAGCGGTGGAGGCTGCTCGACCAGCGGGCGATAGAACTCGCTCACGCCGACGCCGAGCGGCATGTTCACCAGCTCCAGGGTGTCCCGCACGTCCCGCCCGACCTGCGCCGCGATCGACTGATGCCGCGACGTCTTGCGCTCCCGCAAGGTCAGCACGATGGCGCCGATCATCGCGACCATCAGCACGAGACCGGCGATCTGAAACAGCAGCACGTAGTCGGTGTAGATCAACCGGCCCAGCGCCGCCGTGTTATGCACATCCGGCGGCTGTGGCGCGAAACGGAGCTGCCCCGCATCCGGCGCGATTTGCCAGCCGCCGAGCACGAGCGCCAGTTCTACGAACAACACCGCACCCACGGTCGCGCCGACCGGCAAATAGCGCTGGAAGCCGCCCCGCAACTCGGCGAAGTTCACATCGAGCATCATGACGACGAACAGAAACAGCACGGCGACCGCGCCGACATAGACGATCACCAGGATCATCGCGAGGAACTCAGCCCCCGCCAGCAGGAACAACGCGGCCGCGTTGAAGAAGGACAGGATCAGGAACAGCACGGAATGCACCGGATTCCGTGCCGTCACGACCATCGCCGCCGACACCAGCAGGATCGCGGCGAAGACATAGAAAGCGATGCTTGCGATCATCGGAGAACCGGCTCAGCGATACGGCGCGTCGATTTCGAGCCGGCGTGCCAGTTCGGTTTCCCACCGGTCGCCGTTCGCGAGCAGCCTGTCCTTGTTGTACATCAGCTCCTCGCGGGTTTCGGTCGAGAACTCGAAATTCGGCCCCTCGACGATGGCGTCCACGGGACACGCCTCCTCGCACAGGCCGCAATAGATGCATTTCGTCATGTCGATGTCGTAGCGCGTGGTGCGGCGGGAACCGTCCTCGCGCGGCTCGGCCTCGATGGTGATCGCCTGCGCCGGGCAGATCGCCTCGCACAGCTTGCAGGCGATGCATCGTTCCTCGCCATTCGGATAGCGGCGCAGCGCGTGCTCGCCCTTGAATCGCGGGCTGAGCGGTCCTTTCTCGTACGGGTAGTTCACCGTCACTTTCGGCTTGAACATGTAGCGCAGCGTCACCGTCATGCCGGCGACGATTTCGCCGAGCAGGAGACTGCGAGCCGTGCGATCCAGAAACGCCATGGTCAGGTCCCCGGGACGGAGGGCAGCCAGCCGAACGCCATCAGCGCGCCGGCCGTGAGCACGAGATAGAGCAAAGACAGCGGCAGGAAAACCTTCCAGCCGAGCCGCATCAGCTGATCGTAGCGGTAGCGCGGGAACGTGCCGCGCACCCAGATGAACACGAAGATGCCGAACCAGACTTTCAGGATGAACCACAACGGTCCGAACTGCGGCAAGCCGAGCGGCGGCAGCCAGCCACCCAGGAACAGGATGGTGGTCAACGCGCTCATCAGAAACATGTTGGCGTATTCGCCGAGGAAGAACAGCGCGAAGGTCATGGCGCTGTATTCGACGAAGAACCCGGCCACGATCTCGCTCTCCCCTTCGGCGAGGTCGAAGGGCGAGCGATTCGTCTCGGCGAGGGCGGAGATGAAGAACACGATGAACATCGGAAACAGCGGGATGCAGAACCAGACCCGGCTCTGCGCCAGCACGATGTCGCTGAGGTTCAAGCTGCCGACGCAGATCAGCACGGTGACGATCACGAAGCCCATGGAGACTTCGTAGCTGACCATCTGGGCCGCCGACCGCAGCCCGCCCATGAACGCGTATTTCGAGTTGCTCGCCCAGCCGGCGATGATGATGCCATAGACGCCGAGCGAGCTGATCGCGAACAGATAAAGCACGCCGACATTGATGTCGGCGATCGCCCAGCCCGCATTCACCGGAATAACCGCCCAGGCGATCATCGCCAGCCCGAAGGTGAGCATCGGCGCCATCAGGAACAGCACGCGGTTGGCGCCCGACGGGATCGTCGTTTCCTTCATGATCATCTTGAGCGCGTCGGCGAAAGGCTGCCACAGGCCGAACGGTCCGACGACGTTCGGCCCTTTCCTGATCTGGATCGCCGCCAGCACCTTGCGCTCAACGTAGGTCGCATAGGCGACGGAGATCAGCAACGGCACCAATATCGCGAGAGCTTGCGCGAAGGTCAGGATGACGTAGCCGGGCGTGGTGGCGAAAAAATCGTTCATCGCCGTGCTACTCCGCGGCCTGCAATAGCGGCGTCGTGGCGAAGGTCTCCGTGCAAGCGGCCATGGTGGGGCTCGCGCGGCTGATCGGGTCCGTTTGGTAGTAGTTCTCGATCGCGACGCCGAACGGCCC
>JAFAXA010000191.1 GCA_019241425.1 Acetobacteraceae bacterium | reverse complement strand
TCGTAGTTGTCGATCAGGAGGATCATGGCGCCTTCTATGTGCGTGGCGCGGCGGCCGGTCAATCGCGGCTTCGCCCCTAGCCGGTGCGGAGCCAGGTTTGCGAGCGGCCGATGAGGGCAAAGCCAATATACCCGCGCACTACGAGTTTCTTGCCGTCATCCGCGAGCCGCATGGAGCAACGGTACACGTTCCCCGTTTCGGGATCGAGAATCTCGCCGCCGGACCAGCTATCGCCGTCCTTCTTCAATCCACGGATGATGTTGAGGCCGATCACCGGCTGGTCTTTGCGATCGTCACGACAGGGCAGGCACACTTTGCTCGCTTCCGCCGGATCGCGGACGCTGACGATGGCGCCGTATAAGGCACCCCTGTCGTCCCAGATGCGCACGGTTCCGCGTTCCTTGCCGGTGTGATCGTCGAAGGTTCGCCACAGACCGACCGGTGTTCCGGTTGCCTCCGCCTTCGCGGGAGGGAACTCGACGCCCATAATCGTCGCCGCGACGGCGGTGCCGAGCGCCGTCCGTCGCGGCAGCGCGCTCATTCCGGCTTCCGGCCGGCGGCGAACCGCACGGCTTCTTCCGCGGCCCGCATGAGACCGCGCGCCTTCTGACGGGTTTCCTCGTATTCGGCTTCCGGATCGGAATCGGCGACGACGCCACCGCCCGCCTGCACATACATGACGCCATCCTTGACGACCGCCGTGCGGAGCCCGATGCAGGTATCCATCGTGCCGTTGGCGGCGAAGTAGCCGATGCAGCCCGCGTACACGCCGCGCCGCGTCGGCTCCAGCTCCTCGATGATCTCCATCGCCCGCACCTTCGGCGCCCCCGTCAGCGTACCGGCGGGGAAGCCGGCCGCCAGCGCATCCACCGCGTCGAGCCCCGCGCGAAGCTGGCCCTGCACGTCCGACATGATGTGCATGACGTGGCTGAACCGCTCCACAACGAAACTCTCGGTCACCCGCACGGTGCCTATCTCGGCCACCCGGCCAACATCGTTGCGGCCGAGATCGAGCAGCATGAGGTGCTCGGCGCGCTCCTTCGGATCGGCCAGCAATTCCTGTTCGAGCGCCAGATCCTCCTCGCGGGTGGCGCCGCGCCGGCGCGTTCCGGCGAGCGGGCGGATGGTGACGGTACCGTCGCGGAGCCGGACCAGAATTTCGGGGCTGCTGCCGACCACCGCGAAGCCGCCGAAATCAAGAAAGAACAGAAACGGCGCCGGGCTGATCCGCCTGAGCGCCCGATAGAGCGCGAGCGGCGGCAACGCGAACGGCACCGAGAAACGCTGGCTCGGCACCACCTGGAACGCATCGCCGGCGGCGATGTACTCCTTGGCCCGCCGCACCGCGTCTATGAACCCGGCTTTGGTGAAGTTCGAAGCAGGCTCCGGCAATGTATCGAGCACGACCGGCGGCGGCGGGTGCGGCATCGGCCCGTCGAGCGCCGCTTGCGCATCGGCGAGGGTTTTCCTCGCCCGCTCCCAGGCGGCGCGGGCGTCGCGATCCGCGCCCGGGTAGGCGGGGGCGACGAAGGTGAGTTCGTCGGTGACGTTGTCGAAAATGGCGAACAGGGTCGGCCGCAGCAGCACTGCCTCCGGCACATCGAGCGAAGCCGTGTTCTTCCGCGGCAGCCGCTCCATCAACCGCACCATGTCGTAGCCGAGATAGCCGACCAGCCCGCCCGACATCGGCGGCAGGCTGGCTGGCACATCCAGCCGTGTTTCGGCGACGAGGGCGCGCAGGCTGTCGAGTGCCGCGAGCGGTTCCGGCACGAACGCATCGCGGTCCGTGCGGGCGCGGCGGTTGATCTCGGCGCGGCCGTCGCGGCAGCGCCAGATCAGGTCCGGCTCCATGCCGATCACGGAATACCGCCCGCGCGCCGTGCCGCCCTCAATGCTTTCCAGCAGAAACGCGTTGGCGCGGCCATGCGCGAGCTTGAGAAAGGCCGCGACCGGCGTTTCGAGGTCGGCGACCCCGCGCGCCCAAAGCAGCGTTCCGCGCCCGGCGTCGAACGCGGCGCGGAAGGCGTCGAAACCGGGCGGCGGAACGGACACGTTCATGCCCCTAGCTGCTCCCTTCAGGGCTGGATCAGGCTGTCGAGCTGGCGCGCGTTGACGCGCGGCTGCGCCCGGTCCCGGAGCGCCTGCGCCAGCACGATCTCCGTGTCGTTGCCGAGCGACCGTGCGAGCGCGTCCTGCAGCCGGGCGTAGCCCGCCGGATCTGTCGTGTGATCGGGCGTTTCGACGTCCCCGAGCACGGCGACCACAAACCCGTCCGGCGTTTCGACCATGGTCGGCTCGCCTGGCTTGAGGCTGAACAGCGGCCGAAGCAAGGGGGCCGGCACGCCCTCCGCCGCTTCCGATCGCCCGGTGAGCGGCGTGCGCCGGGTCCGCAGCCCGGCAACCGCCGCGGCGTCCTCGATCGACTGGCCGCCCTTGGTGGCCGCCAGCAGATGCGCGGCCGCGGCTTCCTGTGCGTGGCGGATCGCGTCATGGGTCCAATCCGCCCGCACCGCGTCCGCGACCTCCGCGAACGGCCGGGGCGACGCGGGCGTCACGTCCTCGACCGCCAGCGCGTAATAGGCGGACCCGCCGGCGGAGGGCGTCTGCACCTCTGTCAAATGCGGCGGCTCGCCTTT
>JAFAXA010000336.1 GCA_019241425.1 Acetobacteraceae bacterium | reverse complement strand
CCGGCCGAGGCGCTCGCCATGCAGGGAGGCGCCGAAGCTCTGCGCGCAGTCGTCGAGGGTGAACAACCCTTCCCGCGCCGCCACCGCCGCAATCGCGGGCCAGTCGGCCGGCTGGCCGAACAGATCGACGCCGATGACCGCGCGGGGCCGGTATTTCCCGGTGCGGCGCGTGTCGGCGATGCGGCGCTCCAGATGCGCAAGGTCGATCTGGAAGGTGCGCGGGTCGACATCAACAAAGACCGGCGTGGCGCCGAGCACCAGCGGCACCTCGGCCGTCGCTGTGTAGGTGAAGGCGGGGAGGAACACGGCGTCGCCGCGTCGGACACCTTCCGCCATCAGCGCGATCTGCAACGCGTCGGTGCCAGAACTGACCGACACGCAATGCCCGGCGCCGCAGAAGGCGGCAAGCGCCGCTTCCAGCTCCGCGACCTCCGGGCCGAGCACGAATTGGCAATGCGCAAACACCGCCTCGACGCGGCGGCGGAGATCGGCGGCGATGCGCCGCTGCTGCGCCTTCAGATCGAGAAACGGAACGGGCGCGGCGGGGTCGGTCATCGGGCCTCCTCGGGCGTCAGCGGGGCGGCGCTGCCTTCGGCGTTGTGCGCGAATTCGGGAACGAGGCGGCCGATCAGGGCCAGCGCCTGCGCCTCGGCGCCATCCCGGCAGGCGCGCGCGACCGCGTCGATGGCGCGGCCGACGGCTGCGGGGTCGGCGGTGCGGGGATTGGCCATCAGCAGCCCCGGAAAGCCGGTCGGCACCGGCGGCTCGCGGCCGTGGAACAATTCCTCGAACAGCTTCTCGCCCGGACGGAGGCCGGTGAAGCGGATTTCAACGTCCGTGTCCGGCCTGAGCCCGGCGAGGCGGATCATCTGCCGCGCCAGATCGACGATCTTCACCGGCCGCCCCATGTCGAGCACGAAGATGCCGCCCTCCTCGCCGGACGGCAGGGCGGTGTCGCCGGTGCCGAGGACGCTCGCCTGCAACACGAGCCCCACCGCTTCGCGCACCGTCATGAAGTAGCGCTGCATGTCGGGGTGGGTCACGGTCAACGGGCCGCCGCGCTCCAATTGGCGGTAAAACAGCGGCACGACCGAGCCGGTGCTGCCGAGCACGTTGCCGAACCGCACGGTGACGCAGCGCATCGCCTCACCCCCGGCCGCCCGCGCCGCGATGTCGAGGGCCTGGCAATACATTTCGGCGAGGCGTTTCGAGGCGCCCATCAGGCTGGTCGGGTTCACCGCCTTGTCCGTCGAGATCAGCACCATGGCGCGGGCGCCGCTCGCGCGCGCGGCGTCGGCGACGTGGCGGGTGCCCGCGATGTTGGTGAGCATCCCTTCCAGCGGGTTCGCTTCCACGATCGGGACGTGCTTCAGCGCAGCCGCGTGAAACACCAGTTCCGGGCGCCACTGGGCGAAAATCGCGCGGATCCGGGCCTCGTCGCGGATATCGGCGATCAGCGCCTGCCGCTTCACTTCCGGGGCCAGTTCGGCGAGTTCCACGTCGATCTGCCACAGCGCGAACTCGCCGTTATCGAGCAGCACCAGTTCCGCCGGCCCGAGCGCCGCGACCTGGCGCGCGAGTTCGCCGCCAATCGTGCCGCCCGCGCCGGTCACCAGCACCCGCCGCCCCTCGATCAGCCGCGCCATGCCGGCGCGGTCGAGGGGCACTTGCGGGCGGTTCAGCAAATCTTCGATCGCGACCGGCTTCAGCTCGATCGCCGGCGCCGCCGCCGCCAGGCTGCCCCGTTGCGCCGGATGCAGCGCGGTCGGCCGGGGGGCCAGGCGGACGATGACCCCATGCCCATCCGCCTCCTCCAGCAGCCCGGCGAGCGGCGCGCCCGCCAGATCCGGGGTCGCGACCACCAGCATGTCGGGCAGCCGGTCCTCCTCCGCCAGCCGCTCCAGCACCGCGCCCGCCTCCTCGACGGCGCCGAGAATCGGGCGGCCGTGGATTCGGCGGCCGGTCTGGCGGGAGCCGAGCACGAGCAGGCCGGTGACGCGGAGCGTCGCCCGAGGGTCCTGGGCGAGCGCGCGCATGAACAGATCGGCGTCCTCTCCGGAGCCGACCAGCAGCACGCTGGACGCCGCCGACCGCGCCGCCGCCCCGCGCCGCGCCTTGCCGGTGCGGAACCAGCGATACAGCACGCGGGGCGCGCCGAGCAGCAGGAGCAAGGCCAGCGCCTGGATCATCGGGAAGGCCGGGTTGGCGGGCGGTTGTCCGCTGAGGTGCAGCAGCAGGGTGAACAGCAGCGCCCCCAACGCGCTCGCGCCCGCAACCCCGAGCAGGTCGCTCATGCCGGCGAACCGCCAGTATTGGCGGGACAGGCCGAACGGCAACCCGGCCGCGAGCAAGGTCGGAACGCCGGCCGGGATCAGCCAGAGCGGCTGCAGCCACGCCCCGCCGGGGTCGGCGATCCAGCGCGCGGCCGGCACGGCGAGCGCGGCGGCGATGCCGTCCAGCACGACGTTGACGGCGATTCGGGTGTATGACCGGGGGCCAGCCATCGCGCCCCTATAGCCGAGCCCCGGGCGGAGGTCTCCGGCCAAACTTGCCGCCCTTCCCCGCTTGCCGCAGGCTCGTTGCCTATGCTGGGGAGAACGGCGCGTGGATCTGCAACTCAGGGGATGCCGGGCGCTCGTCACCGGCGGATCGAAAGGCATCGGCCGGGCGGCCGCCATGTCGCTTGCCGCCGAGGGCTGCGCGCTCGTGCTGGCGGCGCGCACCGCATCGGTGCTGGACGAAACCGCCGAAGCGATCCGGGCGCGGCATCAAATAGAGGTGCGCACCGTGCCGGCCGATCTCTCGACCGAGGAGGCGTGCCGGGCGGTCGCCAAGACGGCGGGGGATGTGGACATCCTGGTCAACAACGCGGGCGCGATCCCGCCCGGCGACCTGGTCACCGTCTCGGACGCGACGTGGCGGGCCGCCTGGGATCTCAAAGTGTTCGGTTTCATTTCGCTGTCGCGCGCGATCTACGCGGCGATGGCGGCGCGGCGGTCGGGGGTGATCGTCAACGTGATCGGCGCGGCCGGCGAACAGTTCCCGCCCGGCTACATCGTCGGCGCGACGGGCAACGCGGCGCTGATGGCCTTCACTCGCGCGCTCGGGCGGGCGGCGCCTGCGCAGGGCGTGCGGGTGGTCGGCATCAACCCGGGCCCGGTGGAAACCGAGCGCGCCGAAATGCTCGCCCGCGCCGCCGCCACCGCCGAGGGACGCGACCCGGAACGCTGGCGCGACCGCAACGCCTCGATGCCATTCGGCCGCGCGGCGAAGCCGGAGGAGATCGGGGACGCGGTCGCGTTCCTCGCCAGCCCGCGCTCGGGGTACACGTCGGGAACGGTGCTGACGATCAATGGCGGGGGGTGAGGGCCGTTACAGCTTGCGGGACAGCCAGATTCCGCCCGCGCCCGCGAGGAACGCCACCACCGTTGGCCAGACGAACCACGACAGAATTTGCTCCGTGGTCACTCGCGCATCCTTCCGAGGACGATCTGCGCACAGAGATGTAGTGCGGCTCCCAGCCCGAACCAAGCCAGCGTAAGCAGCCCTCCGACAAGATGGCCGCCGATGACCGGCACCACAACTCCACTGACAATGAAAGACAAGCTAAGATTATTGAGTGCCGTCGCGAGCAGCTTCAGTCGCTCGTTCTGAACCAAGGCCATCAAGGATCTCCGACGACCTGCCCTTGCTACCTGGGGATTTCCCCGCGGAGAGTGATGCGACGGTGACCGAGTTCCAGACGATTCGGCGAGGCCCCGCTTTGCGGTATAGGCTCGCAACGTTGCCCTGACCGGGATTGGCTTATGAGCGAAACGGACCGCGAGTTGAATACTGCGCTGCGACGGAGCAAGCGTGGCCGAAGGGCGGCCAAGCTGGTACTGGTCGCGTCTTCCGCGCAGGCGCTGAAAGCCGTGCAGCGGTTGCGCGCTTTGCGTGAAAGTATCGCCATGCGGGATGGCCAACGGTTCAAGGACGAAGAATTGTTGGAGCTTCGAGACGAAGGACGTCGCTGACGCTCTCCGTCGTGATCTTGCACCGGGCGTGCCCTTACCCGGCCAGATCAGCAGACGCAGTGGCGGCGCCGTCCTACGCCGCCATCGCCTTCTCCAACGTAATCGGCAACGTCCGCACCCGCCTCCCCGTCGCGTTGTAGACCGCGTTGGCGACCGCGGCGCCGACGCCCGTGATGCCGATCTCGCCGATGCCGTGCAAGCCGAGCGGGCTCATCGGGTCCGGGATGTCGGTCCAGATCACATCAATTGCCGGCACGTCCATGTGCACCGGCACGTGATACTCGGCGAGCGACGGGTTCATGATGCGGCCGCTGCGTTCGTCGAACAGCGCTTCCTCGGTCAGCGCGAGGCCGAGGCCCATGATGATGCCGCCGCGGAACTGGCTCGCCGCCGTTTTCGGGTTGAGGATGCGGCCGGTGTCGAACGAACCGAGGAAGCGCGACACCCGCACTTCGCCGGTCCAGTCGTTCACGCGCACCTCGCAGAATTGCGCGCCATAGGAATGCATGGAGTATTTCACCATCTCGATCGGCGGCGGCGCGGCGGCTTCGCACGCATAATGGTCCCGCCCGGCACGGCGCAGAATGGACGCATAGGTTTCGCCCTGGCCGTTGCCGCCGATCCGGAACAGGCCGCCATCGCGCGCTTCCGCTTCCTCGCGCCGCAATCCGGCGAGCGGTGAGTCGTTGCCGGCGAGCTTCAGCATCGCCTTGAACAGCATTTCGCTCGCAGCCGTAACGGCGGCAACGATCGAGGCCGATTGCGACGAGCCGCCGGCGATCGTGCCCCTCGGCAGCGACGAATTGCCGTATTCGAACGCCACGTGCTCGACCGGCAACCCGAGCCGCTCCGCCGCGTGCTGCGCCTGCACCGTCGCGGTACCCATGCCCATTTCGTGGCTCGCCGTCTGCACGACCGCGC
>JAFAXA010000291.1 GCA_019241425.1 Acetobacteraceae bacterium | reverse complement strand
TTGGGTGGAAAGCAACCCTTTTCACAAGCAACAATCCAAAAAACCAGGGCTGCGATCACGGACGCATCGGCGATCTTACACGCCTTCATTTTTCAGGTGGAGACTGGTCGGCGTTTGCGAGACGCAGCGGCGATAGCTCGCGGCTGAACTCCCGGACAAAGATGGGGGACAGACCGGCGGGCAACCACGGCGCCGCGCGGCGCGGCTACGGGCGGCGGCTCCCCGCCGTTGAGCGCTACAGGAAGCTCGACGTGCGGGCTGGCGATTCAGAGATTGCGTGCGCCGCAAACTGCAGTGCGGTCCGGACGACCGGGCGGGAAGCCGGTCCGCCGAGACAAATGCGCACCGCTTCGGGAAGTGAGTCCTGCGTTCCGAACACGTCGCTCGCGACGACGCCGAGTCCGCTCGACGCCATATGGCTCACGAATGCTGATCGCGTCCATCGCGGCGGCAGAGCCACCCAGGCATGAAATGCGGCCGGGTCGGTCGTCACGAGTTCGCCCGGCAATATCTCCGCGACCAGTTTCTGACGTTCCCGGGACTCTGCCCGGATCGCGCCCAGAAGCGCATCGGCGGTACCATCCTGGATCCAGCGGGTGGCAAGCGTCGACGTGATCGGTGAGACCATCACATTCGCCGTTCTCACGGCCGCTGCAAAGTTCCACCCGGAACGCGCATCGGGCACGACGACGAAGGCGACGCGTAGCCCGGCTCCAAGGCATTTCGACAAGGACGCGATGTGCCACGTGACGTCGGGTGCCACCGAGGCGAAGGCCGCCGATGTTTCGATCGGAAGTATCCCGTACGGATCATCCTCCAGAATGGGCACGCCGGCCGAGCGGGCGATGGCGGCGATCTCCCGCCGCCGCTCGAGGGGCATCGTCCGCGTCGTCGGATTGGAAAGCGTCGGGTTCAGGTAAAGGGCGCTCGGCTGTCGGCGCCGGCAGGCGTCCCTGAATGCGTCGGGCAACAGCCCGTGTTGATCGACCGGAAGTCCGACCAAATCCAGACGGAGCTGCTCGGCAATCGCCTTGATGCCAGGATAGGTCAGCGTCTCCGCCAGCACGACGCCGCGATCCCGGCCGGACAGCGCCGTTATCGCGGCCAGCAGTGCCGCGTGCGCACCGGGAACGACAAAGACCTTGTCCAGCCCGACCTCGACGCCGCGTCGTCCCAGCCACCCGATCGCGGCCTGCTTGTCCAACTCCGTGCCGCCAAAGCGCTGATAACGAAGAACGCTCGTGAGATCGCGACCGATCGAGTCCAGGGTGGACCCAAGCCTCGTCCAGAGCGTCACGTCAGTCGGCTCCGGCGGCATGTTCATCGAGAAGTCGCCCGTCTCCACACGAGCGCTCGGGGCGTAGCGATGAGCTGCTGCGCCGGCAACGAAGGTGCCTTCGCCAACGCGGGACTCGATCAAACCCCGTCGCTGCGCTTCCCCGTAGCCTCGCGCCACCGTCGTGAAATCCAAGCCGAGCAGGCGAGCCAATTGCCGCTGGGCAGGGAGGCGCTGCGCAGGAAGCAAGCGGCCCTCTGCCAGATCGCCTTGGATCGCCTCCGCAATCGCGATGTAGCGCGGTTTAGAGCCATCGCCCAAGCTGGGCACCCAGTCACTCATCTTCTCTCTTTCCAGTCGCGGCAGCACGGGGACACCCCTGGACTGAGCTTCTACCATGCAGGCATTTCGGGGACAACATGCATACACTGACGGAGAGCTTTCAGGCGTCAGGGCGTCTCAAGGGCTGGATCTTCGCTGCGGGCTCCCAGCACATCTACGTGAGACCGCCAAGCGAGATACCTCCACTACATCTGAGGACGCTCTTGACCCCGTCAATCCGGCTTGACAGACGGCAGCGCCGGAAGGACATTGAATGCAGTCACTGCGCGGGCCGTATGACCTCGATCATTCGGCCGCCCACGTGGGAGGCTGTCCATGGACCAAAGCGTTCGGGTGCAGAACCCGCCCTCACTCGGGGGCATGGGGTCGTTCCTTTTCGGCCCGTTCCGTCTCAACCTCATCGAACGATCGCTCCGGCGCCAAGGGGCGCCGGTACGGCTCGGCGCTCGCGCCTTCGACATCCTGGCTCTCCTCGTGCAGCGCGCGGGGCGGGTCGTGGGACACGACGAGCTTGTTGGCCACGTATGGCAAGGCATGAGAGTGAGCCCGGGCACGCCGCGCGTACATCTCGCGGCTTTGCGCCAGGTTTTGGGATGCCGCCCAGACAGCACGCGCTACATCGCCAATATCCCGGGCCGAGGATATTGCTTTGTCGCTCCCGTGGAGGCCGCAGGCGTCGTGAACGGGCACGGGGCAGCCGGCAACCCCCGCCCCGTTGCGGGACATTCCGAAGAGGCTGGCGCCAGCGCCGGCCAGTTTCGGGCCGAGCGCGGGCCGCGAACCGATCATTTGTTGTCAATGATCGCTAAGCAGCTTTTAGCAACACCTAGCACCGCTCACACCCTGGTTTCGACTATGTTCGGGACGCATCGCGAACTTGGCGCGGCGTTCGGAGACCTTGATGGGCGCGAAGCATCGATGACCAAGGCATCGCCTGCGGCAACACAAGCACGGCCTGATTCCGAAGGAGAGGGACAGGAGATGACTCGCAAGAGGCTCGCCCTTGCTGCCGCCATCACTCTCCTGACCTGTGTTGCCGAGGCGACACCGATTGCCGCACCCGCCCAATCACCGGCATACGCGGCCGGGAATGTGACGCATTACCGAACCGCAAACGTCGAAGGCGTTGATCTATTCTACCGCGAGGCCGGTTCAGGGAATGCGCCCGTCGTCGTGCTTCTGCACGGCTTCCCGACTTCGTCGCACATGTTCCGCAACTTGATTCCGGTTCTGGCGGATCGTTACCGCGTGATCGCGCCCGACTACCCTGGATTCGGCCAGAGTGCCGCGCCCGAACACACCAAGTTTGCCTACACTTTTGCACACTACGCGGTCCTCGTGGACGCGCTGCTGCAGAAGCTCGGGGCCACCCGCTACGCAATGTATGTGATGGATTACGGTGCGCCGGTCGGCTATCGCCTCGCGCTGCTTCACCCGGACCGCGTCACTGCCTTGATCGTGCAGAACGGGAACGCCTACGCCGAGGGGCTCGGGGCGTTTTGGGATCCCATCAAAGCGTACTGGGCCGACGACTCCGACGCGCGTCGGCGGAAACTCGAATTCCTGGTTGCACCGGCCACGACTCGGTTTCAGTACGTCGACGGTGTGAGCGACATCTCTCGCATCAGCCCCGACAATTGGGTGCAGGACCAAGCCTTGCTGGACCGTCCCGGTAACCGCGACATCCAACTCGACCTGTTTCGCGATTATGGAACCAACGTGCCGCTCTATCCGGACTTCCAGGCCTTCTTCCGTAAGTATCAGCCGCCGACCCTGATCGTCTGGGGCAAGAACGACAAGATTTTTCCCGCGGAAGGTGCCGACCCTTACCTGCGCGATCTTCCGAAGGCCGAGTTCCACATGCTGGACACCGGGCATTTCGCGCTGGAGGACAAGCTCGACGTCATGGCACCACTGATCAGCAACTTCCTCCACCGTTCGTTACCACCAAACTAATGCCGCTCGCCGCTACCGACCCACACGGCCTGTCATCGAAAGTTGCACGTGAGCCCGCGCCAAAACAGTTTGCCTCTACTGAAAACGGAGCTTGATGGTGCCCACACTGACGACGCGAGACGGCGTAGAAATCTTCTACAAGGACTGGGGCGCGGGGCGGCCCCTGGTCTTCAGTCACGGGTGGCCGCTGTCAGCCGATGACTGGGATGCGCAAATGATGTTCTTCGTCGGCAAGGGATTCCGGGTCATTGCGCATGACCGGCGCGGCCACGGTCGCTCGACCCAGGTCGCCGACGGGCACGACATGGATCACTATGCGGACGACCTCGCTGCGATCACGACCCATCTCGATTTGCATGACGCGGTCCATGTCGGTCACTCCACCGGGGGCGGCGAGGTGGTGCGCTATCTGGCACGGCACGGGGAAAGTCGCGTCGCCAAGGCCGCCATCATCAGTGCAGTGCCGCCGCTGATGGTAAAAACCGCGGCCAATCCTCGCGGTCAACCCAAGGAAACGTTCGACAGATTTCAAGCGCAGCTCGCCGCCAATCGCTCTGAGTTCTACCGGGCCGTCGCCGCCGGGCCATTCTACAATTACGACCGGCCCGGTGCGCGTGCCTCGGAAGCTATCATCCAGAACTGGTGGCGTCAGGGCATGATGGGCGGCGCCAAGGCGCATTACGACGGCATCGTCGCTTTCTCGCAGACCGATTTCACCGACGATCTGCGCAAGATCGGCGTCCCGGTGTTGGTGATGCATAGTGAGGACGATCAGATCGTCCCTTACGCCGATGCCGGACCGCTCTCAGCCGAACTGCTGAAGCACGGCACGCTGAAAACCTATAAGGGGTTTCCGCACGGCATGCCGACCACACAGGCCGAGGTCATTAACGCCGATCTTCTCGCTTTCGTCCGAAACTGAGCGACCGAGCCAGTGCATATCGGGAGCGCACCCACGGTGACACATCCACGGAGGGCCTTGCTGTCTCGGCGCGGCTTCTGTCTTTGCTGCGTCGCCGGCGCCGCGTCGGCCGAGGCTTGGCTGACGCCGCGCCAATCCTTCGCCGAGGCGCGCGGCCTGGTAACCCTGATCAAGGACAGCGCTGCGGTTTCACCGATCGTCACGCACAAGCTCGGCCACGATATCGTGGCGCTCGAAGGTTCAGGCGGCACCGTCGCCGTATCCACGGGTCGCGACGGTAAGGTGCTGATCGACGCCGGCATCGGCGTCTCGCGCCCGCAGATGACCCGCGCTCTCGCCGACCTCGGGGCCGAGCCGATCACGCATCTCGTCAACACTCACTGGCACTTCGACCACACGGACGGGAACACGTGGCTGAACGCGGCCGGAGCCAAAATCATCGCGCAGGAAAACACGCGCACGCGTCTCCGACAGGTCGAGCGCGTGGCGGATTGGGACTACAATTTCCTTCCTCTCCCGAGTGGCGGGCTCCCCACCGAGGTCTTCAGCGCAGACCGTACGCTGCGGCTCAACGGGCTGACGATCGAACTCAAGCATTACGCCCCGGCGCACACCGACAGCGACATATCGGTGACGTTCGTCGAAGCGAACGTTGTCCACCTTGCCGACACCTTCTGGAACGGCATCTATCCCTTCATCGACTACTCGACAGGCGGCAGCATCGACGGAATGATCGCCGCGTCAGACGTCAACCTCGCTGCAGTGACTGAGGACTCCGTCATCATCGCCGGTCACGGCAAGCCCGTCGGCACCAAGCGTGAGCTCCAGGCGTTTCGCGACATGCTCGTCTCCATTCGCGAGAAGGTCGCCGCACTCAAGCGACAGGGTCGATCGCGCGATGAGGCGGTCGCGGCGAAGCCGACCGCCGCGTTCGACGCAAAATTCGGCAACTTCGTCATCGATCCCGGTTTCTTCACGCGATTGGTCTACGAAGGTGTCTGAGCAGGCCGAACCTGCCGCAGGCTGCGGGCTTCGCCGTTTTTGCGTGACTTGGTTACGTGGTGGGCGCGGTGCCGCCACTCAGGTCGGCACGCCGCGGGAACGAGCTCGACGGGGCGGTCGCCGAGGTGGGCCCGAGCGCACGCGGCGTTCGCGGCGACGTGTCGATCCTTGCCGACCTCGACCGTCTGTTCGCGATCGTGCGCGCCGAAGCGGGGGCGATCGACGTGTTGTTCGCCAATGCGGGCGGCGGCGAATTCGTCCCGCTCGAAGCCATCTCCGAAGCCCATTTCGACCGGACCTTTCAAACCAACGTCAAAGGAACCCTGTTTACCGTGCAGAAGGCGCTACCCCTCATGCGGGATGGCGGGTCGATCATCCTGACGGGTTCGACCGCGGCGACGAGCGGAACACCCGCATTCAGCGTGTACAGCGCGAGCAAGGCCGCGATCCGCAGCTTCGCGCGCTGCTGGATCCTCGACCTCGCGCCACGGCGAATCCGCGTCAACGTGTTGGTGCCTGGTGCTACCTCCACGCCCGGCTGGCACGATCTCGCAGGCTCGGAAGAATCCCACCAGCAGATGATCGATTTCGTGAGGTCGACGACGCCGCTCGGACGTCTTGGCAAAGCCGAGGAGAGTGCGAGCGCTGCCCTGTTCCTCGCCTCCGACGAGAGCAGCTTCGTCACCGGCAGTGAACTCTTCGTCGATGGTGGTTCAGCCCAGATTTAACCCTGGGCAGCGAAAAACTTCGGCGCATTCGGCAGGCTTGGCTTCCGGATCTCGGCTTGTTGGGCGCACTTCGATCATCTCTTACGGTCGGATCGAGACCGGGGTAGGCCCACCGATGCCAGCGCGAGTATAAACCGATGCCGGAGGCCCGAAACCATGAGGTCGGACGTGCTCAATCCACCAAACCCCAGAGCCTACACGTTTGTGGGTGGCGATGAGGGGTCGATGCGCGTCCTTTCTCAAAGGACGGTCTCGGGGGCGTCGATCGCACCGGTGTCACGCGTGGATATGCTCGCGAGTCTGCTGACGGAATTGCCGAGCGCCGCGGCCTGGATGTTGTCCGGAGTCGCGACGAACGACCGATACACGACGCGCACGGAGAAAGGGGAGCTGACCAGCCGGCAAGCTCCGATCGGCAGACCGGAGGCAACACGCGCCGCACTGATCCTGCTGCGCAAGCGTCCAGAGTGGTGGGCCCTCGCGCAAGACGAGCGCCGCACCATTCTCGAAGAGGACTCCCATCACATAGCGATCGGAATCCGATATCTCCCGGCCGTCGCGCGTCGCCTCCTTCACTGCAGGGATCTCGCGACCGACGCCCCGTTCGACTTCCTCGGCTTTCTCGATTTCGCACCTGATGACGAGGCGGCTTTCGAGGACATGCTGGTGCAACTCCGCGCCACCAGAGAGTGGTCCTTCATGGATCGCGAAATCGATATCCGGCTGACAAAAAATGACGGCTGACATCGCAGTGAGCCGCGTACCGGTTCCGCGCCTCGATCCTTTCTCCCGCTCAACTCGGGACCGGCGCTGTCATGGCGTCCAACTGGGTCCTCTCGTCGCCGATCCGCTCGATGCGGCCCATCACGAATAGGAAAAGCAGCGCGGCGACCACGCAATGCGCGCCGACGAAATAGAGTCCGGCGCCATAGTCGCCGCCGGTTGCCGCGACGATGTAGCCGAAAACGATCGGCGTCACGATGCCGCCGATGTTCCCGACGCAGTTGAATATGGAGCCGGCGAGGCCCACGGCTTCCCTCGGGGCGGTGTCGGTGACAACGGCCCAGGTACCGGCGCCGGCGGCCACGCCTTTCGCATAGTAGGCGAACGACATCAGGGCGATCACCAGCACGTTGCTGTCCGCGACCGAAGCGAGCACAAGGCTGGTCGCCGCGAACATGCCCAGAATGAACGGAGTCTTCCGCGCCGAGGTGATCGACCAGCCTCGCTGTATCAGGGAGTCCGAGACCCAGCCGCCCGAGATGCCGCCGGCAAAACCGAACAGCGATGGCGCGACGGATGCGAAACCAGCCTGCATCACATTCATGCCACGCGCCTGCACGAGGTAAATCGGGAACCAGGTGATGAAGAAGTAGCTCAAGGCAATCGTGCAATACTGACCGGCATAGGCACACCACAGCATCCGGCTGGTCAGCAGTTTCTTGAGAATGGCGCCGGATACGTGCGGCTTGCTCTTCAGCTCCGGCTTGTCGTCGATATCGACCAATGCCCCACCCGCCACGATGAAGTCGAGCTCCGCCTGTGACACGTTCGGGTGTCTACGCGGCTCGTGCATGAACCTGCCCCAGACCAACGCGCCGACGAAGCCGATCATCCCCAGCACGAAGAACGGCCACGGCCAGCCGAATGCGGACACCAGCCAGCCGCTCAAGGGAGAGAAAATTCCAACCGCAAAATAGGACGCGGAAGCGAACAGCGACGTCACGCGTCCGCGCTCCAGCTTGGGAAACCACATCACTGCGATGCGCGCATTGGCCGGAAAGCTTGGCGCTTCGACGAATCCGAGGATGAATCGCAAGGCGAAGAGCAACGTCACCGCCCCCCCCCGCGCCGTTCACGAACTCGCCGACGAAACCGACCAGGAAAGTCGCCAAGGACCAGATCACGAGCGTCACGCCATACACCCGCTTGGTCCCGAGATAGTCGAGCAGAAGGCCGCCTGGCACTTGGCCGATCACATAGGCCCAACTGAACGCCGAGAGGATGTAGCCGAGCTGCACCGTGGTGAGACCGAACGCGTCCTTGATGCCGGAACCAGAAATCGACAGGATCGAACGGTCCGCATAGGCAACCGTCGACAGGAACAAGATCACGGCGCAAATCCAGACCCGCACCCGAGTTCGTTCGCCACGCGCCGCGGGCGCCGGTTGAGAGGACATGGCGAGCCTCCTTATGGACCGCTGGACCGGGCTACGGGTGAGCTTTCGGAGAGAGGGGCGTCGCTTATCATAGGCATTGAACCCGCCGCCTCGCGTACTTTTGCCGGGACACCAATAATCGAACGGATTGCCGACCGAGGGCGCCGGGCGCGGGATAACGTCAAGGCGTGGCCGCGGCGGGCCGGGATTGATCCTCGGACTGCATGCGCGCGCGCACTCCGCCCTCGACGCCGCGCCCGGACGGGTCTGCTTGATACAGGCTGCCGTCGGTCGGCGGGGCGGGCGGCGCCGTCTCGATCTGATACCGATCGGCGATATTGGCCGACACATGCTCCGTAAGTTGCGGCGCCAGATGGTGCGAGAACCAGGAGGCCTGCGCCTTCCAGCCCACGGGCAGCTCGGCGCGGGGATGCAGTGAGACCCAGACGATGGCGCGAACCACCTTCCAGGGATCGTCCATGGCGGCCATCCGCGGAGTCCCGCCACTATAGTTCGCGGCGTGGCCCCACCACGGCGTGTCGGCGGCCCAAGGCTCGACAGTCACCACGTGGATATCCTCCGCGCCCGCAAGCCGCAGCTCCTGCGCGAGCGCCTGGTCCATGCCGCGCACCCCAGCTTTCGACGCGGAATAGGCGGCCTGATAGGCGAGCGGGACCTCGCTATCGATGGAGCCGAGATTGATCAGGGTTCCGTAGCCCTGATGGCGGAATATCCGTATGGCTGCATTGCTCGCGTACAGGACGCCTTTGAGATTGACGTCCAGCAACCGTGCCTGATCGGTCACGGGTATGTCCCAGAACCGGCCGATAGCGCCGATGCCTGCGAAATTGATCCAGACGTCGACCTTTCCGAAGCGGCCGACAGCGGCCGCGGCCAGGCGTTGAACGTCCTCCGGCCGACTGATATCGGTCGGCACGACCGAAATCTGGGCTCCCGTTGCACGAACGCGGTTGGCCACCTCCTCCAGGAGATCGCCGCGGCGACCCGCGAGAACCAGGTTCGCTCCGTAACGCGCGAGGTCAAGCGCCACACCCTGCCCGAAGCCCGAGGAGGCACCCACCAGCACGTAGGTGCGTCCGGACACCGCCGCGGCGTCGTACCGTCCGAGCGGTCGCGTCGAGGCGCATCCGCCGAGCGCCACGACGCTCAATACCGCAAAGACCATCCCTGCGAACGCGCGAAATCGGCCCATGGCGTGCCCCCGTCGAGCTGCTCAAAGCCGAGGACGGCAAGGCGGTTCCGCGGGTGGCGCGAACGTGCGGAAAGGCGGGTGTGGCCGGCGCACTTGCCCGCTGCGTTATCGGCATCCAGCGCCGTCGTCTTCGATGCCAAGGCACGATCAAGGTTCGAACAGATTTCAGGGGACCGGAACGTGCAACTCCACCCCGGGCCCCCGTGTCGATGGCGTATCCTCCTGGTTCCGGTAGGTCGACCCGGGAAGATACCCGTTGCCCAACGGCTTGCCGTACGCGTGGACGATGGCCGGATCAATGGACGGGCGTTCGTGCAAAGGTGATGAGGCTTCCCGATCCGGTAAAGGCGCCGTCTCCCAAAGCCGTGCTCCCTGCGATTCTTCAGGTGCGACAGGTTGGTCTTTCCCGCTTTCGCTTGAACAACCACCAAGCATGATCGTCCAAGCCAGCGAAATGACGAGAGCCGTCGCTTTGCCAAGCGTCACAGGAGCAAACCTGACCATTCGGGTTGCGACCGCGAGTGGCGGTCGTTCGGCGCGGGTTCGGACGGGCATTGATGTTCGGGACCGGCGGACATGCTTGGCCTGCGGGTCGATCTCATGACACAATGATCTTTCCAACCGCCGGAACAGAAATAGCCGCTCGCTTCACGTCGGTGTCCTGCGCGTTTCTGCCAGTCTTGCAGGTCATCTCGTCCGGCATGTCTCCCTGCTTCGAGCCTCCAAATAGGCCGACCACGCTTCGGCTACCGCGACCAGGGCGCCGGTCATCGGACAGGGTGCGGCGCCCGGAGCCGACGCAAAGAGGGCGGCCTTGCATCCGGCGTGAATCGGTGGGCACACCGCCGTCCGTCCGAGGGCGATCGTCGATGCTCAAACTGCAAGACCTGCGCTATGTCGTCGCGCTCGCCGATCACGGCCATTTCGGCCGGGCCGCCGCTGCGTGCAACATCAGCCAGTCGACGCTCAGCACGCAAATGAAGAAGCTGGAACAGCAACTCGGGGTGACATTGTTCGAGCGCACCACCCAATCGGTGAGCGTCACGGCGGTGGGCGCCGACATCGTCGGTCGGGCCCGGCAAGTGCTGGCGGATGTGGAAGCGATCAGCGTCGTCGGTCAGCATATATCCGGGCCACTGACCGGCGCCTTCAGTCTCGGCGTCATTCCGACTCTCGGACCCTATCTGCTTCCCTGGCTCGTGCCGGCGCTGAAGGCCGACTATCCCGAGCTGCGGTTGACAGTGCGGGAGGATCTGACCGCGCCGCTGCTGGAGCGACTCAGTTCGCACCGCCTCGACGCGGCGCTGCTCGCCCTGCCGATCGACGATGGGCGCCTCGAGACACTTCCGTTGTTCGATGAACCGTTCTGGTTCGCCGAGCCCAAACGCGGCAAGTCCGTCGCCACCGCCGTCATGAAGGACGAAGATCTCCGCGAACACCATCTGTTGCTTCTGACCGAAGGCCATTGCCTGCGCGATCAAGCGCTGGCGATCTGCAACACCGCCAGCCATGATGGCGACGGGGATTTCCGGGCCACCAGCCTCGAGACCATCTTTCAAATGGTTGCAACCGGTTTGGGCAGCACGCTCCTGCCGGCCATGGCGTGCAGCGCGGCCCGCTCCCGTGCGGTGACCACGCGACCGCTGGAATCCGGCGTCGGGCGGCGGATCGGCCTCGCATGGCGTCGGCGTTCTCCACGGCACCGTGACATTCGCCTGCTGGCCGACACCGTGCGCGATCATCTGCCGCCGAGCGTCCACCCGATCTGACCGGCGTTTATCGCTTCCATCAATCACACCAACGGCCATAATCAATTTCCCCCTGAAAAGCCTGCGGGTTAGATTGGACCGACAAGAAGTTGCAGGTGTCGGGCATGGGGCGTGGTTGAGCGGCCAGTCCGGCCAGACGGATGATATCGGCTGGAGGAGAAAAAGATGGATGGGATGACGGAGAACGCGGGGTCCGGCCAGTGCCCGGTTGCGCATGGCGGCGGAGGCTCTTCGCGCCGCGGTTCACGCAGGAGCAATCGTGACTGGTGGCCGGAGCATCTCAGCCTCAGCACGCTGACCCAGCATTCGCCGCGGGCCAACCCGATGGGCCCGTCCTTCGACTACGCCGAGGCCTTCAAGACGCTCGACCTGAACGCCGTGATCCAGGACCTGCATGCCTTGATGACGGATTCGCAGGATTGGTGGCCCGCCGATTTCGGGCATTACGGCGGCTTGTTCATCCGCATGGCCTGGCACAGCGCCGGCACCTATCGCACCACCGACGGGCGCGGCGGCGCCGGCGGCGGCCAGCAGCGTTTCGCGCCCCTCAATAGCTGGCCGGACAATGCCAATCTCGATAAGGCGCGCCGGCTCCTGTGGCCGATCAAGCAGAAATACGGCGACAGCCTCTCCTGGGCCGACCTCTACGTCCTCGCCGGGAATGTCGCGCTGGAGTCGATGGGATTCAAAACGTTTGGCTTCGCCGGCGGCCGCGCCGACACCTGGGAGCCCGAGGAGTTGTTCTGGGGTCCGGAGGGCAGCTGGCTGGGCGACGAGCGCTATAGCGGCGAGCGCCAACTGCACGAGGCGCTGGGCGCGGTGCAGATGGGCCTCATCTACGTCAATCCCGAAGGCCCGAACGGCAAGCCCGATCCACTCGGCTCGGCGCATGACATCCGCCAGACCTTCGCGCGCATGGCGATGAACGACGAGGAGACGGTGGCGCTGATCGCCGGCGGCCACACTTTCGGCAAGACCCATGGCGCGGGCGATCCGTCCTTCGTCGGGCCGGAGCCGGAAGGCGCGCTGATCGAGGATCAGGGCCTCGGCTGGCGTAGCAAGCACGGCACCGGCCACGGCGCGGATGCGATCACCGGCGGTCCGGAGGTCACCTGGACGCAGACACCGACGCAGTGGAGCAACCACTATTTCGACAACCTGTTCAAATACGAGTGGGAGCTGACGAAGAGCCCGGCCGGCGCCTTCCAGTGGCAGGCAAAGGGCGCCGAGGCGACGATCCCGGACGCGCACGACCCGTCGAGGAAGAAGGTCCCAACCATGCTGACCTCGGACCTCGCGCTGCGTGTCGACCCGGCCTACGAGAAAATCTCCCGCCGCTTTTACGAGAACCCCGACCAGTTCGCGGACGCCTTCGCCCGCGCCTGGTTCAAGCTCACCCACCGCGACATGGGTCCGATCCAGCGCTATCTCGGCCCGCTCGTCCCGGAGGAGAAGCTGATCTGGCAGGACCGGATCCCGCCCCTCGACCACCCGGTGATCGGCGAAGCGGAGATCGCGGCGCTCAAGGCGCAGATCCTCGGGACCGGCCTCTCGGTGTCACAGCTCGTCTTAACCGCCTGGGCCTCCGCCTCAACCTTCCGCTTCTCGGACAAGCGCGGCGGCGCCAACGGCGCGCGCATCCGTCTGGCGCCGCAGAAGGATTGGACGGTGAACGATCCCGCCCAACTGGCGATCGTGCTGGCGAAGCTGGAATCGGTTCAGTCGGCGTTCAACGCGTTCAACGCGTCGGCGTCGGGCGGCAAGCGGGTTTCGCTCGCCGATCTGATCGTCCTCGGCGGTTGTGCCGCGGTCGAGCAGGCCGCCAAAGAGGCCGGGACCGACATCAAAGTGCCGTTCACCCCGGGCCGCATGGACGCCTCGCAAGAGGAGACCGACGTCGCGTCCTTCGCGCCCCTCGAACCGACGGCCGATGGTTTCCGCAATCACTACGAGGGTGCGCAGTTCATGGCGCCCGAGGAAGCGCTGGTCGACCGGGCCGAGTTGCTGCGCCTGTCAGGGCCGGAGATGACCGTGCTGGTCGGTGGTCTGCGCGTGCTCGGCGCCAATGGCGGCGGCTCCAAGCACGGCGTCTTCACGGACCGCGCCGGAAAGTTGACCAACGACTTCTTCGTCAACCTGCTGGACATGCGCCTGGAATGGATGCCGACCGCGTCCGAAAACGCCTATGAGGGTCGCGAACGCAAGACCAAGGACGTGAAGTGGACCGCCACCCGCGTCGACCTCATCTTCGGCTCGCACTCGCAACTGCGCGCGCTCGCCGAGGTGTATGGCTGCGCAACGTCCCAGCCCAAATTCGTGCGGGACTTCGTGGCGGCGTGGACCAAGGTCATGAACAACGATCGCTACGACCTCGGAGTCAGTCACAACTGACCTTTTCGCCCGATCGAACCCGTTGACCGTCGGAGCGGCTTTCGCGCAGGAAGCCGCTCCGGCATTTCACAGCGAAAAAATGCCGCAGTCTTGGCACCCGAAGCGGCATCAAAGGGAGGTCTACCCAATTGATCTACGAACGACGCCTGTACCGCTGCATACCCGGCCGCCTGCCTGCGTTGCTCGCGCGCTTCGAGCAGACCACGCTGCCGCTATGGCAGCGCCACGGCATCCGCCCCGCCGGGTTCTGGACCACGCTGGTCGGCGAGAGCAACCACGATCTGCTTTATTTGCTTGCGTGGGAAAGCATGGCCGAGCGCGAGCGGGTCTGGTCGGCGTTCATGGCCGACCCGGAATGGGTGCAGAAGCGCACCGAAAGCGAGCGGGACGGCCCGATCGTCGCCAATGTCACCAACGAGTTCCTCCTGCCGACCGCGTTCTCGACCGTGCGCTGAGCAAGGCGCGCCGGTCGCGTCCACGGCCGGCCCGCAGCGCGGCTCAATACCACCAAGGGCCCGCACCCCACGGGCCCCACGTCATGTAGTTCATGTCCATCTGCGCCGTCATCGCCTGCTCGTCGGCAATGCGCTTTTGGAACACTTCGGCGCGGTAGGTCTGCCACGCCGCCTCGGTGCCGGCATAGAGACAGCGGCAGACGGTCGGATCGGCGTAGAGCCAAACATTCCGCCCGTCACGGACCTGATGGACGAATTTGTGAGGGGGAAGGCGCTGCAGCGAGGCAAGCTGCTCCGGCGTCGTCGCGAGCTTGGCCCTGAAACCGGCGGCCGAAAGCATGTCCTCCTTGTTTTCGACCATCTGTCTTGCGCAACCGCCGAAAAGGACCAGGGAGAGCGCGAGAGCAGCAGCAGGCCTGGCGGGTGTCATGGTGAACTCCGTTGCGATTCGTCACCCATCTTCGCATAGCTTGCCCCGGCAGCAAGAAGCTTTGTGCGTGGGCCTCTGCGCGTCGCGGCGCACCGCTTCCGCGGCGCCGCCCGCCTTCAGGCAGCGCCCGCTAGATGCCTTTCCGCAAGCCATTGCAGTACCAAGGCGGCGATCGCGTCGCTATTGTCATCGGCCATCAGCGCGTGACTGTTGCCGCGGATTCCCGCCGCCGGCAGATCGAGCCACGTCACGTCGCACCCCGCATCGGACAAAGCGTCGCGCCATCGTTGCACACCCGGCCTTGTATTGATCCAGAAGCGGTGACGGTCGAGGAAATCACCCCAGACGAAAAGGTGGGGTACATCCCTAAGCAGGCCTGCATCACGCGCCTCCGGGTCCGGCGCGCCGGACGGATCGAGCGAGACGACGGCCCGCACCCGCTCGGGTGCGTTGAGTGCAGCGGTCAAGCCGAAATTGCCGCCCTGGCTATGGGTCAAGACGATCGCGCCTGAGGGCATGCGTTGCAAAAGCGCATCGTAGGCACGCTGGGTCAGATCGTTGTTACACCCCCAGCGCGGCACCGACTGCGCAAGGAACGCCTCGAAACAGCCGACCGGAAAACGCAGGCCGTCATGAGGCCGCCGTTGCGCCGGATCCGGATGCCAAGAGCCGGGAGGGCCGAAGCGAAAGGTTTCTTCCCACGCTTCTTTCGCGGTTCGGAAATACGGTGCCTCCGGATAGATTTGCGGAAACGGCGCCCAACCGGCACGGCCGCGTTCGACGGCATCCGAGACATACGTGTCGAACCCTGCGCGCAGGAAGAACATCTGCCAGCCGGGCCGACCGTCCGG
The DNA here is from genome assembly GCA_019241425.1 of Acetobacteraceae bacterium. Taxonomy (GTDB): domain Bacteria; phylum Pseudomonadota; class Alphaproteobacteria; order Acetobacterales; family Acetobacteraceae; genus JAFAXA01. Next base: position 5,423 of record JAFAXA010000291.1, on the reverse strand, counting down.
CGTCGTCTCCCAATTCGCACCCGTCATGCCGCCGCCGTGCCACATCAAAAGCGGCGCAGGTGCTTTCGGCTCGGCAAGTTGAACATATTGCACGTACATCTGACCGGCGACGATGTCGCCGTTGGGGTCAATCGGATGAACCGGGCCGCCCGAAGAGCTGAGGCGCTCCCGCAGCGGCAACCCCGTGAGTGCCGCGATCCGGCCGCCAACATGAAAACTGCCGATGTCGCGAACGAGAAGGGGTGTCGCGGCCACGATCGCTCTCCGTCACCCGCCCCAGCGCGTGACGCCGGCGATGCGGTCGCTCGGCCCGGTCCTTATCCCGCCCGAGGAACCAGCGATGCCGACGTTTTCCGACCGGTTCAGCGCGGTGGCGACGCCCGCTCGCTGAGCGGCTTCGAGGCGGCCTCGTCGAGGCTTGCCCGCATCGTGTCGGGGTCTCGCAAATTGTCGGTCGCGCCCGCGATCGGGTCCGAAGGTCCGCCGACCCCCTCCGCTTTTCGCCCGAAGCGGTGGCGGCCGGTCGAAACCTGGTTCCAGATCAGAAAGGCGACGACCAGCGCAAAGGTCGCAAAGGCGAGCCAAAACAGTGGATGCATTGGGGATCTCCCGACCGTTCGCCGTCTAGCGTCCCCGGTTCCGCTATGGTTCCCATGCACACGAAACGCTGAACGCGCCCGGCCGAATACGTGCTATGGGGGAGAGCCATGGGCACGACGCAGGCCAAGCTGCCGACCCTCCTGAACCGGGCCGAGTATCGCGCTTGGGCGGAAACGCAAACCCGGGGGCGCGTCGAGCGCGTTGACGGCGAGATCATCGCGATGTCGCCCGAGCGGGCCGGTCGCGCGCGCGTCAAAGCGCGTGCATGGCAGGCTCTCGACCGGGCATTGCGGGAGGCGCGGCTCCCTTGAGAGGCGTTACCGGACGGCATGACGGTGGAGATCGGCGAGGCGACCGATTATGAGCCGGACGCCGTGGTGAACTGTGGCGAAAAGCTGCCCGACGACGCGATTGCCGCGCCGAACCCGGTCATCATCGTCGAGGTGCTGTCGCCCTCAACCCGCGCCATCGACAGCGGCGCCAAGCTCGCCGACTATTTCCGCCTACCATCGGTGATGCACTACCTCCTTCTCAGGACCGACCGGCCGCAATTGATCCATCACCGCCGGACCGGCGCCACGCTCGAGACGCAGATCGTATGGAGCGGCTCCGTCACCCTCGAGCCGCCCGGCATCACCCTCCATCTCGGCGACATCTTCGGCGCGTAACCCGGGCGGAACGGCGGGTTCGTTTACGTCCCGCGAACGCGCTCACGATGCGACGAGCAGCACCGCAAACTGCTTGCAACCGTATCTACAAGCCGCGAGCAAAGTGAACTGGACGTATGCGCGCAGGGGATCGCAAGAGTCCATGCGAAGCGATGCCGCGGCTATTCGCCGCGCCACGCCACCGTCGCCGCCCCGCTTCCGAACGTCGCCACCGCCTGCCGGAAATCGGCGCTGCCGTAGCAGGCGCGGATCAGGTCGCTGATATCCGGCAGCGGGGCGCCCCCGAGGCGGCGCAGCGTTTCGCGGCTCGCCGCCATCGTCAGCGGCGCATGGCCCAGGATGGTGCCGCACACCCGCGCCACTTCGGCGTCGAGTTGTTCGGGCCGCACCACGGTCACGTAGCCGGTGGCCGCCAGCGTCTCGGCCGCCGGCATCTCGGCGAGCAGCAGCATCCGCTTCACCCAGCTCAGGCCGAGCGTCGCGCAAAGCCGCCGCAGATTGGCGGCCGAAAGGCAATTGCCGACGGTGCGCGCGATCGGCACGCCGAATCGCGCCCCGGACGCGGCGATGCGGATGTCGCACGCATTGGCGATGGCGAGACCGCCGCCGACCGCATAGCCCTCGATGACCGCGACGCTCGGCACGCGCAGCCGGTCGAGCGCCCCGACAAAGCCGTCGATCTTCTCCTCGTAGCCGACGCCGTCCTCGCCCGATTCGAAGGCCCGGAACTGCGTGATGTCGGTTCCCGCAACGAACGCCTTGCCGCCGGCACCGCGGAACACCGCAACCCGGATCGAGCGGTCGGCATCGATGCGTCCGCAGCTTTCCGCGAGCTGCTCGTACATCGCCCAGGTCAGCGCGTTGCGCGCGTGCGGCCGGTCGAATGTCACGCGCGCGATCCCGCCCTCCACGCTCAACTGGACGCGCCCAACGCCCTCAGCCACGGCCGAACGCCCCTCCTTCCCGCAAGTGTTCGAGGCCGCCCGCATCGAAGCCGGCTTCGCGCAGCACCTCCTCCGTGTGCTCGCCGAGCAGCGGCGGATGGCGGCGAACTTGCTGCGGCGTTCCGGAGAGCTTCACCGGAAAGCCGATATTCGGAACGGTGCCCTCGACCGGATGCTCGATCTCCAGCCGCATCTGCCGATCGCGCCCGTGCGGACTCTCGAACGCCTCCGGATAGGTGTTCATCCGACCGGCCGGAATGCCGGCTTCCAGCAGATCGCTGACCCATTGCTCCGCCGTACGCGACGCGAAACTCCGTTCAAGCTCGGCAATCAAAGCCTCGCGGTTGGCGAGACGGGACGCGATGTCGGCGAACCGCGAGTCGGACAACAGGTCCGCGCGGTCCAGCTTGTCGCACAGCTCCCGCCAAAGCTTGTTGTTGGTCGCTCCCACCACGAAATACCCGTCGGACGCGCGCACCGCCTGATACGGCGCGCTCATCCGGTTCGCGGTGCCGACCGGACCAGGAATCCGCCCGGTTCCCCAATAGTCGCAAATGTCCCAGATCGAGAACGCCATCGCCGCCTCGAACAGGGAGGCGTCGATATACTGGCCGCGCCCTGTCTGCCCGACGCCGATATAGGCGCTCAGGATCGCGTAGGTCGCGAACAGCGCGCAGCCGATATCGGCGACCGGCACGCCCGCCTTCACCGGCGGCCCGCCAGGATGGCCGGTGACGCTCATGATGCCCGACATCGCCTGCGCCATCAGGTCGAAGCCGGGGCGCGACGCCCACGGCCCGGTCTGCCCGAAGCCGGAGATGCTCGCATAGATCAGGCGCGGATTGCGTGCCGCGAGCGTTTCGTAGTCGATGCCGAGCCGCTTCGTCACACCCGGCCGGTAGTTCTCGACCAAAACATCCGCGCGTTCGGCCAGACGAAGAAAAGCCTCGCGCGCCGCTGCGTTCTTCAGATCGAGCGTGACGCTCCGTTTGTTGCGGTTGAGATTAAGGAACCCCAGGCTGTCGTTGCCGCGGAGCTTGAAGCCCATCGCGCCCCTGGTCTGATCCCCCGTTCCCGGCGGTTCGACCTTGATCACGTCCGCCCCGAGATCGGCGAGCAACATCGTGCAGAACGGCCCCGCCATCACCTGCGTCACGTCGAGAACCCGCAAGCGAGACAGCGGCAGCTTCTGTTCCGCTGCACCGTCGGGCGGCGTCGTCATCGGCCTGTCCTCCTTCTCGCGGGCGGGTTACAGCGCCGCGGCCGGGCGCATACTCGTCTCGGGCGCCGTTTCGAACGGAATCTCCGGATGCATGGTGAAGGCAAGCGCCGCGCCGACGGCAAGCAGGAAAATCGATCCGATGAACGGCAGCTCCCAATTTCCGGTCAGGTCGATGACCACTCCGAACACGGTCGGCGACAGAATGGCAGCGATCGCCGATCCGGTGTTCATCAGCCCGGCGGCCGTGCCGGAATAGCGCGGCGCGATGTCCATGGGGATCGCCCATATCGGCCCGATCACCAATTCGGCAAAGAAGAACGCCGCGCTCAAAGCCACCGCGACGATCGTCAGATCGTGGATGAACAACACTGGCAACAGGCAGATCAACGACAGGACGAAGCCGGCCACGATGACGTTGCGCCGTGCTTTCTTGAGATCTCCGGTTCGATGGTAGATGCGGTCGGTCAGCACGCCGCCCAGCGTGTCGCCGGCGACCCCCGCGAAGAACACGCCGGATGCGAAGATCGCCGAACTCTTGATGTCCATCCGGTAGTTGTGCAGAAAGAACGATGGCAGCCAGTTCAGGTACAGCCACAACGTCCAGCCATAGCAGAAATACGTCACCGTCACCGGCAGCATCCGCACGGTCAGCCGCTTCCACGGTATCTTCGCGCCGGCACGCTTCGCGACATATGGCGGCAAGTCCGCAAGCTCCGCCTGCGTGATGCCCGGGTGATCCGCCGGGTTGTCCCGGTAATACCAGACCCAGACGGCGATCCAGAGAAAGCTCGCGGCACCTAGCACGATGAACGAACCGCGCCACGTCAGCAGCACGGTCAGCCAAGCGACCATCGGCGGCGTCACCGCGTTGCCGAGCCGTGCGCAGGCATGGGTGATGCCTTGCGCGAACCCCCGCCGGTCCGCCGTGATCCAGGACTGCATGGCGCGTGTCGCGCCGGGAAAGGTCGCGCCCTCGCCGACGCCGAGCAGCACCCGGGCCGCGAATAGCGACACGACGCCGCCCGCCAAGCCGGTCAGGATCGTCGCCACAACCCAGACGAGGCCGCAGGCGAAAAGCGTGACGCGCGGCCCGAAGCGGTCGGACACCCAGCCGCCATAGATTTGCAGCAGCGCATAGGGGTAGGCGAAGGCCGAGAACACGAGGCCGAGTTCCGTGTTCGACAAGCCCAGTTCGGCTTTGATCGCGGGCGCGGCGCTGCCGACATTGACCCGGTCCACGTACGTGATCGCGTACATGAGACAAAGCAGGACCAGAACGATGCCGGGCGCACTCACCAACCGGCGGGTCACTCTGTCGTCCCGCATCATCGGCCGACCCTCGTTGCGATCGCTGCCAACCGCCGAGTTCAATGCGCCGGATCGCTGCCGGCGCCACCTGTCAGCACAGACATCGCCGCCGCGATGCCGCCCGGCTGATGCGGCACGCTGGCGAGGCTCAGCCCCATTTCGACGCCGGCCAGCGTTCCCATCAGCATCAGATCGTTGAAATGGCCGAGATGGCCGATGCGGAACACCTTGTCGGCGAGCTTGGTCAAGCCCGCGCCGAGCGACATGTCGTACGTCTCGAGCACGATCTGCCGGAACCGGTCGGCGCCCGAGCCGCTCGGCATCATGACGGCCGTCAGCACGCCCGAATATTCGCGCGGGTCCTGGCACAGGATTTCGAGCCCCCAGGCGCGCACGGCGGCGCGGGTGGCCGCCGCATGCCGCGCATGGCGCGCGAACACCCGGTCGAGCCCCTCTTCGAGCAGCATCGTGATCGCTTCTTTCAGGCCGTACAGCAGGTTGGTGGCCGGCGTGTAGGGCCAGAACCCGCGTTCATTCGCCTTGAGGATCTCGGTCCAGTCCCAATACGAGCGGAGGCTCGTATTGGATTTGGACGCGGCCAGCGCCTTGTCGGAGATCGCGGTGAAGCCGAGACCCGGCGGCAGCATCAGCCCTTTCTGCGAACAACTGACGGTGACATCG
>JAFAXA010000295.1 GCA_019241425.1 Acetobacteraceae bacterium | reverse complement strand
CCGGCGCACGCATAAACCGCGCATCCTGAACAGAGAGGATCGCCATGACCGAACTCTTCCCGAGCGGCGTGTTCTGCGCCGCGCTGACCCCGCTGCAAACCGATCTGATGCCCGACCACGCGTCTTTCGTGCGGCATTGCCGGTATTTGCTGGAAGAGGGCTGCGACGGCATCGCCCTGCTCGGCACCACCGGCGAAGCGAACTCATTCTCGGGAGACGAGCGGCGCGGCCTGCTTGAAGCGGCGGTGGCGGGCGGCATCGCGCCGGACAAGCTGCTGCCCGGCACCGGTGTTGCGGCGTTCACGGAAACCGTGGCGCTCACCAAGCACGCGCTTTCGCTCGGGGTCACCACGGTCGTCATGCTGCCGCCCTTCTACTACAAGGAGGTTTCCGACGAAGGCGTGTTCGCCGCCTATTCGGAAATCGTGCAGCGCATCGGCGACGACCGGTTGCGGGTCGTGCTTTACCACATTCCGCGCTTTTCGGCCGTGCCGATCACGCACAGCGTCATTGAGCGGCTGCGCGACCGGTTTCCACGCACGATCGTCGGCATCAAGGACTCCTTCGGCGAACTTGCGCACATGGAGGCGGTGGTCCGGCGCTTCCCGGGCTTCGCAGTGTTGGCCGGCGCTGATCCGCTTCTGCTGCCGCTTCTGAAAGATGGTGGCGCGGGTTGCATCACGGCAACCTCGAACCTTGTCGCGCGGGATCTTGCGTTCGTGTTCCGGAACTACGCGGATCCCGCGAAGCAGGCCGAGGTGGAGGCGGCGCAGGCCCGCATCGTCGCGACGCGCAACCGGGTGACGCGCTTCGCTCAGATCCCGTCTATCAAGGCCCTGCTTGCGCGCCAGACCGGCAACGAACATTGGCGCCACGTGCGGCCGCCGCTGCTGCCTTTGTCGGAAGGCGAAGCGGCAGAACTGTAAGCGAGGCCAGAAAGAGTGTGGGCGCGCGCGATCGCGGCACCGGCCAGCGATTGCGAGAGGGCGGAGGCTGGGTCACAGTGCGGGATGCGGCGGGGCGCGGGCACGCCAGCGCACGAACGAAAGCTTCTCGAGGGAAGGAGATCCGCCATGCTTCGCCGCCGAACGTTCCTCACGGGGTCCTCGTCCCTGTTGGCGGCGCCCGCTGCGATCCGCCGCACCCGTGCGGACCCCGTCTTCGACTGGCAGCAATGCAAGGGGCAGAGCATCGTGATCGCGATGTCGAAGAACCCGCGCGCCGATGTCATGCAGCAGCACCAGAAGGAGTTCGAGGCGCTGACCGGCATCAAGGTCGAGTCCGAACAGATGCCGGAACAGCAGCAGCGGCAGAAGATGGTGCTGGAGCTTTCCACCGGCCGGCCGAGCTTCGATGTCGCGCACGTATCCTTGCACGTGTCGAAACGCATTATCGGGCAAGGGAAATGGCTCGCCGATCTCCGGCCTTACCTCGCCAACCCGCAACTCACGTCGCCGGATTTCGACTTCGCGGATTTCAGCAAGCCGAGCATCGAGGCGGCGACCCAGCCGGATGGCGTGCTCGACAGCGTCCCGCTCGAAAGCGATTTCTGGCTGGTCTACTACAACAAGGAGTTGCTGGCGAAGAAGGCGGTCAAGGTTCCGGAAACGTTTGAGGACATGCTCGCCGGAGCGCGCACGCTGACGGATAAAGCGAGCGGCACGTACGGATTCGTCGGCCGTGGCCTGCGCAACGCCAACGTCCCGGTTTGGAGCAATTTCGTGCTCGGCGAGGATCAGGCCTTCGTCACCCCGGACGGCAAGACATTGCTGACCGACACACCGGGCGCCATCGCGGCGGCGCAGACATATCAGGCCATCATGCGCGACTGCGCTCCGCCCGGCGTCGTGGGTTTCAATTGGAACGAGTGCCAAACCAGCTTCATGCAGGGCAAGATCGGCATGTGGATGGATGGGGTCGGCTTCACGCCGCCCTTGGTCGATCCGAAGAAGTCGAAGATCGCCGACCATGTGGGCTTTGCGGTCATGCCCGCAGGCCCCGAAGCGCATGCATGCTCGGTGTTTACCGATGCGCTCGGGGTGGTGAGCAAGAGCAAGAACAAGGACGCGGCCTATCTCTACATCCAGTGGGCGACCGGCAAGCAGATGCTGCTGAACCTGGTCAGGGCAGGGGGCGGCGCCTCGCCCCGGCTCAGCACCTATGCGGACCCGGAACTGCTGAAGGACAGCCCGTTTGGCCGGGAGTGGCTGGCGACCTTGCTGGCCAGCGCCAAGATGGCGCGGCCCGGTTTGCCGGAAATCGTGCCGGTAACCGAGTTCCGCGACGTGTTCGGGGTCGCGCTGACGAACATGATCGGTGGTGCCGATCCGGCCGTGGAGCTGAGGAAGGCGACAGACGCCTTCAAGCCGGTGCTTGAGAAGTCGCTGCAGGGCTGAGATGCCGGACGGGATCGACGCGCCCCGCGAGACCGCTACCCGCCGCAAGCTGTCACGCCGCAACTACGCTCGCAGCTACTGGCTGTTCATCCTGCCGGCCGGGGTGGTGGTCGCGGCGGTGATCCTGTTTCCCTGGGCGTTCACCCTGTTCATGTCGCTACAGGACATGCATGTCGGGAGCGCCATGTCCTTCGCCGGGCTTGCCAATTACCGGCGGATGCTGGATGACGACCGCTTCCTGTGGGCCATCCTGCGCACGCTCTATTTCACCAGCCTGTCCGTCTTTTTCCCGACCATCATCGGCGTGGCGGCGGCGGTCTGCTTCAACAAGCACTTTCCGCTGCGCAGCCTGGCGCGGACGATCTTTATCCTGCCGATGATGGCGACGCCGGTCGCCGTTGCCCTGGTCTGGACGATGATGTTCCATCCCCAGCTCGGGGTGCTGAACTATCTGCTGACATCGGCTGGCTTGCCGCCATCCACCTGGGTCTATGACAGCGCGACCGTCATTCCGACGCTGGTCATGGTCGAGACATGGCAGTGGACGCCGCTGGTTATGCTGATCGTGCTCGGCGGCCTCGCGAGCCTGCCGGCCGATCCGTACGAGGCGGCGCAGCTGGATGGCGCGAACGGCTGGCAGTGCTTCCGGCACATCACCTTGCCGCTGGTCTGGCCCTTCATTCTGGTCGCGCTTGTTCTGCGCGCGGTGGACGCGCTGAAGGCGTTCGACACCATCTTCGTCATCAGCGGCGGTGGTCCCGGCACGTCGAGTGAGACGCTCAATTTGTATCTCTATCAGCAAGCTTTCGCCTATTACGATATCGGCTTCGCGTCGGCGATCGTGGTCGTGTTCTTCGCTCTTATCATGCTCGTCACTCTGCTGCTGATGCGTCGGCGGAGCGCCACGTCATGAGCCGTCACCGCTGGAGGCGGATCGCCGGCAGGATCGGGTTGGCCTTCTCGGTGTTCGTGCTGATCTCGCCCGCGCTCCTGTTCTTTCTCTGGATGCTCTCGCTGTCACTGAAGACCGAAGCGGACAATGTCGCCTATCCGCCGGTGTTGATTCCGAGCGAACTCACTCTCGACAATTTTCGCGAGGTGTTCGCAAAGAACGACTTCGCCGGTTACACGCTAAATTCGATGATCGTGTCCTTCAGCGCGACCGGGCTTGCCTTGCTGGTCGGCGTGCCGGCCGGTTACGGCATCGCCAAAGCGCGGGCGTCGGCGTCGGCTGCCTTGATCCTGGTCGCCCGGATCACGCCGGGCCTCAGCTATCTCGTGCCGCTGTTTCGGCTGTTCCAGTGGCTGGATCTCACCGGAACCTTGCTGCCGATCGTCATCACGCATCTGGTCATCACGGTACCGATCGTCGTCTACGTGATGATCGGCTTTTTCGAGGGTTTGCCGAACGAATTGGAGGAGGCGGCGCTGGTGGATGGCGCGACCATCTGGCAAGCCTTCCGCCGCGTCGCCTTGCCGCTCGCCCGCCCCGGCATCACCGTCGCGACGATCCTCTCTTTTATTTTTAGTTGGAACAATTTTGTCTTTGCGGTGGTGCTCGCCGGCAGGACCAGCCGCACCTTGCCGGTGGCGGTCTACAATACGCTCACCTTCGAGCAGATCAGTTGGGGGCCGCTGGCCGCGGCGGCGTTGCTGGTCACGGCGCCCGTGCTTTTGCTGACATTGCTCATGCAGCGCGAGATCGTGGCCGGCCTGACCGCGGGCGGTGTCAAGGGCGGCTGATCGTCCTCAAACCATCCGGCCATCGCCGTCCGGCATCATCAGGTGCATCCGGCCCATATTGACGCCGAGCCGGAGCGGCTGACCGGGCGTCGCCTCCCCCACCGGATCGCAGCGGGCAATCACCGGGGTGCCGCCGATCAGGAAATGCACAAGCGTTTCCATGCCCATCGGCTCGACCACATCCACCGTCACGGTCATCTTCTCGATGCCTTCCCGGGTGGGATCGAATTGATCCGTGATGTGTTCGGGCCGGAGCCCCAGAACCATCTCGCTGCCCGCGAAAGGTCCATACCGCTCGGTTCGTGAGCGGGGGACGGCAAGCGTCGTTCCATCCCGGAGTTGCACCGCGAGTCCCTCCTGTTGCGCGATCAGCCGGACCGGCAGAAAGTTCATTCCCGGGCTGCCGATAAAGCCGGCGACGAAGCGGCTTGCCGGCGCGTGATACAATTCCTGCGGCGGCCCGACCTGCTCGATCCGGCCGGCGTTCATCACCACGACGCGATCCGCCAGGGTCATCGCCTCCACTTGGTCGTGCGTGACGTAGATCGTTGTCGTCGGCACGATCTGATGCACTTTCTTGATTTCGGTACGCATCTGCACGCGCAGCTTGGCGTCCAGATTCGACAACGGTTCGTCGAACAAGAAGACGCGGGGATTGCGCACGAGCGCCCGCCCCATGGCGACCCGCTGCCGCTGGCCTCCGGAGAGCGCCTTCGGCTTGCGGGTCAGCAGGGGTGCGATGTCCAGCACGTCCGCGGCGCGATCCACCCGTTGCTTGATGGCGCCGCGCTCGAACCTTCGCAGCCTCAGCCCGAACGCCATGTTTTCGAACACGCTCATGTGCGGATAGAGCGCGTAGTTCTGAAACACCATGGCTATGTCGCGGTCGCGCGGCGGCATGTCGTTCACCAGGTCGCCGCCGATACGGATTTCCCCGGAGGTGATTTCCTCGAGCCCGGCGACCATGCGCAAGGTCGTCGATTTGCCGCAGCCGGACGGTCCGACGAGAACAACGAACTCGTGATCCGCAATGTCGAGGTCGATGCCGTGCACAGCATGAAAGGTCTCGTATGACTTGACCACTTTTCGAAGCGAGACCTCAGCCATTATTCGTTTCCCCGCCGGCGGCGCACCTTCTTACATTCTGCCCGCGCCCTCTCCGGTGTGCCCTTCTGCAGGCGGGCGCGCCTGGTTCAATAAATAAGCATTCAGACAGGCTTGCGTCCGGCTTTCCCGCGCGCATGTCCGGGAACGGCCGGTGCGATATCGCAATCTTCGCTCGTTTCGAGGTCAACCAGGAGCAAGGACAGCGCGCGTGGCGATGATGGTCCCGGACCGATGGGGTTGGGGCGCGCGGCCGAGCGGCAAAGCTTGGCCGTTGCTGCGGGAGCAGTCCGCCTCGCGGTCGTGGCTGCTTTGGCTGGCGGGAACCGCCATCGCGTCCGTTCCATTCCTTCTCGTCACGCTGCCTCCCCTGAACCAGCATTTCTTCAATGTCGTCCGGCTGCAAATCCTCGCCGATCCGGCTGCCTTCGCCCAGCATTTCGAAGTGCACTGGGACATGGTGCCAGACCTCGCCCTCGATCTTATCGTGCCGAAGATGGCCGCATTGATGCCGGTCGAGCGGGCGACCTGGCTGGTTCTCCTGGGAACGCTCGCCCTGCTGAGCTCGGGCGCAATCGCTCTCAGCCGTGCTGTCAACAAACGCTGGTCGCTGCTGCCCTTCGTCAGCTTTCTTTTCCTTTACAACTGGATACTGGTGCGCGGCTACGAGAACAATCTGCTCGGCCTTGCTCTCAGCCTGTGGGCGCTTGCGGCCCATGTTTCGCTCCGGAACTCAGCTCTGCTGCGGGCGGGCGCTTCGATCTGCAGCGCGCTCCTTCTTTATTTCTGCCATCTGTTTCCGCTCGGCGTGTTCGCCGCCATCGCCGGTTCCTGGGAATTCGGGGTCTGGTTGCATGAGGGACCAACGCTCCGCCGCGGTATGAAACATGCGGCGGTGGCCCTGCTGCCGCTCGCTCTGCCGGTTCTACTGCTTCGGTTGAGCAGTACCGGTGAGCTCAGCGGCGTGATCGAGTTCGGGCTGTTGCAGCCCTGGGCGAAAGCGAAACTCAGCCTTGAGGCTTTCACCGTGGGTGACCGGGTGAGCGATGTGCTGCTGCTCGCAAGCCTCGGCCTCACAGCGGCGCTTGCCGCGGGGCGACGCTGGTTCGAATGCGAGCCGGAGTGCCGGGTCGCGGTGGTCGTGATCCCGCTGATCGCGTTCGTCGCGCCGTTCTACGCCTTCGCGGCGTGGGGCATCACGGAGCGGTACGGCGTCACGCTGGCATTCCTGCTGGTGGCGTTCCTGCGGCTCCGCCCGGTCGACCTCTCCCTGCAGCGTGCGGCCGGCGCCCTGCTGACTTTCGTCTTTCTCTTCCGGATCGGCGCAATCGCCGCCGACTGGCGGCAGGCGGATCGAACCATCGGGGAGTACCGGATGGCGCTTGCGACGCTGAAGCCCGGCTCCGTCCTGCTCCAGTTCGATTGGGACACGCGTTACTTCTCGCCGCTTCGCGATCCCGATCGCTGGAACCCGCCGCTCAGCCGTGTCATGACCTTAGCGACGTTGCATGACGTGCTCGTGCCCGAGCTGTATTTGAAGCGCGGCCAACAACCCGTTCTGTTCCGCGGGCCGGATGCGGCGCTGCGTCAGTTTCAATACGACAGCGACCGCCGGGAGGGCGGGATCGCCGACGACGGCACCTTCCGTGCCTGGCTGCGCACAGTGGCCGGGCGGTTTCCGGACCTGGCCCAGCGATTCAGTGCCGTATACGTCGCCGTCTACGACCCTCACCCGCACGGCGCGCCGGCGGCTCCGGGGCTGGAGCTGATACGCGCATTGCCGGAGCATTATCTGTATCGGTTAGTCCAGAACTAAGCGCGGAGAAGGCCCCAGGCCTTCAGCGCATCGCGGAGACCGGCCGATTGCCGGTCCGTGAGCGGCCAGGCGCCGGGCGGCCGCACATGACCGCAATCGTCGCCCATCAATTGGAGCGCCGCCTTCACGACCGTGACATTGGTGCCGTTTCCTTCTTCGGCCCGCAATTCCTCGAACGCGCTCATGGTCGCAATCAGCTCGTTGGCCCGGCCGTATTCGCCGGCCGCGAGTGCTGCGTGGATCGCGACCGAATGCTCGGGCCAGACATTGATCAGCCCGGAGGTGAAGCCGCGCGCGCCCACCGCGCAGAGCGGCGGCGCCCAGGTTTCCGCGAGGCCGCCCACGAAAACGACCTTCGGATCGGCCCGGCGGATCGCCTCGGCGAGCCGCAACGGCGTTGGCGAGGCCCATTTCACGCCGGCCACACCGGGGAGGGCACAGAGGCGCTCGATCGCATCGAGGCCGATGCCGTCGTTGCGAAGATAAAGCACCACCGGCAAGCCCTGCCCGGCCTCGGCGACGCGGCTGACATAGTCGACGACGCCGCGCGGCGCCACGAACGGATCGGGTGGCTGGTGAACCATCAGCGCCGCCGCGCCCGCCTCCCGCGAGGCACGGGCGAGGGCGAGCGCGTCGCCAATGCTGCGGCCAACACCCGCGAGCAGCGGTGCCCTGCCGTCGATGATCTCGGCGGCCGCATGGACCATCGTCTCGGCTTCGGCGGTGGTGAGGCCATAGAACTCGCCTGTGTTGCCGTTGGCGGTCAGAATATGGACGCCCGCCTGCACGGCGCGGTCGACGATCGGCCGCAAGCGCTGCGGCGCGACCCGGTCGTCGGTATCGAACGGGGTTACGAGAATGCCCGAGATGCCGGTGAGGGCGCGGAGGAAGTTCGGGTGGGGTGATCGCATACGGTGTGCCTCCGATGAGAGTCTAAACGCCGTGGTCGTCCCGGGTTCTGCACCAGGCTGCAAGATTGCCCACGAACCTCCCGGACCCCGAACGAAGGTGGGAGATTGCCCGGCGTTTCCGGCGCAACCGGCCCACGAAATTGTGCGTTGCACAATAGGTCGTCTAGGTTCATGTTCCGGTCGTCAACGAAAGGCGGTCGTCGCTTTTACGGCGGGCGCCGGGTGGAAACGTCCTCTTATCGGAGGACTTTCAAATGGTGGCTATTACCGAGATTTCGAACGCGCTCAATGGCGCCAACCAGCTCGCCCGGGTTTCCGGTGCAGCGACCCTGGCCGGACTGCGGGCGAGATTCGCCGAGCACCGGGCGGAGCGGGCGCGCCGCAAGCGGCTTGTGTTCGAACTTAGCCAGTACACCGAGCGCGAACTCGCGGATCTGGGCTTCAGCCGGGCGGACTTTCCGGCGATCCTGAGCGGCACATACGCACGCTGAGCCAAGGCCGGGCGACGGGCGCATCCATGCGCTCGCCGCCCTGACGGCTGTTCGCTTCGGTTTGCATCCGAAACGCGAAGCAGCGTGGCCGATCCCGCCGCCGAGGAGCGGTGAGATTGTGCCAGCATTAGCGCTGCTCGATCGACGTCGTGCCGAAAAGACGCTTGTACTCGCGCGGTTGTGAGCGCCAGTATTGCTTGGGCGCACGCACCTCGGCGCCAAGCTCGGCGGCAGCGTGCCAAGGCCAGCGCGGGTCGTAGAGAATGCCGCGCGCCAGCGCGATCATGTCCGCTTGGCCGGACACCAGGATCTCCTCCGCTTGCCGCGCCTCCGTAATCAGCCCGACGGCGATCGTCGGCATGCCGGTCGCCCGCTTGACGGCCGCCGCGAACTCGACCTGGTAGCCGGGGCCGACCGGAATTTGCTGCACGGGCGTCAGACCACCCGAGGAAACGTCCATGAACGCGCATCCGCGCTTGTCCAACGCCCGGGCAAAGGCAATCGTCGTGTCGAGATCGAGGCCGGCCGGTGCCCAGTCCGTTGCCGAAACGCGCACACCGACCGGTAGCTGGGGCGGAACCGCCGCCCGCACGGCGTCGTACACTTCGAGCGGGAAACGCGTCCGGTTCTCGGCGCTGCCGCCATACTGGTCCTGCCGCTGGTTGGAAAGCGGCGAAAGAAACTGGTGCAGCAGGTAGCCGTGGGCAAAGTGCAGCTCGATCAGCTCGAAACCTGCGCGCACGGCCCGCTTGGCCGCCGCCCCGAACGCCTCCCGGATGCGGGCCAGGCCCGGAAGGTCCAGCGGCACCGGCAGCCGATCTGCGGGCGCCTGTGGAAGTGGGGATGGGGCGACGCAGACCCAGCCTCCCTCATCGAGCGGCACCTGGGCTCCGCTTTCCCAGGGAACATGCACGGACGCCTTGCGGCCGGCATGGGCGAGTTGGATGCCGATGGGGATTGCGGATTCGCGGCGAATGTCGGCGAGCAGCCTTGTCAGCGCCGCCTCGGTCTGGTCCGACCAAAGGCCGAGATCGCCTGCCGTGATCCGTCCCTCCGGCGTGACGGCGGTCGCCTCCAGGATCATCAGCCCGGCGCCGGAGAGTGCCAGGTGACCGAGATGGATCAGGTGCCAGGTGGTGGGCCTGCCCTCTTCGGCCGAATACTGGCACATCGGCGAGATCACGATGCGGTTCGGTATGTCCAGCCCGCCGAGGCGGATCGGCTCGAATAGGGCGCTGCTCATCCTGTAGACTCCACGATCGGCTCCGGCGGAACATCGGGTGGCATCCCCGAATTTGCGCGATCTTGGAGGTCCAGCCCTGCACACATTCCAGTGCATCGACGGTCATACCTGCGGCAACCCGGTCCGGCTGGTATCGGGCGGCGCGCCGGTGCTGCACGGCGAAACGATGAGCGAGCGGCGCCAGGACTTCGTTCGCCGCTTCGATTGGGTCCGGCGCGCGCTGATGTTCGAGCCGCGCGGGCATGACGGGATGAGCGGCTCGCTGCTCTATCCGCCGACGCGCGCCGATTGCGACGTCGCAATCCTGTTCATCGAAGTGAGCGGCTGCCTGCCGATGTGCGGCCACGGCACCATCGGCACCGCAACCCTCGCGCTGGAGAACGGGCTGGTCTCGCCCCGGGAGGAAGGCGTGCTCGCATGCGACACGCCCGCCGGGCGCGTGCTGGCGGAATATAGGGGCGGCGGCCGCTTCATCGACAAGGTCCGCATCCACAACGTCGCGTCCTACCTGGCGGTACCGGACGTAGCCGTCGCATTGCCGGGCCTTGGCGCGTTGCGTGTCGACATCGCCTATGGCGGCAATTTCTACGCGATCGTCGAGCCGCAGGAAAACTATGCGGGGCTCGAGAGCCTCTCTGGTGACGACATATTGCGCTTCAGCCCGGTCTTGCGCCGGCTCGTCAATGAAGCGGTGAGCGTTGTGCATCCGGAGGATGCGACCATCGCGGGCGTCAGCCACGTGCAATGGACCGGCGCGCCGCGCGAAAAGACGGCCCATGGTCGGAATGCCGTCTTTTATGGCGCGCGCGCGATCGATCGCTCGCCGTGCGGGACCGGCACCTCGGCGCGCATGGCGCAACTTGCGGCGCGCGGACGGCTTGGGGAGGGCGACGCATTCGTCCACGAGAGCATCATCGGCAGCCTGTTCGAGGGCCGGGTCGAAAGCGTCACCACCGTGGGCGAGCACCCGGCCATCCGGCCGAGCATTGCCGGGTGGGCGCGGCTGCACGGCTTCAACACCATCTTCGTGGACCCGCGCGATCCCTACGCCTATGGGTTCCAGGTCCGGTGAGCGTGGCCGAATAGGCACACTGGGTTATTTGCGAAAAGGTGTGCGCTGCATTGCAGCATTTTTAGTGGAAATTTAACCAGGCATCTGCAATCTTGCGACGTGGTGCTTCGGCATCACTTCTTGGACGTTTCCTCCCTAAACTTGGGTGGCCTGCAAAGGCCACCCATTTTTTTGCCGTACATTCGGCGCTGCGCGACCCGCGGGCAGCAGCACTGAGATACGTTGGGGTTCGGAGTAGGAGAGACGCCACCGATGGGACGCCCCGATTTCGACGCCGAGCTGCGAGAGTCGGACGGCGTCATCCTGTTCGACGGCAATTGCGCGTTTTGCCGCAATGTCGTCGGTCAGATCCTGAAGCGGTGCCGCAATGCGGATCTGCGCGTCTGTTCGACTCGTTCTCCGCGCGGCGCCGCAGCCGCGCGCGCGACGGGCAACGACCCGGCTTACACGTTCGGGTTCGTAACGCGCGACGGCGTGACGCTCGGGGTGGACGCCTACGCACAGATCCTGTCGCTCGGCCCGGGTCTCTCGTGGATGAGCCGGATGATCGCCGCGGTGCCGAGGCCGGTCTCCGGCGGCGTTTATGACTGGGTTGCGAACCATCGCCCGTTCATGTCGTCGATCCTCGGGCGCGGTTCCAGGACGGCGATACCGGCCGAGCGTTTCGTCGCGGGCGGCGTTTAGCGGCCGGTTCCGGATCCTGCGTCGGCCACCGGCGGGCCGGTCGTCGGCTCCTCTTCGGCGATCCCTTCCCGCGGGGTCGCCGGGCGCAGTTGCCAGGGCACCGACATGACGGCGACATCGGCGCCCCCGTAGCGAAGCAGTTTGGCGCGCAGGCGCCGCTCGCGATGCCCGTGCATCAGATAACCCCACCAGCTCCCCTCGACCAATTCCGGCAAGACAACGATGACGCGGCGGCCGGGCAGGTGGGTCTCTATATACGCAATCCCTTTCAGCAGCGGTGCCACGACGCTGCGAAACGGCGACGGAATGGAAACGAGACGCGGCGGCGTCACGCCGGCGCGCTGGGCCGGTTCCTCGACATATTCCCGCCATTCCTGTTTCAGCCCGGAGCCCTCCTCACCCGCGTCTGGGCCTTCCAGGCTCGTTACGTGCAGCGCGGTGATGTCGGGCGTCAGGCCACGCGCGTAGGCGACGGCGTTGCGGGAAAGCCGGTCCCAACGCTTGATCGGCACCAGCGCCACGGGCGGCTCTTGCGGCGAGAGATCGAGCATCCGCTGGCTGCCCGTCAGGAGCTGCCGGTCGATTTCGTCGTAATAGCGGCGGATCGCTTTCAGCAGCAGCAGCGTGCACGGAATGATGATGATCGTGAGCCAGGCGCCTTCCGTGAACTTCGCGACCAGAATGATCGCGAGCGCAACGCCGGTTGCGATCGCGCCGCTGCCGTTGATCGCAAGCTTCGCGCGGTTGGCGTAAGCGGGTGCATGGCGGGCCGGCGTATCGTCCGTCGAGCGGCCGTTGGCTTGCCACCAGTGAGCCGCCATCCCGGCTTGCGACATGGTGAACGAGAGGAACGCTCCCACCGCGAATAATGGGATCAGCCGGTCGGTGATACCGCCGAAGGCAAGCAGCAGGCCGCCGGAGCCCGCCGTGAGAAAGAGCACGCCCACCGAGTAAACCAGCCGCCGGCCCGGAATGGCGAAGCCGCGCGGCAGGAAGCCGTCGCAGGCGACGAGGCGGCACAGGCGCGGAAAGCCGACGAACGATGTGTTCGCGGACAGGCACAATACCGCGAGCACGCTGCCGATCGTGACGTAGTAGAACCAACCGCGCCCGTATACGGCGCCGACGAGCTGCGACAGCACGCTTTGGTAGCCGTCCTGCGTTTGGTCCATCGCGGTGATGCCGTACGCCCTGGCGAGCGACGCAATACCGAGCAGTAACAGCGCGAGCACGATGACGATGGCCGACAGCGTGCCGTGCGCGTGACGCACCGGCGGGTCACGGAACGCGCTGACGCCGTTGCTGACCGCCTCCACGCCGGTCATCGCCGTGCAACCGGACGCGAAGGCGCGGAGCAGCAGCCACAGCGTGACCGCCTCGGCCGCGTGCGCCGGAGGCGGCGGCGGAATGACCGGCTGCGGATGCCCGGTCAGGATGAATTCGGCCACGCCCCAGGCGATCGTTCCACCGAGGCCGAGAATGAAGGTGTAGGTCGGCAGCGCCCATGCGAGACCCGATTCTCGTGTGCCGCGCAGATTGGCGACCGTCAGGACCGCGAGCACGCCGAGGCAGAGCGACAGCGTGTAGGCGTGCAGATCCGGAATCGCGGATGTGAGCGCACCGATGCCCGCCGAGATACCGACGGCGACGTTCAGCATGTAGTCGATCATCAACGCCGCGGCGGCGAGCAGCCCGGCGTTGATGCCGAGATTCTCCTTGGCAACGAAGTAGGAGCCGCCGTTGTTCGGGTAGGTCGCGATGGTCTGCCAGTAGGAGAACCAGAGTATCGCCAGCAGGGCCAGGATGACCCACGTGATGGGGCCGATGGCGGCGAGCCCGGCCGTTCCCGTTCCGGCCAGGACCGTGAGCGCCGCTTCCGGTCCATAGGAGGCGGACCCCAGGCCATCGAGGCCCATTGCCGGCACGCCCTCGAACACGCCGAGCTTGTGGCTCTCGGCTTCACGGTTGGCGACCGGGCGGCCGATCAGGAGTTTCGATAGGGACAGCCCCATGGCGTCTCACGCTTGGATAGGAGCCGTTTACAACGCAAGGCAAGCTTCTGTGTCGCGGGGAACGAGTGGCGGCGGGACCTATTCGGTGATCTGTGTCCGCGCCGCGACGGGGGAAATGCCGATGCCGAGCCGGCCGAACGCGCGCGTGATCTCCGAAGCCGGGTATATTCTCTCGACCCGGCTGATCTTCCTCGTGACCGGCATCGCAATGGCGGTCTGGTCCGCGCTGGTGCCGTTCGCAAAGGACCGGCTCGGCATCGACGATGCGGCGCTCGGGCTGTTGTTGCTGTGCCTCGGCCTCGGCTCGCTCGTCACTATGCCGCTGACCGGCATGCTGGCGCAGCGCTACAGTCTGCGCCGGATCCTGCTCATCGCCGGGCTCGTTCTCTGCGTCTCGCTGCCCTGCCTCGCGGTCGCGCCGACGGTCGCCACGATGACCGCCGCGATTCTCGCCTTCGGCGGCTCGCTCGGCTGCGTGGAGGTCGCGATGAACCTGCAGGCGGTGCTGGTGGAGCGCGGCGCCGAACGGCCGCTGATGTCCGGTTTCCACGGCCTCTACAGTCTGGGCGGGCTGGTGGGAGCGGCGGCCGCGACCGGGCTGTTCAGCCTCCTGATCCCGCAAGTGGGGTCCGTGCTGATCCTGGTCGCCGCCTTGCTCGCGATGCTGGCGATCGCCCTTCCGCGCTCTCTGATCCGCGGCGGCACCGAGGAGCCTGGTCCGTTCTTCGTCGTGCCGCACGGCATCGTCGTGCTGATCGGCGCCTTGTGCTTCATCACCTTTCTCGGCGAAGGCGCGATGGTGGACTGGAGCGCACTGTTTCTGACCTCCGAGCGCGGTCTCGACCCCGCGCATGGCAGCTCGGGCTATGCGGTTTTCTCCGTAACGATGACGGCCGGCCGTCTCGCCGGCGACCGCCTCGTGCGCCGTCTGGGACCGCAGCGTACCCTGATTGCGGGCGGTTTCGGCATGAGCGCGGGCTTTCTGCTGGCCGTCACCGCCCCTGGCGCGATTGGTTCGCTCGCGGGGTTCGCGCTGGTCGGCGCCGGCGCGTCCAACATCGTGCCGGTGCTGTTCAGCGCGACGGGCCGTCAACGCGCGATGCCGTCGAGTCTCGCCGTCGCTGCCATCAGCACGCTCGGCTACACGGGGATCCTGACGGGACCGGCTTTTCTCGGCTTCGTCGCAAACGCGTCCAGCCTGGCGACGGCGCTCGCCTGCGTGGCCGTGCTGGTGCTGGCGGTGCCGGCCGCCGCGCCCGTTATCCTGCGCTGACACGACCGGCCGCGTGTGGCAGGGTTCGCGCCAGGGAGGAACCTGTCATGGCGGCATACCGCATCGGCCTGGTTGGGATCGGCACCATCGCCAAGGTGCAGCACGTTCCCTCGATCCGCGCCAATGCGGATTTCGAACTGGTTGCGATTGCAAGCACCAGCGGCGCCCGGGTCGAGGGCGTGCCGCATTCCTTCCGCACCCACGGCGAGATGCTGGCGGGGGTGAAGGAGCTGGACGCAGTTGCGATCTGCACGCCGCCCTCCACCCGGCACGCGATCGCCCGCGACGTGATGCTGGCGGGCCGGCACGCTCTGCTCGAAAAGCCGCCGGCCGCATCCGTCGGGGCGCTCACGGATCTCGCGCGGATCGCCGGCGAGACCGGGCGCGTGTTGTTCACCACCTGGCATTCCCAATACAACGCGGCGGTCGGTGCGGCCGCGGACGCGCTGCGGGGCGAGGCGATCCGGCGGCTCCGGATCGAATGGAAGGAAGACGTACGAGTTTGGCATCCGGGCGCGACCTGGATGTGGGACGCGGCGGGGTTCGGCGTGTTCGATCCCGGCATCAACGCGCTGTCAATCCTCACTCGCATCGCGCCGCATCCGGTGTTCGTGACGGCGGCTGAGATGGCCGTTCCGGCCAACAAGCAGACGCCGATCCGGGCCGAGCTGACGCTCTCGACCGGCCGCGACGCGCCCGAAGACCTGACCGCGTTCTTCGATTGGGGCCATACAGGCGACGAAAGCTGGACCATGGACATCGAAACGCAAGCGGGCCGCCGGCTTCGGCTCGAAGCGGGCGGCAACCGGCTCGTGGCGGACGGCGCGGTCATCGCCGAGGGGCCATCCGAAGAATACCCGGCGATCTACCGGCATTTCGCGCAGCTTTTGCGCCAAGGGCGATCCCATGTTGACGACGCGCCGTTCCGGCTCGTTTCGGATGCCTTCCTGCTGGGGCGCCGGACGTCGGCCCCAGAGTTCACGGATTGAGCGCCGGGCTGACCGGCGGCTTGCCCGCCGAGCCGGTTTGGACCGGCCGCGCGTTGCTCGGCGAAGGTCCGGTCTGGTCGCTTTCCCGCGGCGAGGTGCTGTTCACCGACATCAAGGGCGGCCGGCTGATCGCCTGGTCGCCCGCCACGGGCGACGCGCGGGAGTGGCCGGTTGCCGGCAATCTCTGCTGGCTGGTCGAGCGCCGGGACGGGGACGGCTTTGTCGCGGGTCTCCGCAACCGGATTGTCCATCTTCGCTTGCACGCCGATCGCGGCTGCGACATCGCGGTCGATCTGGGGCAACCGGAAGCGCACCTGCCCGGCAATCGCTTCAATGACGGCAAGGCCGATCCGGCCGGCCGGATCTGGTTCGGCTCGATGGACGATGCGGAGGTCGCCATCTCCGGCGCGCTCTACCGGCTCGACCGGGACGGTACGATCGAGCGGGTGGACACCGGCTACGGGGTTGCCAACGGCCCGGCGCTGAGCCCCGACGGCAGCGTGCTGTATCACGCAGACAGCGCGGCCCGCTCTATCTACGCCTTCGACATCGGCCCGAACGGCGACCTCTCAGGCAAGCGCGTCCACCTCCGGTTCGGGGAACAGGACGGCTATCCGGACGGCATGACGGTGGATGCCGAAGGCGGGCTTTGGGTGGCGCATTGGGAGGGCGGCCGGGTGACGCGCTTCGGGCCCGACGGCAAGCCCGAGCGGTGGGTCAGCTTGCCGGTCTCGCGCGTCACCTCGGTCGCGTTCTTCGGCAGCGGTTTAAACCGGATCGCGA
>JAFAXA010000153.1 GCA_019241425.1 Acetobacteraceae bacterium | reverse complement strand
CGAGCACGGCTTCGAAGGCTCCGTCGTCACCGGCCGGGTCATCCGGCTTACCGAGGAGTATGCGATCGTCGATGTCGGCCTGAAGAGCGAAGGCCGGGTCGCGCTCAAGGAGTTCGCCGCCCCCGGCCAGAAGCCGGAAGTCAAGCCGGGCGACGAGATCGAGCTCTACGTGGAGCGCTATGAGGACCGGGACGGCAGCATCGTCCTTTCTCGCGAGAAGGCCCGCCGCGAGGAGGCCTGGACCAATCTGGAGCGCGCCTTCGAATCGCAGCAGCGCGTGACCGGCACCATCTACGGCCGGGTCAAGGGCGGCTTTACGGTCGATCTCGGCGGCGCGGTTGCGTTCCTGCCGGGCAGCCAGGTCGATATCCGCCCCGTGCGCGATGTCGGCCCGCTGATGGGCACGCCGCAGCCGTTCCAGATCCTCAAAATGGACCGCGCCCGCGGCAACATCGTCGTCTCCCGCCGCGCGGTGCTGGAGGAGACCCGGGCCGAGCAGCGGAGCGAGCTGATCCAGGGCCTCAAGGAAGGCATGATCCTGGACGGCGTCGTGAAGAACATCACCGACTACGGCGCCTTCGTCGATCTCGGCGGCGTCGACGGCCTGCTACACGTCACGGACATCGCGTGGCGCCGCATCAACCACCCGTCGGAGGCCCTGCAGATCGGCCAGCAGGTCAAGGTGCAGGTGATCCGCTTCAACCCGGAAACCCAGCGCATCAGCCTCGGCATGAAGCAGCTCGAGGCCGATCCGTGGGAAGGCGTCGCCGCCAAATATCCGCCGGGCGCCAAGTATACCGGCCGCGTCACCAACATCACCGACTACGGCGCCTTCGTGGAGCTGGAGCCGGGCGTGGAAGGCTTGGTGCACGTGTCCGAAATGTCGTGGACCAAGAAGAACGTGCATCCCGGCAAGATCGTCGCGACCTCCCAGGAGGTCGAGGTGCAGGTGCTGGACGTCGACAGCTCGAAGCGCCGGATTTCACTCGGCCTCAAGCAGGTCCAGCGCAATCCGTGGGAGCAGTTCGTGGACGAGCACCCGATCGGTTCGACGGTCGAGGGCGAGATCCGCAACATCACCGAGTTCGGGCTGTTCGTCGGTCTGTCCGCCGATCTCGACGGCATGGTTCACATGTCGGACCTCTCCTGGGACGAGCCGGGCGAACTCGCCATGACCCATTACGAGAAGGGTCAGCCGGTGCGCGCCAAGGTGCTCGACGTGGATGTGGAGAAGGAGCGCATCTCCCTCGGCATCAAGCAGTTGCAGGACGATCCGGCGGCCTCCGTCCTGGAGGCGGTGCATAAAGGCGACGTGGTCACGGGCGTTGTCACGAGCATCCAGGCCAACGGTATCGAGGTGAAGGTCAATGACAGCCTGACCGGCTTCATTCGCCGGGCGGAACTGGCGCGGGACAAGTCCGATCAGCGCCCCGATCGGTTCGCGGTCGGTGAAACGGTGGATGCCAAAATCACGGCGATCGACCGCGCCGCCCGCAAGCTGACCCTCACCATCAAGGGCAAGGAGATGGAGGAGGAGAAGCAGGCGATGCAGGATTTCGGTTCGTCCGATTCCGGCGCATCGCTCGGCGATATCCTGGGGGCGGCGATCCGGCGGCGGAACCAGCAGTCGCAGGAATAACGGGCGCGCAAGCCGGGCACCGGGCGCTGTTGATCCGGCGCCCGGTTTCGGCCTAACGCTCTGCCATGAGTATCGAAACCGATCTGCTGATGGACAGGCGGCGCCTCAAGCGCCGCCTTTTCGTCTGGCAGGTGACCGCGGTGTTGGCGCTGCTTGCCGCGATCGGCACGGCCGCAGGCGTCTGGGGCATCGGCGGCCGGCAACATATCGCCCGCATCAACGTCACCGGGATCATTTCCGACAACCGCAAGCTCAACCAGGCGATCGATGCGCTGGCCAAGGACACGCGCGTGCCGGCCGCCATTCTGTTCATCAACAGCCCGGGCGGCAGCGTTTCGGGCGGCGAGGGGCTGCACGACGTGCTGGCGCGTCTGGCGGCGAAAAAGCCGCTGGTGGCGGTGATGGGCGGCACCGCCGCCTCCGCCGGCTACATGATCGCGATGCCGGCTGCGCGCATCTTCGCGCGGGAGAGCACGCTCACCGGCTCGATCGGCGTGCTGCTGGAAACCGGCGAAATATCCGGCCTGCTCGGCAAACTCGGGATCGAGACCGAGGCGATCACCTCGGGCCCGTTGAAGGACCAGCCGAGTTTCACCAAGCCGCTCAGTCCGGAAGGGCGGCAGGTGCTGAACGGGCTGGTGATGGACATGTACGAGCAGTTCGTGGCGATGGTGGCCGCCGGACGGCATCTGCCGCCCGAGCGGGTGCGCGCGCTCGCGGACGGGCGCGCCTATACCGGCCGCCAAGCCCTGCCGCTTGGGTTGATCGACCAGTTCGGCGGCGAACCGGAGGCGCGGGACTGGCTCGCACGCGAGAAGGGCGTCGCCGCCGACCTGCCGGTGGAGGATGTCGAGACCGGCAGCCTGTCGCAGCGTACGTTCGGCGCGGTGCTCGGTCCGATGGTCGGGGTGTTCCAGAAAACACTGCTGGAGCAAGGGCTTACCCTTGACGGTCTATGGGCCCTCTGGCACCCTTCCGGCAATTGACGGCCCCCGCGCGCGCCGGCACGGGCCGTTGCGAGGGGGCGAGCGCCATGACCAAGTCGGAGCTGATTGCCGAGCTGACGGCCGCCAATCCGCATCTGACCGGGCGCGATGTCGAAGTGATCGTGGCGACCATCTTCGACGAGATCACGTCGGCCCTTGCCCGGGGCGACCGGGTCGAATTGCGGGGCTTCGGGGCGTTCACGGTGAAGCGGCGCAACGCCCGGACCGGGCGCAATCCGCGCACGGGGGAGGCGGTGCCGGTGGACGAAAAGGCGGTTCCGTTCTTCAAGGCGGGCAAGGAATTGCGTGAGCGCGTGAACCGAGGCCGTCCCGCGCGCAACGCATCCGCCCAACGCGTTTCGGCCTGAACCGGCGATAGGCTCCATCCCATGCGCTACGTGATTGCCATTCCCGTGCTGTTGCTCCTCGTGCTGTTCGCGCTCTCCAACACGGAGACCGTGCGGCTCGGCCTGTGGCCGACCTGGTACGGGCTCGAGGTGCCGTTATCGGCGGCGATGCTGGTCGGAATGGGCGTCGCGTTCCTGATCGGCGCGCTCCTCGTGTGGTTCTCCGAATTGGCGCAGCGCCGGCGGGCCCGCCGCGCCGAGCAGACCGCACGGGCGCTGGAGGAGCAGGTGCTCGAGTTGCGGGCACGGCTGTCCCGAAGCGCAGCGCTGCCGCCGGCCGCCTGAATGGCGGCGGCGGCTCCGGACGCACATGCGGGCCGCCTCATCGTCGCGCTCGACACCACGGATCTCCGCCGGGCCGAGGCGCTGGCCGCGAGCGTCGGCCCGTCCTGCGGCCTCCTGAAGCTCGGCCTCGAATTTTTTCTCGCCCATGGCGCCGCGGGCGTCCGCGCGATCCGTCGCCGGCCGGTCTTTCTCGATCTGAAACTGCACGACATCCCGAACACGGTGGCAGGAGCTGTCCGCGCCGTGTTGCCGCTTGCGCCCCGGATGCTGACCGTCCACGCGGCGGGCGGCGGCGCCATGATGGAAGCGGCGCGCCGTGCCATGGAAACGGCGGGCGATGGTCGCCCCTTGCTGCTCGCCGTCACCGTGCTGACCAGCCTCGACGCGGCCAGCCTGCACGCTGTCGGCGTGGCGGGCGGGCCGACGCAGCAGGTGCTGCGCCTGGGCCGGCTCGCGATCGAGTCCGGCGCGGATGGCCTGGTGTGCAGCCCCCGCGAGATCGCCGTGTTGCGGGCGGCTCTCGGATCTCGGCCGGCGCTGGTCGCTCCCGGCATACGCCCGCAAGGGGCGGGGCCGGATGATCAGGCACGCACGATGACGCCCGCCGAGGCGGTGGCGGCCGGGGCGGACTGGATCGTGGTCGGGCGGCCCATCACCGCGCACGCGGACCCTGGCGGGGCCGCCGCTTCGATCGTCCGCTCCTTGGCATGAGCGCCGCCGTCAAGATTTGCGGGATCACCGACCGTCCGGCGCTGGCCGCCGCCACCGAAGCGGGGGCGGACTGGATCGGGCTCGTGTTCTTTCCGCCATCGCCGCGCTTTCTCACCCCGGGGGCGGCGTCGGCGCTGCTCGCCTCTGGCCCGCATCCCGACCCGGTTGGGCTGTTCGTCCGCCCGTCGCTGGACGAGATCGCCGAGGTGCTGGCGCGCGTGAAGCTGGCGGCGTTGCAGGTCTATGGCGACGCCGCTCACGTTGCCGCCCTGCGGGCCCGTTTCGGGCTGCCGGTCTGGCGGGCGGTTGGGGTGAGCGCGCCCGCCGACGCCCCGGCGGAGGCGGCGGGCGCCGACCGGCTGGTGCTGGAGGCCAAGCCGCCCCCCGGCGCGAAACGGCCGGGCGGCAACGCGCAAAGGCTGGACTGGTCGCTGCTCGAAGGCTGGCGGCCACCCGCGCCGTGGATGCTGGCGGGCGGCCTCGACCCCGCCAATGTCGGGGCCGCGATCCGCGCCACGGGCGCGCCGGCGGTCGATGTGTCGTCCGGCGTCGAGACCGCGCCCGGACGAAAGGATCCCGGCTTGATCCGCGCCTTTGTCGCGGCCGCCCGCGCCGCTTAGCTCCGGTCCCAGCCGGCCAGTACCTCGCTGACCGCCGCGAGATGCAGGCCGGCGGCCACCAGAACCATGGCGTGCCAAAGGGCGTTGTGAAAACGGAGGCGCCCGGCGCCATACACGGCGACGCCCAGCGAGTAGACGAGGCCACCCGCCAGCAACAGCCCCAGCACCTCGCCCGAGACCGACGCGACGAGCGAGCGGATCACGAAGACCAGCATCCAGCCCATGCCGAGATAAAGCGCGAGCGACAAACGCTCGCAATGCAGCGGGCAGGCAAGCTTCAGCGCGACACCGAGCGCGGCCACGGTCCAGGCGGCAACGCATAAGGGAACGCCGAGCGGCGGGCTGAGGGCGTTGAGCGCGAACGGCGTGTAGCTGCCCGCGATCATGACGAAGATCATGGCGTGATCGAGCCGCCGCAGCACCGCCTTGGCGCGGCCGGGCCCGGCCAAATTGTAGGCGGCCGAGGCGGCCAGCATCCCGAGCAGGCCGAAGCTGTAGACCAGCAGCGTGACGCCTCGCTGTAGCGTGGCGGCCGGCGCGATGCGGAGGGTCAGCCAGCAGACGGCCGCCAATCCCGCCGACACGCCGACGACATGGACCGCGCCGTCCGCCGCGCGTTCGGCGCGGTCATAGGCAGGAAAGTCGGCGAGCGTCCAAGCCCTACGGGGGGCGCGGCCGGAGCGTGCTCGCCGCTCGGCGCTCCGCGGCAGCGCCTTCGCCCTACGGGCGGAAAGGATCGGCATCGGTGACCCCGTGAATGCGTATGACCGAGCCGCCGGTCGTCAGCAGCGGTCGAGCGGCCCGCCGCCGATCGGCAGCTAAGCTTGCCTCCTCCCGGCGAAAGCTGGCATCCGGGACAACAACGCAGTAGCGCTGAACAAAAACGGGCGGCACGACCCACGATTAAGGAGGAACCGCTTTGGCGAAATCATGGCGTTGGGCCGTCTTGGCGATGGCGCTCACGGCGGGCGCCCCGGTGCTCGCACAACCCGCGACGGCGCCCACGGTACCCGAGGAGTCGGGGTTCGCCGCCCTCGAAGCCGGCCAGAACGTCGCCAACAGCAAGCCCGGGCCACGGACCGTGCCCGCGAAACTGGTGCCGGTGCCCGCAACGGCCAGCGAAGCCTTGCAAAAGGCGATCGCCGCGCCCTATCGCGCGCCGGCCTGGAACGCCAACCCGCAATCGCCTGCGGAATGGAAAGCACTGGTGCAAAAACTCGCCGACGCCGTCGGCGCCAACCAGGCGACGATCCGGGACAAGCTCGGCCTGGTCATCCAGGACGCGAATATCGGCGGCGTGAGGGCGTTCATCCTCGAACCCAAGGACATGCCCGAAGCGCACCGCAACCAGATATTGTTGCACATCCATGGCGGCGGCTACGTCTACAACCCGGGCGTCTCCGGCACCCAGGAAGCGGCCGTGCTCGCGGGTTACGGCAAGTACAAGGTCGTTTCGATCGATTACCGGATGCCGCCCGACTTCCCGTACCCGGCGGCGCTGGACGACGCGATGGCGGCCTACAAGGCCGTGCTGACGATGGCGGACCCGAAGCATGTCGCGGTGTTCGGCAGCTCGACCGGCGGCGCGATGACGCTCGCGCTGATGATGCGGGCGCGGGACGAGGGTGTCGCGTTGCCGGCCGCCATCGCACCGGGAACGCCGTGGTCCGACCTCGCCGCCAACGGCGACACCTACCAGACCAACGAGTGGCTCGATAACATCCTGGTCAGCTGGAACGGCTACATTTCCCACGCGGCGGCGCTGTATGCGAATGGTCATGATTGGAAGGACCCGCAGCTCTCGCCGATCTACGGCGACTTCCACGGCCTGCCGCCGGCGATCCTGACCAGCGGCACGCGGGATCTGTTCCTCAGCAACACGGTCCGCACCCATCGCAAGTTCCGCCAGGCGGGGGTCGAAGCGCAGCTTCAGGTGTTCGAGGGCATGTCGCACGCCCAGTATTATCTCGACCCCTACGCGCCCGAATCGAAGGAGGCGGCCGAGGAGATCGCGCGCTTCTTCGACGCGCACTTGGACAAGTGAACCCGGCCCCATTGGTTGCGGCGGGGCGGATGACATATTGGGTGCGGACGCCGGGCCGTGGCGGGACGCCAAGAACTATGCGCGGCCAAGCCTGATCGGCACCGAACGAGAAAAAGACATGAGGAAGCAGCGATGAACGATGTCTCCCACGCGCAGGTTTTTCCGGTTCGGCCCGAGACCGCCGAAAACGCTCTGGTGAACAAGCAGCGCTACCGGGAGATGTACGACCGGGCGGCGAATGATCCCGATCGTTTCTGGGCCGAGGAGGCGAACCGGCGCGTGCAGTGGAAGACGCCTCCGACACGCATCAAGAACACGAGCTTCGAGGGCGACGTGTCCATCAAATGGTTCGAGGACGGCGTTCTGAACGTGTCCGAGACCTGCCTCGACAAGCATCTCACCCAGCGTGGCGATCAGGTCGCGATCATCTGGGAAGGCGACGACCCGAACAGCACCAAGTCGATCACCTATCGGCAATTGCACGAGCAGGTCTGCCGCTTGGCGAACGGGCTGAAATCGCTCGGCGTCAAGAAAGGCGACCGGGTGACGATCTATTTGCCGATGGTGATCGAGGCGGCGGTTGCGATGCTTGCCTGCGCGCGCATTGGCGCGGTCCACTCGATCGTGTTCGGCGGATTCTCGCCGGACAGTCTCGCCAACCGCATCGAGGGCTGCGGCTCGGACGTCCTGATCACCGCCGATGAGGGCCGCCGCGGCGGCCGCAAGGTTGCGTTGAAAACCAACGCCGACGACGCGGCCGCAACCGCGCCCGTCAAGCACATGGTCGTCGTGAAGGTCACCGGCGGTTCGGTGCCGATGCAGGACGGTCGTGACGTTTGGTACGATGACTTGCTGGCGAAGCAGTCCGCCGAATGCGCGGCCGAACCGATGAACGCCGAAGACCCGCTATTCATCTTGTTCACCTCGGGCAGCACCGGCAAGCCCAAGGGTGTGCTGCACAGCACGGGCGGCTATCTCGTCTGGGCGAGCTTCACACACGAACTGGTGTTCGATTATCACCCGGGCGAGATCTACTGGTGTACGGCCGATGTCGGCTGGGTGACCGGCCACACCTACATCGTGTACGGCCCGCTCGCCAACGGCGCGACCACGCTGATGTTCGAGGGCGTGCCGAGCTATCCGGATAGCGGCCGCTTCTGGCAGGTCGTGGACAAGCACGGGGTCAACATCTTCTACACCGCGCCGACCGCGATCCGCGCCTTGATGCGGGACGGCGAGGAGCCGGTGCGCAAAACCTCGCGCAAGTCGTTGCGCGTGCTCGGCAGCGTCGGCGAGCCGATCAACCCCGAGGCGTGGCTCTGGTATCACCGCGTCGTCGGCGACGAGCGCTGCCCGATCGTCGATACGTGGTGGCAGACGGAAACCGGCGGCATCCTGATCAGCCCGCTGCCGGGCGCGATCGACGCCAAGCCCGGATCGGCGACGCTGCCGCTGCCCGGCGTCAAGCCGGTGTTGGTCGATGGCGAGGGCCGCGAACTGTCCGGCGCGACCGAGGGCAATCTGTGCATCGCGGATAGCTGGCCCGGGCAGATGCGCACCGTGTTCGGCGACCACGAGCGCTTCGTGCAGACCTACTTCTCGACATTCAAAGGACTGTACTTCACCGGCGACGGCGCAAGGCGGGACGAGGACGGCTATTACTGGATCACTGGCCGCGTTGATGACGTGATCAACGTTTCCGGTCATCGCATGGGCACGGCGGAGGTCGAAAGCGCGCTGGTTGCGCATCCGAAGGTCGCGGAAGCGGCGGTGGTCGGCTTCCCGCACGAGCTGAAGGGTCAGGGCATCTACGCCTATGTGACGCTGATCGCGGGCGAGGAGCCGTCCGAGGCGCTGCGCAAGGAGCTTGTCGCGTGGGTGCGGCAGGAGATCGGGCCGATCGCCTCGCCGGACGCGATCCACTGGGCGCCCGGCTTACCGAAGACCCGCAGCGGCAAGATCATGCGCCGCATCCTGCGCAAGATCGCAGCCAACGAAACGGAAGGGCTGGGCGACACCTCGACACTCGCCGATCCGGCGGTGGTCGACGAACTGATCAGCAACCGCGCGGGCTGATCGGGCCGCTGTCTGCGGCCGGGCGGACGCGATCGCCCGGCCGGTTGCGGATGCGGCGGAGCGTCAGCCTTTCAGACGCTTCGAACACTCGCTGTAATAGCCGCCGCCCTTCTGCACGCATTTCAGGCCGCCGTTCTCATTCGACGCCTTGTTCGCCTTGTACTGGTCGAGGCAGGTGTGCATCCGCCCCTT
>JAFAXA010000271.1 GCA_019241425.1 Acetobacteraceae bacterium | reverse complement strand
ACACGGAAATGCGCCGCCTCACCTCCGCCTCGTCCAGCTCGGCAAGCGGCCCCTGTAGCGCGATGTCGCCGCGATCCATGACGGCGATCCGTTGCGCGAGGCCGCGCACGAAATCGAAATACTGCTCGACCAGCAGGATCGCCATCTCGCCGCGCGCCCGGAGCAGCGCGATCACGCGCCCGATATCCTTGATGATGCTCGGCTGGATGCCCTCTGTCGGCTCGTCCAGCACGAGGAGGCGCGGCTTGGTGATCAGCGCGCGGGCGATCGCGAGCTGCTGCTGCTGGCCGCC
This sequence comes from Acetobacteraceae bacterium, assembly GCA_019241425.1. Classification (GTDB taxonomy): domain Bacteria; phylum Pseudomonadota; class Alphaproteobacteria; order Acetobacterales; family Acetobacteraceae; genus JAFAXA01. The sequence goes on along the minus strand of JAFAXA010000271.1, from coordinate 6,549 downwards.
GGACAGGTCGCCGCCGCGCCGGCGCAGCATGGTTTTCAGGATTGGAAACAGCTCGAACATCTCGTCCGGGATCTTGCGGGCGGCGCGCGGCAGCACGGCGAATCCGGTTTCCAGATTTTCGCGAACGGTGAGCAGCGGGAAGATGTCGCGGCCCTGCGGCACCCAAGCGATGCCGCGCCGCGCCCGCTCGTACATCGGCAAGCGGGTGATGTCCTGTCCTTCCCACATGATCCGCCCGGACGAGACCGGGTGCGCGCCGACGATCGCCCGCAAGGTCGAGGTCTTGCCGACGCCGTTGCGGCCGATCAGGCACGTCACTTCGCCCGGCCGTGCCGCGATCGACACGCCGCGCAGCGCCACCGCCGCACCGTAGTGCAAGCCGACATTTTCGACCGACAGCGCCTCAGCGGCCAAGGTACACCTCGACGACCTTCGGATCGGCGCTGACGTGGTCGATGGTTCCCTCCGACAACACGCTGCCCTCGTGCAGGCACGTGACCCGGACGCCGAGGGCGCGGACGAAGTCCATGTCGTGCTCCACCACGACGACGCTGCGCGTGCGGTTGATTTCCCGCAGCAGTTCGGCGGTTTGCGCCGTTTCGTGATCCGTCATGCCGGCCACCGGCTCGTCGACCAGCAGCAACTTCGGCTCCTGCGCCAGCAACATGCCGATTTCGAGCCACTGTTTCTGCCCGTGGCTGAGGTCGCCGCCGCGCCGGTTGCGGTGCTCCATCAAACGCACGGTGCGCAGAATGCCCTCGATCCGTTCGCGCTCGGCCTTCGTCTGCCGCGCGAACAAGGCAAAGCCCGGCGCGCGATCGCCGGCGAGCGAGAGCAGCAGATTGTCCCACACCGTATGGTGCTCGAACACGGTCGGTTTCTGGAACTTGCGGCCGATGCCGAGCTGCGCGATCGCCGGTTCGTCGAGCTTCGTCAGATCGGTATCGGCATCGAACACGACCTGCCCGGTATCGGGCCGGGTCTTGCCGGTGATCACGTCCATCATCGTCGTCTTGCCGGCGCCGTTCGGGCCGATGATCGCGCGCATCTCGCCGGGCCGCAGCACCAGCGAAAGATTGTTCAGGGCCCGGAAGCCGTCGAACACCTTGGTCACGCCGTTTACGTACAGCACGGTATCGGAGGTCGGCCCGATCGCGGTCACGACGTCACCTCGCGCGCGGCGGCCTCGCTCGTGGTCAGCACGGGCGGCTGTTCGGGTTCGTCGACCGCCGCGTCCTTGCGGCGCGGCAGCAGGCCGATGATGCCGTTCGGCAGGAACAGGGTGACGGCGATGAACAAGCCGCCGAGCGCGAACAGCCAGAGTTCCGGCAAGGCCCCGGTGAACAGCGTCTTGCCGAAATTGACCAGCACGGCGCCGAGGATCGCGCCGGAGAGCGTGCCGCGGCCGCCGATCGCGACCCAGATCACCGCCTCGATGGAGTTGGCGGGGGCGAACTCGCCCGGATTGATGATGCCGACCTGCGGCACGTAGAGCGCGCCGCCGATCGAAGCGATCATCGCCGACACCACCCAGGCGACCAGCTTGTAGCGTTCGGGACGGTAGCCGAGAAAGCGCGTGCGGCTTTCGGCGTCGCGCACCGCGACGAGCACCTTGCCGTAGCGCGACAGCACCATGGCGCGGGTCAGCAGGAAGGCGGCCGACAGCAGGATCGCGGTGGCGAGCAGCAGCCCGCAGCGCGTCGCGTCGGATTGCAGGCTGATGCCGCCCAGCATGTCCTTGAAGTCGGTCAGGCCGTTATTGCCGCCAAACCCCATATCGTTGCGAAAGAAGGCGAGCAGCAGCGCATAGGTGAGCGCCTGGGTGATGATGGAGAGATAGACGCCGGTGACGCGGCTGCGGAAGGCGAGCCAGCCGAACACCAAAGCGAGGATGCCGGGCACCAGCAGCGCGGCCAACACCGCGACCGGGAACCAGTTGAAGCCCCACCAATACCACGGCAATTCGTGCCAGTTCAGGAACACCATGAAGTCGGGCAGGTCGGGATTCGCGTACACCCCGCGCGTGCCGATCTGGCGCATGAGATACATGCCCATAGCGTAGCCGCCGAGCGCGAAGAACGCCGCGTGGCCGAGCGACAGAATACCCGCGAAGCCCCAGACGAGATCGACGGCCAGCGCCAGCATGGCGTACGAGAGATACTTGCCCGCCAGCGACACCGCATATGTGGACACATGCGCCGCTGATCCCGGGGGCGTTGCCTGATTGAGCACGATCAGCAGCAAGGCGGAGCCGAGCACGCAGGCGATCGTCAGAGTGGCGGCGAGCCGGCTCATGCCTCCACGAACCTTCCCTTTGTCGGGAACAGGCCGCGCGGACGCCGCTGGATGAACAGGATGATGGCAATCAGCACGACGATCTTGCCGAGCACGGCGCCGGCGACCGGTTCGAGGAACTTGTTCAACACGCCGAGCGTGAGCGCGCCGACCGCCGTGCCCCACAGATTGCCGACGCCGCCGAACACCACCACCATGAAACTGTCGATGATGTAGCCCTGGCCGAGATTCGGGCTGACATTGTCGATCTGGCTGAGCGCAACGCCCGCCATGCCGGCGACGCCCGAGCCGAGGCCGAAGGTCATGGCGTCGATCCACGGCGTGCGGATGCCCATTGCGGAGGCCATGCGGCGATTCTGGGTGACGGCGCGCATCCGCAAGCCGAGCGACGTGTATCGGAGTGCCGCCTGCAAGGCCGCGAACACGGCGATTGCGAACAGGATGATGCAGAGCCGGTTGGCGGTCAGCGACAACCCGCCGAGCCCGATCGCGCCGCTCATCCAATCCGGTGTGGTGACCGACAGATTGGTCGGGCCGAAGATGCTGCGCACGCCTTGTTGCAAAACGAGCGAGAGGCCGAAGGTGGCGAGCAGCGTTTCCAGCGGCCTTCCGTAGAGATAGCGGATCATCAGCCGCTCGATCGCGATGCCGACCGCGCCGGCGACGACGAAGGCGACCGGAACCGCGATGAGCAGGCTGGCGCCCGATAACAGTGGCGCATGGGCGCGAATGGCGTTCTGCACGAGATAGGTCGCATAGGCGCCAATCATGAGCAGCTCGCCATGCGCCATGTTGATGACGCCCATCACACCGAAGGTGATGGCGAGGCCGGCGGCGGCGAGTAGCAGCACGGAGCCGAGGCTCAAGCCGTAATAGGCGTTCTGCAGCCAGGACCACAGGCGCAAATGGAGGTCAATGGCGTTCACCGCCTCGGCGACCGCTGCCGTGACGGCGGGCGGCTGTCCGGTCGCAAGCGTCGCCAGCATCGCGCGGGCGTCGATGTCGCCGCGGTCACGCAAGGTCGCGATGGCGGCGAGCTTGTCTGTATCGGACGCATCGTTTTTCAGCAGCAGAGCGGACGCGCGCGCCTGCTCCATCGTGCGATTCACGCCGGGCTCTTTCTCCTCGCCGATCGCGCGATTGAGCGCCGGCAACGCCGCCGGGTCACGGCCTTTGAAGATCGCCTCCGCCGCGATCTGCCGTGTTCCGGGGTCCGGCGAAAACAGGCGCAGCGCGCCGAGCGCGGCGTCCAGCGCGCGCCGGACATTGTTGTTCAGCCGCACGGGCTTGACGGCGCCGGGGTTGGCGATGGCAGCTCCGGTCAGCGGGTCCGTGTAGCTGCCGTCCGACGATTTCGCGGCCAAGCTGCGATCGCCGCGCGCGTACAGCCGGCCTTCCTGCATCGCGGCAAGGATCGGCAGGGCGTGCGGATCGCCGGAGCCGGCGACCGCTTCGACACCGCGTTGAATGTCGGCGAAGTTGCTGGAGCCGAGCAGCTCGGCGCCGGTCGGCTGCGCACGGGCCGGTTGAGCAAAGACGAACCAAAGGCCGAGAACGGCGCAGGCGGCGCGTGCACGCGAGCGGGAGCGACCGCGCCCACCCGCCGCGATCGCGAGCAGCGGCGCGACGAAACGAGCCAGCACCCGCTTGGTTACGGCTCGCTCCGCCTTGCTCGCAACCGCGCGCATCGCGCGCGTGATCAGCTCTTGCTGACGCCGCCGCACTTGCCGGTCTTGACGTTGAAATTGCCGCACGACATCGGTCGGCGCCAATCGGCGATCAGGTCGCGCGAGCCTTCCAGATACGGCGACCATTCCTGGGCGACGATCAAGCCCGGCGTCTGGCTCACGATATTGAATTGGCCGTCCGCCTGGATCTCGCCGATCAACACGGGCTTGGTGACGTGGTGATTGGGCATCAGCGTCGAGTCGCCGCCGGACAGGTTCGGCACCGAGACGCCGATCAGCGAGTCGATCACCGCATCGCTATCGGTGGTGCCCGCCTTCTCCACCGCCTTCACCCACATGTTGAAGCCGATATAGTGCGCTTCCATCGGATCATTGGTGGTGCGCTTCTCGTTCTTGGTGAACGCGTGCCACTTCGCAATGAAATCCTTGTTGTCGGGCGTGTCGACCGACATAAAGTAGTTCCAGGCGGCGAGGTGACCGACGAGCGGCGCCGTGTCGAGGCCCGCCAGTTCTTCCTCGCCGACCGAGAAGGCGACCACCGGAATATCGGTCGCTTTCACGCCCTGGTTGCCGAGTTCCTTGTAGAACGGCACGTTGGCGTCGCCGTTGATCGTGGAAACCACGGCGGTTTTCTTGCCGGAAGAACCGAACGCCTTGATCTGGCTGACGATGTTCTGCCAGTCGCTGTGGCCGAACGGCGTGTAGTTGATCATGATGTCGTCGGGCTTCACGCCCTTCTGCTTCAGATAGGCTTCGAGAATCTTGTTGGTCGTGCGCGGATACACGTAGTCGGTGCCCGCCAGCACCCAGCGCTTCACGCCGTTGTCGCCCATCAGGTAATCGACGGCCGGGATCGCCTGCTGATTCGGCGCGGCGCCGGTGTAGAACACGTTGCGGCTGCTTTCCTCGCCCTCGTATTGCACGGGGTAGAACAGGATGCCGTTGAGTTCCTCGAACACCGGCAGCACCGATTTCCGGGAAACCGACGTCCAGCAGCCGAAACACGCGGCGACCTTGTCCACCGAAATCAACTGCCGCGCCTTTTCGGCGAACAGCGGCCAGTTGGAGGCGGGATCGACCACCACCGCTTCCAGCTTGCGACCAAGCACGCCGCCGGCGGCGTTCTGCTGATCGATCAGCATCAGCATCACGTCTTTCAAGGTCGTTTCGCTGATCGCCATGGTTCCCGACAGCGAATGCAGGATGCCGAGCTTGATCGGGCCGGACGACGCTTGCGCGCGCGCCGATCCTGGCCGGAAACCCGTCGCGGCGGCGGTGGCGGCGGCCAGGCTCAACCCGCCGAGCGCGCGGCGGGTCAGGACGGGAGTATCGGATAGCATGACGTTTCCCTCGCGTGACACAAGATGCGGGGAGGTCAGCAAAGGGTGTGCCATGCGTACTCGGCCATCGCTGATGACGACGCGCGCGCCGGGTCTGTCCTGTTTGTGGGCAATTGGCGCCAAATTGATCCTGACTCATCCGGGGCCTGTCCAAAATCCGGCCGACACGCGGATTTTGATGGAGATAGGCTTGGCGCCTTTCCATATGATCCGCGCGATGCTGCTGATGAGGCGAGGGTGATACGGCGACGATGACGGCAAGCGCACGTGGAGAGGCCAGCTACTTCCCGATCTTTCTGCGCATGGACGGCGCGCGCGTTCTCGTGGTCGGTGAGGGCGACGAGGCGGTTGCGAAAGCGCGGCTGCTGCTGTCGTCGGGGGCCGCGATCACGGTCGTGTCGCCGCATCCCGCCTGCGCCGATTTGCGCAACCTCGCCGACGAACGGCGCATTTCCTTGCAAGAGCGGCCGTTTGCGGCGGCCGATCTCGACGGCGCGCGGCTGTGCGTGGTCGCGCTGGAGGATGAGGCCGAGACGGCGCCCGTCGCCGCCGCCGCCCGCGCCGCAGGCGTTCTGGTGAACGCGGTGGACAAGCCGGCCCATTGCGATTTCATCGTGCCGGCGATCGTCGATCGGGCGCCGGTGACGGTTGCGATCGGCACCGGCGGCGCGGCGCCGGCGCTCGCCCGCGACCTGCGCGCCCGGGTGGAGGCCGCCGTGCCGCCCGGCACCGCCACACTCGCCGCTTTGTGCAAGCGGTTCCGCGACGAGGTCGCCCGCGCCATTCCGGGCCGCGAAGGCCGGCGGCGGTTCTGGGACGCGGTGATGGAGGGCCCGGAAGCCGCCGCCGCGACCGACGGCGACGAGGCGACCGCGGCGGCGCTGCTCCGCGAGCGGATTGCCGCGACCGTGGCCGGGCGGGTGCCGCGGCCGCGCGGGCGGGCGACGCTGGTCGGCGCCGGTCCGGGCGACCCCGAATTGCTGACCTTGCGCGCCGTCCGTGCCCTCAAGCGCGCGGATGTCGTTATGTACGATGCGCTCGTCGATCCCGCAGTGCTCGATCTGGCGCGGCGCGACGCAAGGCGGATCGATGTCGGCAAAAGGTGCGGCCGCCATGCGATGAGCCAGGCCGCGATCAACCGGCTGATCCTGGAGCATGCGCGCGCCGGCTCGCACGTGGTGCGCCTCAAGGGCGGCGATGCCTTGGTATTCAGCCGTGGCGGCGAG
>JAFAXA010000227.1 GCA_019241425.1 Acetobacteraceae bacterium | reverse complement strand
CGCAACCGGGACTGGCGCGCGTCCAATCGCGGCCGGCGGCTCGACCATATCTGGATCACGCCCGATTTCCTGGGCAGCCTGCGGCGGCACGCGATCCTCGCCGACGCGCGGGACTGGCCGCAAACCTCCGACCACGTCCCGGTCTGCGTCGAACTCGATCTGTGAGGGAACAGGCGGATGGCCCGCGCCCTCGCTTGCCCGCCGCCGCGCTTTGCCTGCTACATCTGCGGAAAGCAGTCGGGGAGGCGTAGTGGGCCTGAGCGTCGGATTCCGTAGTGTCGTGAAAGAGTTCGGACCCGTTCGGGTGCTGCACGATGTCAGCTTCGATCTCGCGGCCGGCCACGTCTACGGCCTCATCGGCGAGAACGGAGCCGGCAAGTCGACGCTTATGAAGATCCTGGGCGGCTATCAGCCGGCGACCTCGGGCGACATCCTGATCGACGGCGAGGCGCGCCATTTCGCGAGTTCCCGCGACTCGGAGGCGCTCGGCATCGTCCTGATCCACCAGGAGTTCAACCTCGCCGAAGATCTGTCGATCGCGCAAAACATCTTTCTCGGCCACGAGAAGCGGCGCGGCTGGTGGCTGGACGACGCGGCGATGCGCGCCGAAACGGCGCGGGTGCTGAAGCTGGTCGGTCTCAACCGTGACCCGAACACGCCGGTGCGGCGGCTCATCGTCGCCGAAAAACAGTTGGTCGAAATCGCAAAAGCGCTCGCCCGCCGCGCCCGGTTGCTGATCATGGACGAACCGACGGCGACGCTCACGCCCGGCGAAACCGAAGCCCTGTTCCGCCTGATGGACCGGCTTCGCGCCGATGGCACGACCATCATCTACATCTCGCACAAGCTCGACGAAATCGAGCGCAGCACGGAGGAGGTGATCGTCATGCGCGACGGGCGGTTCGTCGCCCGTTCGCCGACCGCCGACATCAGCCGCCAGCGGATGGCGAACCTGATGGTCGGGCGGGAGCTTTCCGACCTGTTCCCGCCGAAAGACCCGGCCCCCGCCGGCGGCGTGCCGCGCCTTCTGGTGCAGAACCTGACGGTGCCGGGATGGGCCGCCGATATCGGCTTCGCCGTCGCAGCGGGCGAGATCCTCGGCTTTGCGGGACTGGTCGGGGCCGGGCGCACCGAATTGTTCGAGGGCTTGCTCGGGCTTCGGCCACGAACGGTCGGCCGCGTCGAGATCGACGGGTCGGCGGTGCGGATCGGCAGCCCCCGCGAAGCGGCGGCGCACGGCCTCACCTATCTCAGCGAGGACCGCAAAGGGAAAGGACTGCACGTCGCGTTCGGCCTGAAAGAGAACCTGACCCTGATGGCGCTCGAACGCTACGCCCGGCCCTGGCTGCGGCCCGGCGCCGAACGCGCGGCGCTGCAAGGGGCGGTGCGCGCCTTCGGCATCCGCGCCGGATCGCTCGACGCGGTCGCCGGGTCGCTGTCCGGCGGCAACCAGCAGAAGCTCGGGCTCGCGAAGGTGCTGCATCTGGAACCGAAGATCGTCGTGCTGGACGAGCCGACGCGCGGCGTCGATATCGGCGCCAAACGCGACATCTATCTGCTGATCCAGGCACTGGCGCGGGGCGGCCGCGCCGTGGTCGTGATCTCGTCCGAATTGATGGAACTGGTCGGCCTCTGCCATCGCGTCGCCGTGATGCGGGGCGGCAGGATAGAGGCGACGCTCGGCGCCGAGCAACTGAGCGAAGAGGAACTGATTGCATACGCAACCAATGCGCGGCACTAGCGCCGCGCGCCTTCGCTCGCTGTTCGCGCGGCTGCACGGCGTCGGCCCGCTGCTCGGCCTCGCGCTGATCTGCATCGCCGGGGCGCTGCTCAACAGCGACTTCGCGACGTTCGACAACGGCATGAACGTGCTCACCCGCACCGCCTTCATCGGCATCATCGCGGTTGGCATGTGTTTCGTGATCATCTCGGGCGGCATCGACCTCTCCGTCGGATCGATGGCGGCGCTGATCGCCGGACTCGTGATCCTGAGCATGAACCAGGCGGGGAGCTGGGGTTTTCCGCCGCTGCTATGCGTGGCGCTCGGGATGCTGGTCGCCGTCGTGCTCGGCGGCGTGTTCGGCCTGGCGCATGGTTTGCTGATCACGCGCGGGCGCATCGAGCCGTTCATCGTCACGTTGGGCACGCTCGGCGTTTTCCGCGCCTTTCTGACCTACTTCTCCAACGGCGGCGCGATCACGCTCGACAACGACCTGTCGGACGCCTACGCCCCGGTCTACTACGCCGACCTGTTCGGCATCCAATGTCCGGTTTGGGTGTTCGCGGTGGTCGCGCTGCTCGGCGGGCTCCTGCTCAACCGCACCGCCTATGGCCGCTACGTGCAGGCGATCGGGTCGAACGAGCAGGTGGCGCGCTATGCCGCGGTCAGTGTCGACCGGGTGAAGGTCGTCACTTACATGCTGCTCGGCGTCTGCGTCGGCGTCGCGACGCTGCTCTACGTGCCGCGCCTCGGCTCCGCCTCGCCCACCACGGGCCTGCTCTGGGAATTGGAGGCGATCGCCGCGGTGATCGTCGGCGGCACGGCGCTGAAAGGCGGTTCCGGCACCGTGTTCGGCACCGTGATCGGCGCCATCCTGTTGTCCGTGATCGGCAACGTCCTCAATCTCACCAGCATCATCAGCGTCTATCTCAACGCCGCGGTGCAGGGCTTCGTCATCATCGCCGTTGCGTTCTTGCAAAGGCGCAAGTGAATCCGGCAAGACTGCCGGACAGCCCTGGCGCACAATCCGGGCCACCCACCGGGAGGAAACAGACCATGCCGTTCTTGACCCGTCGCCTGCTGATTGCGGGAACCGGCGCCGCGTCGCTCGCCTTCGCGACAAGTGCATCGGCCGATACGCCCGTCAACCTTGGCGTGTCGATCCCGACCGCGACGCACAGCTTCACGGCGGCCATCGTCTACTGGGCCAACAAGGCGAAAGCGGATCTCGAAAAGGAACACCCGGATCTGCACGTCACGGTCAAGACGGCCGCCAATGCCGGTGAGCAGGCGAACCAACTGCAAGATTTGCTGACCGCCAACAAGATCAACGCGCTTGTCGTGTTTCCCTTTGAATCGGCGGCGCTGACCAAGCCGGTCGCGCAGGTGAAGAGCAAGGGCGTGTACGTGACCGTGGTCGATCGGGGCCTCACCGATCCGAGCATCCAGGACGCCTATGTCGCCGGCGACAACACCGCTTTCGGCAAGATCGCCGCCGAATACATCGCCAAGAAGCTGGACGGCAAGGGCGACATCGTGGCGCTGCGCGGCATCGCGACGACCCTCGACAACGAACGCATGGATGCGTTCCAGTCGGTGATGAAAAACTACCCCGGCATCAAGCTGCTCGACGCCAAATACGGCAACTGGAACCGCGACGACGCCTTCCGCGTGATGCAGGACTACCTGACGCGCTTCCGGCACATCGACGCGGTGTGGGCGGCGGACGACGACATGACGGTGGGCGTTCTGAAGGCGATCGAGCAGGCCAAGCGCACCGACATCAAGGTGATCTTCGGCGGCGGCGGCGCGAAGGGCATGGTCAAGACGCTGATGGACGGCTCCGATCCGCGCATCCAGGCGGACGTCTCCTACTCGCCGAAATTCATCTACGACGCGATCAAGCTCACGGCCGATGCGCGACTCAAGGGCGAGCGTCTGCCTCCGACCACGATCGTCCCCTCCGTGCTGCTCACCAAGGACAACGCGAAGGAATACTACTTTCCCGACTCGCCGTTCTGACCGAGCCCGAGCAGCCGCCGGTTGGCCGCGCGGTCCACGCCGGCGGCGGCGAAATCGTCGAAGGCGCGCGCGGTCACCGGAATGATGTGCCGGCGGATGAACGCGGCGCCTTCGCGGGCGCCGGTCTCGGCCTCCTTCAGCGCGCATTCCCATTCCAGCACCGCCCAGGACGTGTAGTCGTATTGCGCCATCTTGGAGAACACCGCGCCGAAATCGACCTGCCCGTCGCCGAGCGAGCGGAACCGGCCGGCCCTGTCGATCCAGGACGAAAAGCCGGAATAGACGCCCTGTTTTCCGGTGGGGTTGAACTCAGCGTCCTTGACGTGAAACGCCTTGATGCGCTCGTGGTAGATGTCGATGAAGGCGAGATAGTCGAGCTGCTGCAGCACGAAGTGCGACGGATCGTAGTTGATCGCGCAGCGCGGATGGTTCTTCACCCGGGCGAGGAACATCTCGAAGGTGGCGCCGTCGAAGACGTCCTCGCCGGGGTGCAGCTCGAAGCACAGGTGGCAATCGGCCTCGTCGAAGGCATCGAGGATCGGCCGCCAGCGGCGGCCGAGCTCGTCGAAGGCCGTCTCGATCAGCCCCGGCACGCGCGGCGGCCAGGGATAGATGAACGGCCAGGCGAGCGCGCCGGTGAACGACACGCAGGCCCTCAGCCCGAGCTGCGCGGAGGCCTTCGCCGCCAGCATCAGCTGCTCGACCGCCCA
>JAFAXA010000137.1 GCA_019241425.1 Acetobacteraceae bacterium | reverse complement strand
CCGGCCGCCGTGGAGCGCGGCGGGCATGTGCGGGTGGGCCTGGAGGACGCGCCCTGGGGCAGCGAACTCGGGAATGTGCGCTGGGTGGAGGAGGCGGTTCGCAGCGTGCGTCTGGCCGGCGGCGAGCCCGCGACCGCTGCCGAGGTCAGGGCGGCGCTGCGATCCGCGACCGCGCGGGCATGACGAGGCGGGCGGCATGGCACTGACCGCCAGCGACGTGACGATCCGCTTCGGCGGCGTGGTCGCCGTCAACCGGATGGCGCTCGATGTCCTGCCGGGCGAGATCGTCGGCCTCATCGGGCCGAACGGCGCCGGGAAGACCACCTTCATCAACTGCCTCTCGGGCACGTACAGGCCGAATGCCGGATCGGCGCTCTGGGGCGGTGACGAGCTGATCGGCCTGTCGCCGAGCGCACTGCTGCGCAAGGGCGTCGCGCGCACGTTCCAGAACGTCGCCTCGTTGCACGACCTCACGGTTCTCGACATCGCGAAGCTTGGTGCGAGCGTGCGCCGCGACCGCCGGTTCGGCGGCCATCTGCTCGACTTCTTCCGCTCCGAACGCGCGCTGGAAGCGGCGTTGACCGAGTCGATCCTGGCGCCGCTGGAGCTGACCGACGTCGCGCACAAGCCGATCCAGACATTATCCTACGGACGCCGCAAGGCGGTGGATCTCGCGCGCGCGCTCGCGGGTGATCCGCAGTTGCTGCTGCTCGACGAGCCGGTGGCGGGGCTGACGTCGCATGAAGGCATGGCGATGGCGAAGGCGGTGCGCGACGTGCGCGACCGCCTCGGCTGCGCGGTCATCATGGTCGAGCACAAAATGGACGTCGTCATGAGTACCTGCGACCGCATCGCGGTGATGGCTGCGGGCAGCAAGATTTTCGAGGGCCTGCCCGCCGCCGTGCAGGCGGATGCCGAAGTGCGCCGCGTTTATCTGGGGGAGCCATGACGCTCGCTCTGCAACTCGCCGTCGCGGGGTTGGCGACGGGCAGCGTGTACGCGCTGATCGCGATCGGCGTCGTGCTCATCTTTAAATGTTCCGGGGTGGTGAACTTCGCCCAAGGCGCCTACGCGATGGTCGGCGCCTATGTCAGCTACGTGCTGCTGAGAACCGGCCTGCCCGCCATTGTCGCTGTTCTCGGCTCGATGGCGGTGCTCGCAGTCTTCGGGACATTGACGGAACGGCTCGTGCTGCGGCCGATGCTGAAGGCACCGCTGGTGGCCGTCATGATGGTGACGCTTGGCCTCTTGATCGTGTCGCGCGCGGCCTGCCTCATCGTCTGGGGGCCGGATCAGATCGCGTTCCCGAAGGTGTTCCCCGAGGGCGCGATCAGTGCCGCCGGTATTTTCATCACCTATAACTATGTCGCGGCCGGCGTGCTGGCGCTGGTGCTCAGTCTCGGCTTTCTCGCCTTCTACCAGTTCACGCCGATCGGCTTGCAGCAGCGTTGCGCGGCCGACAACACCCGCGCCGCGCTCGCGATCGGCATTCATGTCAGCAACCAGGTTTCGCTCGCCTGGGCGATGTCGGCGGCGCTCGCCGGATTAGCCGGAACATTGCTCGCGACCTTGAACGGGTTGTCGCTGGACCTCGCCGGCATCGGCATGATCGCGTTTCCGGTGATCGTCGTGGGCGGCTTGTCGAGCCTCGCCGGCGCCCTGATCGCCGGATTGCTGCTCGGGATGCTGCAATCCTTCACGGACGGCTTGCTGACCCCGGCGCTCGAGGAGTTTCTGCGCGAGCATACGAGCATCTATTCGGTGGGCGCGCTGCAACAAGTCGTGCCGTATGCGCTGCTGGTGCTGATGCTGCTGTTCAGACCGCAAGGCCTGTTCGGCCGGCGCGGCACGGAACGGGTGTGAGGCGATGAGCGCGCGCCAGCTTGCGATCACGGTCGGGGTCGCCGTTCTGATGGGCGTGCTGGGCCTCGCGCTCGGCCGCTACGCTGCCTATCTCGTCAACGCCGTCGCGATCGCCGCGCTCGGTGCGCTGTCGCTCAATCTGATCATCGGCTATTGCGGCCAGATCAGCTTCGCGCAGGGCGCGCTGCTCGGCGTCGGCGCGTACACGGCCGGCAATCTCAGCAATGCCGGGCTGGACGGTGCGGTTGCGATCCTCGGCGGCGGCCTGCTGGGCGCGGCGGTCAGCGCATTGGTCGGGCTGCCGGCCATGCGCCTGCGCGGCCTTTACTTCGCGATCGCGACGCTGGCGGCGCAGGCCATCCTCGAATATCTGTTCAAAATCCTCGATCCGCTCACCAACGGCGTGTCGGGGCTGGTGATCACGCCGCCGACGATCCTCGGCTTTCCGATGAACTCGGATCAAAGCCTGGTCGTGCCGTCCCTCGTCATTCTCGTGCTGGCCTGGCTTGCGGTATCGCGGCTAATGCGCACCGATCTCGGGCGCGCGTTCCTGGTTGTGCGCGAGAGCGAAATCGTCGCCAAGGGCATGGGCATCGACGTCAGCCACGCCAAGATGCAGGCCTTCCTCATTGGCGGCTTCATCGCGGGCGTGGCGGGTGCGTTGGCAGGATACGCGAACCGGCTCGCGAGCCCGGAAGCGTTCACGCTCGATCTGTCGGCGGACTATATCGCGATGATCATCATCGGCGGCCTCGGCACCTGGCCCGGACCGCTGATCGGCGCCGCGTTCGTTGTGCTGCTGCCCGAGGCGATCCAGCGCGTTGGCGAGGCGGCCGGCATTTCCGACATTCTGTCGGCACTCCGCGAACTCGCGTTCGGCCTGCTGATCATCCTGTTCCTGATTTTCGAGCCGCGCGGCTTGACGGCGCTGCTGAGCCGGTTGCGGCCGCGCGGCATCGGCGCTGCCCCGCACGGCAGCGTCGGCGCGCCGGGCGAGAGCGGCCAACCACAAGAGGGAGGTTCCAGATGAAACTCAAGCCGGCTGCCGCAATGCTGGCCCTGACGATCGCCGCCGCAGCGCCGGCACGCGCGCAGGTGAATGTCTGCATTTGGGGAACGATCACCGGCCCGGACGCCCTGGTGAACGGCATGAGCTACGGGGTTCGCGACTATCTCGAGTTTCTCAACGGCAATGGCGGAGTCGCCGGGAACAAGGTGACCGCGCTGCTGCTCGACGGGCGCTACAAGCTCGATGAAGAGCTGAAGATCTACCGGCGCTGCGTGGACGAGGAAAAGGCGGTCGTCGTCAACGGCTGGTCCACGGGATCGGCGAAGGCGCTGCGCGAACAGGTCAACAGCGACGGCGTGCCGTTCATGACCCAGTCATTCGCCAGCGAAGTGCTCGACCCGAAGAAATATCCGTACATCTTCATGGCCGGCCCGACCTATGAGCAGCAGATGGAGATCGCGCTCCGGGATCTCGCCGCGAAAGGCGGCAAGAAGGTCGTGATCATGGCGCCGGACAACGAATACGGGCGAGGTCCGGTCAGCGTGGTGCGGCAATCCGGCATCATCAAGAAGCTCGGGCTGGAGTTGGCCGATACGGTCGAATTCCGCTACGACGCCCAGGATCTGACGGCGCAGATGCTGCGTGTGAAGTCGCGCAACCCGGACATGGTGTATATCCAGGCGTCCGGGCCGCAGGCGATCGCGATCCTACGCGACGCCGCCAAAGTCGGGCTGCCCGCAAAACTGTTCGTCGGCAATCTCTACACGATCAGCCCGACGATTCCCGAGCAGCTCGGCGAGGCGGCCGAGGGTTTCCGCGCGATTCAGGCCTATGAGCCGTACGGCGCGGACATTCCCGCGATGAAGCAGATCGAGCAATTCGCCGCCAAAGGCAAGGTCGAGAAAAAGGACATCTACTACATGAAGGGGTGGATGGAGGGAATCGCCATCGCCGCCGCGATCGAGAACGCGATCAAGAAGAACGGTGGCCATCCGCCCGACGACATCAAGCAATTCCGGCAGGACGTGCGCGATGCGATGGAGCAATTGACCGCGCTCGACGATGGCGGGATCACGCCGCCGCTGAACTTTGCCAACCACCAGGGTTCCACCCAGGCGCGCATCGCCGAAGTGAAGGAGGGCAAATACGTCCCGACCGGGGATTGGATAAGCGCGGGTAGCTGAGCGCGTCATGCTCCAGGTGTCCGACGTCGAGGTGCATTACGACGGTGCGATCGTCGCCTTGCAGGGCGTCACGTTCACCGTCGAGCGCGGCGGGTTGGTCGCGCTGCTCGGGCCGAACGGGGCCGGCAAGACGACCTTGATGAAAGCAGTGGCCGGGATGCTGCCATTCGAGCTCGGCGAGATTGTCGCAGGCGAGATTACGATGGACGGCGCGTCGCTGAAGGGCGTGCACCCCGCGACCATCACGCGGCGCGGGCTCGCTTTGGTGCAGGACGGGCGGCAGTGCTTCCGCAACCTGACGATCGGCGAGAATCTGCGCGCGGCGTCCTTTCTTTCGCCGAAGACCGCGGGCGAGCGGCTGGCGATGGTGTTCAGCTACTTTCCCGTGCTGCAGGAAATGCGGGAGCGGCCGGCCGGTTTTCTGTCCGGCGGGCAGTTGCAGATGCTGACGATCGCTATGGCGCTGATGGGCAACCCGAAGCTTTTGTTGCTGGACGAGCCGAGCCTCGGCCTGTCGCCGGTCATGGTGCAGTCGGTGTTCGACGTGGTGGAGCGGATGCACCGCGATCTCGGCATGACGGTGGTGGTCGCCGAGCAGACTGTGCCGCGCCTGCTGAAGATGGCGACCGATCTCTATGTGCTATCGCGCGGCCGCGTCGTCATGCACGCGAAGCCGGACGAAGCGGACGAGGAAGCGCTGCAGCGTGTGTATCTGAGCTGAGCCGCCCATTGCGTCCGCGCGGGGCGAGCGATCGCCGATGCGCGGGGAGATCGCATCGACAGGCGGACGGCGGCGCGGTATCGTTACGGTGGTGAGCACATCGGGCGAAGCCTCTGGCATCGGCGATAGCGGCGGGCGTGTTCTTTCGCGCCTGCTGCCGCTTTATGGCGTGATCTTCGCGGGCTTCATCGGCTACAGCCTGATGATCACCGTCTTCACCCCCTTGCTGCTGCGGCCGGACAGCCTGCTCGCGGGAGGCGCGCGCACGCCCGGCACGCGCGCGCTGGTGCTGGGTGGTCTGCTGGCGCTCTACCCGCTCGGCCAGTTTCTCAGCTCGCCGGTGATGGGGGCGCTTTCCGACCGGCGCGGCCGCCGCCCCGTGCTCGTCATATCCTTGCTTGCGACGACCGTCTGTTACGCGCTGATCGTTCTGGCGCTGCGGACGGATCGCCTCGGGCTGCTGGCGTTCGCCTGCCTGTGCGCCGGGCTGGGCGAGGCGAACATCGTGTGCGCGCAAGGAGCCATCGCCGACCTCACGCCAGCGGAGCAGCGCGGACGCTATTTCGGCTACATCTATCTGAGCGCCAGCCTGGCCTACATTGTCGGGCCGCTGATCGGCGGCAAGCTGGCCGAACCGGCGATCGTGCCGTGGTTCGGCCCCGACATTCCCTTCGCCGTCGTGTTCGTTCTGCTCGCCGTCATTACGACCACCGTGGCGCTCGGTTTTCGCGAAACGCGAACGATGCCGGTCGCCGGCGCGGCAGCCGGTCCGGGCAGCAGCCTGGCGGCCCTCCGGGTCGTTTTCCGCCCCGGTCTCGGGCGTTTCTTCGCGTTCAACCTTCTTTGCTATCTCGCAGTTTTCGGCTTTTTCCGGTCCTACCCGATGTATCTCGCGCAGGCGTTCCATTTCGGCGTTTCGCGGATTTCCGAGTTCGTCGCCTGGGTCGGGGTGCCGATCGTGCTGGTCAATGCCGGGGTGACCGGGCGGCTGACCGCCCGGGCCGGACCGCGCATGACGGCGCTGGCAGCGGCGACGGCGTCCGGATGCCTGATCGCCGCCGTCGTTCTACCGCGCGCAACCGCCGCCCTCTGGCCGATCCTGTTCCTGGTCGGCGCCGCGGTCGCGTTGCTGTTGCCCGCTTGCGCCATGTTGCTCTCCGCGCAGGTCGGGCCGGACGAACAGGGCCGCGTGATGGGCGGCAACCAGGCTTTGCAGGTTGGGGCGGAGGCGGTTTCCGGTGCCCTGAGCGGTGCGCTCGCCGCCGTTTCGCCGCTTCTTCCTCTGCCGGTGCTGGGGGCTGCCGCCCTGCTCGGCGCCGTCTGGCTGCTGGCCGTTCGGCCCGCGAGGGCGCTGACGCTCCGCTCCGAATCGCGCGATCCGTTCTAGCGGGAGTCCAGCCCGCCGATTGCGGGATGCGGAGCCGGTGCGCGCGCATGGGCTGCGCAGAACCGGTCGCGATGATCGGACCTGCGATTTCACCCGACATTCACGCGGACGGAGACCGCAAACCCCGCGCTGGACTCTACTCGGACGTAGGAAAGCAGTCGCGCGCGGATCAAGGTGCCGTTACAGGCGCATCAACGGCCGATCGCCCGATCTGTGGGCGAATCGATCGCCGGGATGCGACACCGGCCGGTAAATGCCGCGCCCTTTTCCATCATGAGCCCAGGTTGATGCGCGAGTAACCCGATTATTACGCCTTGGAACGCCGCCATACCCGCGGTTTTTCGCGCCTGCGAATCGTTGGTGGAGCGTTTTCCGATTCGGGAGTCCGAAACGTGAACCGCACATTCTGATTCCGAACATAGACAATTCCGTTGAGATTCTCGGAATCCTGGTTTAGAGAAATCGGACGTCCTCAATCTCTGCGTTCGTTATCCAGGAATGGGCGCCGCAGAGACAACCGCAGACAGCTTCAATTGTCGCACAGCCGTTGCGCATGCGCTGGGTCGTAAGCGCGCGACTCAGACACACGCGCAGACACGTCTCGTCAGACTCGCGAGAAAGAAGATCCCGGTCGTCGAACTTCGTTTGGCCTGAAATCGGTGAGGAAAGACTCTCAGCTACGGTCCACCGCCGAACGCATGGTGGACAACGGATCGAGCGCAGCAAGCGAATACGCGATCAGCTTGTACCTGCCGGGACGCTCGCAAATCGGTTCCTCGCCAAGCCCGCCCGCTCCGCGTCTTAGGCTTCGGATTCGTTCCTAAAAAAGCGAAGTCTTCGCGCAGCACCCGATCACGCAACATATAGGAATACCCTATGACTCTGACTTGGGACCCGGACAACAACAACGGGATGATTTTGTCGAATGGCAATCTCACCGCGTCCAGCCCGGACAACGGAACAGATTCGTATGTCTGGGATTTTGCGACCCAACCCATCACCGCCGGTGAGAAGGTCTTCTTCCAGATCGATGTGTCGGGGGGGAATGGCAGGGATCCCGGCATGGCCGGCGGACCCGGAACGGGTTTCGGCGCCGGATTCGCCGCTCTCGGTTTCAATCCTTCGCTGATCGACGACTCGGGCGATCCCAACAACGGCGCGCCGTTCGGCAACACCATCGTTTCCTCGACATATCCGTCTTCGGCGGATGGCTTCACCTCGGGATACGATGGCGGCCTGAACCTCGGCGGCTATCTCGTTCACGAGGTGCATCGTGGCGTGAGCGAGTGGGGCGATCCGAGCTATGTCGACTACGCCCTCGACCGGACGACCAACAAGTTCTGGGTCTATTCCAGCACCACGGGTGAATGGAACGACGACCCCAATGCGAATCCGGCAACGAATACGGGCGGGTACGACATCAGCCCGGTAGGAAACCAGACGCTCTACGCGATCGTCGGTACGCTGCAGGTCGGCAATTCATCGGCAACGCTGGTGAACCAGGACAGCAACATCCAGGGGTCGGTTCCCGCCGGCTTCACCACCTTGCAAGACCTCGGTTCTGGGTCTTCCTCCGGTTCGTCGGCGCCGCCTTCCGGTAATCCCTCCTCCGGCGGCTCGTCCTCATCCACGTCGGGCGGTTCTTCCCCATCGACGCCGAGCGCTCCGCCGCCGAGTGGCGGTGACACGGTGACGGTTGACCAACCCTCAAACTTGACGGTCGGTCAGGTCACGATCACCGGTCATGAAAGCGATCCCAGCCAGCCGGTCTATCTTGCGTGGCACACTCTTGGGACGCCCGATTCGATCGGTGAGCATGATGTGGTTCAAGCCAATGTCGATCCGAATAGCGGCTATTTCTCCGCCCCGGTGACGATCGACACGCCGGGGACACAGTCCACGCTGTTCTACAGCACGGGCGGGGGCTTTTCGGCGGCGTTTTCCGGCACGCCTTCCGACGGCTCATCGAATTCGGGAAGCTCCGGAAACAGCGGGTCCAGTTCGGCATCCGGGTCGACGGGATCGGGCGGCAGCACGGGCGGCGGTGGCTCCCCGACCGGTTCTTCCGGCGGCGATAGCTCTTCCGGCTCCTCGGACTCTTCCGGTTCCTCGAACGCGTCCGGCTCTTCCAACACGGCCAGCGCGGATGGGGTCACGGTGAATGTCCCCACACCTTTCGTCACGGGAAACATCAACTTCACCGGCGTCGACAGCAACGCGGACCAGACGCTGCATTTCGACTGGCATACTTACGGCACCCCGTCGCTCGGTGATCACGACGACGTGCCGGTTTCCGTCAACTCCGACGGCACGTTCTCGGCCAATGTCACGGTCGACACGCCGGGCGTGCCCTCCACGCTGTTCGTCAGCACGGGAGGCTCGTTCGTGCCGCTGTTCACCGCAACGCCGACCAACCCCGCCTTCGGCTGGGGTTCATAGGTCGGGATAATCGCGACGGCGGTGATGCGTTAGGGCGCGATCCGCGGTCCAAGTTCGACGAGATCGCGTCGCCGTCCGATCCAGTTTCCGCTGGATCCCGGCGACGCGATGGCGACTCCGATCGTGCGCGCGTCCTGCGGCAAACCTGTCGTCAGTGGCAGGGAAAACCCAGCAGGTGGCGGCCGTCATGCACGAATTCGTGGATATACATGCCGGGGAAGAGCGCGGTTGCGCCCTGCTCCGCGCCGATGAAATAGAGCGCTAGCAGGCACAGCAATCCACCGAACACGGCCCACGGCCAAATGTCGCGGAGCGGTATGGCGGCCGAGGAGTCCGCCGGTGCAAAAATTGCGGTGGCCATGTCGTCTTCTCCTTCGTGCCCGCGCGAAGCGGATGTCGATGCTGATCCTAGCGCGCTTCCAGCCGCGACCGGACGACCGCCATGCGTTCGGCCAGCGCGTCTTCGCTCAGCAAACCGCGGCGGAGCATGATGTGCGCCAGGGCGAGCAGTTGTTGCTCGGGCGCAGGCGTTCCCCGGTAGATGGTCTCGCCGAGTTGGTCCTCGGCACGACGGCGCTCCAATGCGGGGAGGGTGTCGCCGACCGCAAGGCACTCGCAGGTGGCGTGCAGGCCGACCTTC
The DNA here is from genome assembly GCA_019241425.1 of Acetobacteraceae bacterium. Taxonomy (GTDB): domain Bacteria; phylum Pseudomonadota; class Alphaproteobacteria; order Acetobacterales; family Acetobacteraceae; genus JAFAXA01. The sequence goes on along the minus strand of JAFAXA010000137.1, from coordinate 10,718 downwards.
CAGGGCGGATCGGGATTACTGACGCCGTAGCGCGGCGCGAGGTTTTCCCAGGTCTTGCCCTCCACGCGCATGGCTTCGAGCAGAGGCACCGAGGCCAGGTCGGTTCCGTCTTGGACCGCAGCGGCGGCGGCCGGGTTCATTGGGCGGCCGCGACTGGCTGGCCGGCGTGTTCGACCGGCCGGCGCGCTTTATGGACCGGGCGCACATCGTCCGATTTTCGGTCCGCGCGCGGCAAGGCGACGCCGATCATCACGTCGCGGGTGACGATTTCCGCCAATCGCTGCTCCGTCCAGCCATCGGTGCCCGCGGGTCGCAACGGAAGGACCATGAACCGGCATTTCTGGTTCGAATCCTCCACGCGTATCTCGACGTTGGAGGGCAGGTTCAGTCCGAACTCCGTCAGCACCTGCCGGGGCCAGCGGACCAGTCGCCGGCGATAGTTCGGGGAGCGATACCAATAGGGCGAGTGCCCAAGCAGCGGTCGCGGATAGCATGAACACAGGGTGCAGACGATGACGTGGTGGAGCGTCGGCGTGTCTTCGAGCACGCGCAGGTTCATGTAGTCGCTCGGCGTGCCCGAGCCGGTCGGCTCTTTCCAATCGACACCGATTTCGGCGCAGGCGGCGACCGCATCGGAGAGCACGCGGGCTTTGAACGCGGGATCGACCCATGCTTTTGCAACCAGCCGCGAGCCGGCGGCGGGTCCGATCTGCTCGGCCCATTCCGTGAACACCCGGTGATCTTCCGCCGTGAACAGGCCTTTCTCGATCGCCAATTCCCGGACGGCGATTTCCAACACCTCGAAATCGGTGATCTCCTCGACCATCGGCGCCGCCCGATGGTCGTGCCCGTGGTCGTGCCCGTGGTCGTGTTCGTGCCCGTGGTCGCCGTGATCGTGGTCGTGCGGTTGCTGCATGGTCGGTTCCTTCCGGCGTTTCTTGCTCAGTCGCTGATGGGCTCAAGCCAGCGGTCCGGGAACTCGCTCTGCAACGTGTCGCCCTCGAACGGGTAGTCCTCCCACAGATCCTTTTGCCGGAAACGGACGATGTAGAATTGCTCCGGTTGCGCGCTGTCCCTGTTCCAGGCATCGTCCTCGGGGATCAGGTCTTCGTAGGTGCGCTCGGCGATCGTCCCGCTGACACCCCGGACGAACATCTGGGTGCGGGTGTAAAAGAGATTAGGCAATTCCTTGACGCGGACACGATCGCCGACGTTGAACCGGGCCGGTACACCGGTCGCTTTAGTGTTTTCCATGGCGAGCCCTCACTTCCGCTACCTTTTCCAGCAGTTCGGTCAGCGAAATATGATTCTTGTCGACGAGCATCCGAGCCGCCGCCCAGATCCAGCGCCCGTAATACGGAAAGCCGTAATAGAGTGACAAACCGAGATCGTTGTTGCCGCGCCGGCGTCGTTCCTCCGCGTTCCAGATGCCGCGCCAGCCGAGGACCTCACACGTGACGTAAGTATTCAGTTCCCACAGCTCTTCCTCCTTCTCTTCGTAGCGGACAGGAGCATCGGCCTCACCCCCCACGTCGTGTGGGGGCGCCATGTAAGCCTGAAACCGACGATGGGAAATCTCGTACGGCCAATCCTGGTGCTGATGGATCGTCGGCGCCAACTGCGCCTCCGTCTCGTAGTATTGCTGCAAATCATTCCGCGACGGCATCGTGCTGCTCCCCGCATTGCTGGGACTGGAACGGACGTCCGGCCTCGGCCCGTCCGCTTGGCAAGCATGTTCAAACCGTGTGAGCACTTCGTGGCCGATGCGCAGACCCGACCGTCCGAACTTTATAAAACGGAATTCATTTCGTCCATATCAACTGAGAAGAAATTTTGTACAGCCGACGCCCCGTCCGGAAGCGATCTGGCGCATCACTACAATTGCGTGAAAGAAGACAATACCGAGGGGAATGCTGCGCCGGTTCTGCCCGTTCAGAAACGTCCGGCAAGCCTTTTTGCGACGCGCTCGGTTGCTGCACTGCGGCGGGCGAGCAACTCTTCCATCCTCGCGCGAACCCGCTCGATCAGCTCCGGCCGTGTGTTTCGCGGCGAACCACAGGGGAATGGCGGCGCCGGGTCGTACTCTATTTCCACCTGGATCGCCTCCGCTGCATCCCTGCCGGAGAGTTCGGCGACGACGGCCAGCGCCAGGTCGATCCCGGAGGTCACGCCCGCGCCCGTCAGACGGTCTCGGTCCCGCACGACGCGTTCGGTCACCGGCGCGACGCCGAAGGGGGCGAGCTGGTCGAGCGATGCCCAATGGCACGTCGCGCGATAGCCGCGAAGCAGTCCGGCCGCGGCAAGCACGAGCGACCCCGTGCAGACCGAGGTGACCATCCGGCAGCCGGCGGCGACGCGTCCCAGAAATGCCAAGGTTTCCTCATCGTCCATCAGCTCGACCTGGCCGGGACCGCCCGGCACGCACAGCACGTCGAGCGTCGGACAGGTTGCGAACGTTTTGGTCGGAAACAGCCGGAGGCTTCCGGGATTGGAGGGAACCGGGTCGAGCGTCTTCCAGACCAGCTCGACATCCCAGCCCGGCACGCGGCTGAACACCTCGAGAGGCCCGGTGAGATCGAGTTGGGTAAGGTTCGGGAACAGCAGAAATCCGACATTCAGGCGGGAGTTGCTCATCGTGGCATCCTGCTGGTGGCGCTGCGGGCACGTTTGGAACCATCAACATACTCCGGCGCACCGGCAGCCCCGGGGAAGCGCCGGAGCATTCAGGCGGGCGACGGACCGCCGTTTCTCGCGGCGCCGAAGAAGTCGGGACGGCCGACCTGGCCGCCTTTCAGCGCCAGTTCCAACTCCCCGGGCGCGTTGCCGTCGCCATAGGCGCGGCAGAGCGGGGAACCGGGCGCGAGCGGCGCGATGGCCGTCAGCGCATAGACGCCGAGCCGCAGCGTCGCATGTCCGGACGTGTCGCCGCCGGAGATCACCGCCCGGGGCAAATGCGCGCGGCGCACCACGCGGTCGAGGATTTCGCCAAGCCCGGCGCCGATCCGGTCATTGACGGAAGCGAGATCGGCGCCGCTCGTCTCGACCGCCTCCCGCAAGCTCCCGACCGCCGGGTCGTCGGGACCGGCGGCGGTGTAGACGATCGGGTCCGCGCCTTCGCTCAACGCGGCGAGCGCCCGCTCGGCCGCCGCCCCGAGTTCCTGCGTCCAGGCATGCGGATCGACCGCGCGCGTGGCGTCGAGCCGGATCGGCCGGAAGCCCGCGCGCTCCGCCCACGCGATCTGGCCGGCGGTGACCGGCGAGCATGAGCCGGAGACCACCACGATGCGATCGACGGCGGGCGCGCGGAAGGCGGCCTGCGGTGCCCCGATCAAGCCGGCTTCACGCCAATAGGCCACCAGCGCCTGTTGCACGCCCTGCGAGCCGATCGCGAACAGTCGCTCGCCGCGATTTTCCCACACGAGCCGCCCGGCCGCCCGCAGCGTTTCGTCGTCGAGCACGTCGATGGAGACGATTTCGGCGCCGTTCTGCCGTTCGCGGGCGAGCGCCGCATCCGCCTCGCCGCGTTTGATCGCGACCAGATCGACGAGGCCGACGCGCTTCTCCGTTTGCGCGGCGAGATGGCGGCCGAGATCCGCCTCGTGCATCGGCGTCACTGGGTGGCGGGACATCGTCGGGTGCCGGTCCAGACGATAGCCGGCCGGTCCGACGGTCGCGAACAGATTGCCGAATGCCTGGTAGCGGCCCATGTCGGCCGCCGCCACGATCAGCGGGTGCCAGCTTCCGCCCAGGATCGGCACGGCGAGATCGATGGCGCGCCCGATTGAACCGACCGAGGGGCTCGAATCGAAGGTGGAGCAAACCTTGTAGTGAGCGATCGGCGCATTCAGGCGACGGAGCGCTTGGAAAACGGGCGGAAGATGCGCGTCCATCCAGGCCGGACTTTGCGACCGCGATATGCCGGCGACCCCGATCACGCGGTGCGCCGCGAAGGGCGCCAAACGCGCCGGGGTGGGCGTGTCGAGGAACAGCACGGTCGGCAAGCCGGCGAACGCCGTCACTTCCATCGACGCGGAGGAGCCGGTGAAGTCGTCGCCGTAGAATGTCAGCAGCAGACCGTCCGGCAGCGATGTGGGGGCGTCGCTCATCGTCAGCAACCGAGCCGCCGGGCAAGGTCGGTGAGGTCTTCCGCCACCACGTCCCACGCCTCCTCGGCCGCGAGATCGCTGCTCTGCCCCGGCCCGTGCTCCGCCGGCCGCGGGATGAACGCGGTCTTGAAGCCGCACGCGCGTGCCGCCGCCAGATCGTCGTTATGGGCGGCGACCAGCGCGCACTCGCCGGGCTGGAGGCCGAGCAGATCGGCGGTGCCGAGATAGGTCTCCGGCTGCGGCTTGTAGGTGCGGGTCGCCTCCGCCCCCGCGATCACGTCCCAAGGCAAGCCGCCATGCCGGGCGAGCCACATCATCAGCCCGATATTGCCGTTCGATATGGTGCCGAGCGCGAATCGGGTCTTGAGGCGCGTCAAACCGGGCACCGAGTCGGGCCATGGGTCGAGGCGTTCCCAGGCGCGGGTGATGGCCGCGAGTTCCGCCTCCCCAACCCGCGCGGCATCGATGCCATGACGGCCGAGCACCGTTTCGAGGTTCTCGCGATGCAGAACCGAAAGCCGCGTCCATGGGCGCGCGCCGCGCCGGATCGGGTCCATCGAGGGCTGATACATGCCGCGCCATTCGTCGGCGAACGCGGCCGGGTCGAGCTGGGCCAAGCCATGACGTTCCAGAAACGGCCTCAGCTCGCGCGCGACGCTGCTCCGCCAATCGACGACGGTGCCGAACACGTCGAAGCCGAGGAACTTCACGCCGTCCATGTCACGCTCCGCCTGCTGCCGGGCGTCATGCCGGGCACATTTCCGCGCCCTCCGCAAGCGCTTCGCCGGAGATGCCGGCGCCGGGTGTCGCCGGTGGCCGGCCCGCGTCACGTCCGCACGGATGCACCCTCCCTGGAAGCTGCCCGGGGGATTTGGTAACGGAGGCAATGAGGTCCGGCCGATCGCCGGATGACTTCCCGGGAGGAACGAGATGCTGAGAAAAACGGTTGCGCACGAAAATGGTCATCCGGTGATCCTGGTCGATTCCATCACCAAGATCGAGCCGGGGGATGACGGCGCGATCATCGTTTCGGCCTCCCATGGCGGCCAGAGTTCGGGTGAGTTTGCGCTTGCCGTGCCGCTCGCCGCCGTGTTGTTCAACGACGCCGGGATCGGCAAGGAGGAGGCCGGGGTCGCGGCCCTGCCGATGCTGGACGGCCGCGGCACGCCGGCCTGCGCCGTCAGCCATGACAGCGGCCGCATCGGCGATGCCGTGGACATGTGGGAACACGGCACCATCTCGCGGGTGAACAAGGAGGCGGCGAACAAGGGCGCGCGCACCGGAATGGCGGTGCAGGAGGCGGTCCGCACCCTGGCCGGGTAGCAACCGGCACGGCGCGTCGGCCGGATTTCGGTCGGCGCGTTCAGGCGTGTACCCGCCGCTCGGCGATGCGGCGGCGCCATTCCGCCGGGCCGAGTTCGTGGATCGACGTGCCGTGCGTGTCGACGGCGACCGTCACCGGCATGTCTTCGACCACGAATTCGTGGATCGCCTCCATGCCGAGATCGGCGAAGGCGAGCACCCGGGCCGAGCGGATCGCCTTGGAGACGAGAAACGCCGCCCCGCCGATCGCGATCAGATAGACCGCGCGGTGGCGCGCGATCGCCTCCCGCGCCTCCTTGCCGCGCTCGGCCTTGCCGACCATGCCGAACAGCCCGGTCCGCGCCAGGATCGTTTCCGTGAACCGGTCCATGCGGGTCGATGTGGTGGGGCCGGCTGGGCCAACCGCTTCGTCACCGACCGCGTCCACCGGGCCGACATAGTAGATGAAGCGCCCGCGCAGATCGACCGGCAGGGTTTCGCCTGCCGCCAGCATCCGCACCATGCGCGCATGGGCGGCGTCGCGGCCGGTGAGCAAACGGCCGGAAAGCAGCAGCGTGTCGCCGGGCTTCCAGGTCTCGATCTCCGCCCGCGTGATGGCGTCGAGATCGACCCGCCGTGCCGTCCCGGCCGTGCGCTCCAGTACGATATCCGGCCAGTCCTTCAGGTCGGGCGGCTCGAGGATCGCCGGGCCGCTGCCGTCCAGAGTGAAATGGATGTGGCGATTGGCGGCGCATTGCGGAATGAGCCCGACCGGCTTGGAGGCGGCGTGGGTCGGAAAGGTCTTGATCTTGACGTCGACGACGGTTGTGAGACCGCCCAGCCCTTGGGCGCCGATGCCGAGCGCGTTGATCTTTTCGTAGAGTTCGAGCCGCATCTCTTCCTCCTGCGAGCAGGCGCCGCGCGCTTGCAACTCCGTCATGTCGATCGGATCGAGCAGCGACTCTTTTGCGAGCAGCATCGCCTTTTCGGCCGTGCCGCCGATGCCGAGGCCGATCATCCCCGGCGGGCACCAGCCGGCGCCGAGCTTCGGCAGGGTTTCGAGCACCCAGTCGACCACCGACTCGCTCGGCTCCATCGATTTGAACCGCGCCTTGTTCTCGGAGCCGCCGCCCTTGGCCGCACAGACCGCCTCGATCGTATTTCCACGAACCAGATCGACATGAAGCACCGCCGGTGCGTTGTCCCTTGTGTTGATGCGGGCGAATAGCGGGTCGCGCACCATGGAGGCGCGCAACGGATTATCCATGTTGGTATAGGCGCGGGCGACACCCTCATTCACCAGCGACTCGAGGTCGCGGTCGGCGTCGATCCGCACATCCATGCCGATTTTCAGGAACACGCAGGCGGTGCCGGTGTCCTGGCAGATCGGCCGGCGTCCGAGCGCCGCCATGCGTGAGTTGACGAGGATCTGCCGGATCGCGTCCTTGGCGGCCGGGTTTTCCTCCCGCTCGTAGGCTTGCGCGAGCGGCCGGATGTAATCCGCCGGATGGTAGTAGGAAATGAACTGGAACGCATCCGCGACGCTGCGGACGATGTCGTCTCCCCGGATCGTGGTCGGCATGGCGTTTCCTCCGTTTCGGCCCGCTTCGGGGGGCGGCGGCTTCGGCTCCGGCGCGATCGGTTCGGCGGATCTTTTCACGCGTCAAGCAACGCGGGGGCGAGCGCGGCTGGCAAGGCGCCAGGGTCCGGCGCCATGATGGCGGCTGAACGAAAGGAAAAACAAGGCATGCAGCCCACCCTTCCGTCTCACATCGAAGGCTATGGTCCCGTCCGGCCGTTCTCCGGCGCGTACGGCGAGCGGCCTGACGCTGAAGGCCCGGGTCGGCGGCGCGGCGGCCGGGGGAAGGGGGCCAAGCTTCTGCCGGATCTCCGCACCGCCATCGAGCGGTGCGAGCTGCGTTCCGGATGCACGGTGTCGTTTCACCATCATCTGCGGAACGGCGATGGCGTGCTCAATCAGGTGATGGACGAACTCGCGCGGCTCGGGCTGCGCGACCTGACGGTTGCCGCCAGCTCGATCTTCCCGGTCCATGCGCCGCTTGTCGAACACATAAGGGGCGGCGTGGTGACGAAAATCGTGACCGGGTACATGACCGGCCCGGTTGCCGACGCGGTCGCGGCCGGGATGCTCGCCAACCCCGCTATGATGCAGACCCATGGCGGACGGGCGCGCTCGATCGAGTCAGGCGAGGTCGGCATCGACGCCGCCTTCATCGCCGCGCCCGCCGCCGATTGCTGCGGCAACCTCAACGGCGTCGATGGTCCGTCGGCGTGCGGCTCGTTCGGCTACCCGGTCGTGGATGCGCAATGCGCGCGCCACGTCGTCGCGGTAACGAACAACCTGGTGCCGTATCCGGCGTGCCCGATCGCGATCAGTCAGGAACATGTGGATTTCATAGTGCGGGTCGGCTCGATCGGCGACGCCAGTCAGATCGTGTCCGGCACCACCCGTCCGACCGGCAATCCGATTGGCTTGCAGGTCGCCGAGACCGCGGCGCGCGTGATAGACGCCTCCGGCCTGCTGACGGACGGGTTTTCGTTCCAGACCGGCGCGGGCGGCGTGTCGCTGGCGGTCGCGTCGCGGCTCGCGTCGCACATGGCGGAACGCGGGGTGCGCGGCAGTTTCGGCGCGGGCGGCATCACCGGCATGATCGTCAAGATGCTCGAAGCGGGGTTGTTCCGCTCGCTGCTCGACGTGCAGTGCTTCGATCTCGAAGCGGTCGCCTCGTTCCGCCGCAATTCGGCGCACCAGATGATGTCGGCCTCCATGTACGCCAATCCGTGGACGCGCGGCGCCGTTGTCGACCAACTCGACTGCATGATTTTGGGCGCGGCCGAGATCGACCTCGATTTCAATGTCAATGTCAGCACCGGGACCGATGGCCGGATCATTGGCGGCTCCGGCGGCCATAGCGACACCGCCGCCGGCGCGAAACTCGCGCTGGTGACGACGCAGCTCACCGCCGGCCGGTTCGCCAAAATCGTGCGGCGCGTCAGCACCGTCACCACCCCGGGCGAGACGGTCGATGCGGTCGCGACCGAGGCGGGCATTGCGGTCAACCCGCGCCGGGACGATCTGCGCGAACGGCTGGCCGGCGCCGGACTGCCGGTGGTGCCGATCGAGCAATTGCATGAACAGGCGTGCAGGCTGAGTGGCGGCGTCGCCGCGGCGAGCGCGCCGAGGGCCGACGAGCGGATCGTTGCTGTGGTGCAATATCGTGACGGTTCGGTGATCGACGTCATCCGCCGCAAACCGGAATGACGCGGGCTCGGGCACGCCGCTCGGCGAGACACAACCGACGCTCGCAAAAGCGGTGCTGCAGCGCCTTCTGCGCAAGACGGAAGGGGAGCGGTTGACACGCGCTCCAGCCGACGCACATCCCCTGCGGCTCGCAGCCTGCGGGCTCCGCGGGAGCATCGGCGAAGTTTGTAGCCACGGTCCCCCCTGATCAAATAAACTGACGTGTTGGAGGGTTTCGGGATGTGAGCAGTCGGTTTCTGAGCGCCGGGGGCGCGATGGGCGCGCTGATGCGCCAATACGATTGGCGGGCGACCCCGCTCGGTGAGCCGATGGCATGGCCGCAATCGCTGCGGTCGGCCGTCAGCATCATGCTGAATTCCCGCTACCCGATCGCCCTCTATTGGGGGGCCGAACTCGCGCTCCTCTACAACGATGCCTGGAGCCCGATCCCGGGCGGCAAGCACCCTTGGGCGCTGGGCCGTCCGGCGCGCGAAGTCTGGCCAGAGATCTGGGATACGATCGGGCCACTTTTCGAGAAAGTGATCGTGACGGGTGAGGGCGTGTGGCAGGAGGACGAACTCCTGCCCATGCTCCGGCACGGCTATCTCGAAGAGTGCTACTTCAACTTTACCTTCAGCCCCGTGCGCGGCGAGGACGGGTCGATCGACGGCATCTTCAATGCCGTGGTCGAAACGACCGATCGGGTGCTCTCCGAGCGACGGCTGCGGACACTCAGCCGGATGGGCGAGCGCGCCAATTCGTCGCTCACGGTTGACGCTGCCTGCCAATGGGCGACCGACATCCTGGGCGACAACGCGGCCGACATCCCGTTCGCCCTCGTCTATCTGCGGGACGGGGACATGGTTCGCCTGGCCGCCTCGTCGTCGCTGCCGGCGGGCTCGGCGGCGGCGCCGGAGCGGCTGTCGCTCGGCGGCACCGCTTCGCCCTGGCCGCTGCTGGCCGCGGCGGAGGCGGCCCGCGCGATCGTAGTTCCTGCCCCTGCCGGGTACGACCTGCCGAGCAATTTCTGGCCGGAGCCGATCGGCGAGGTCGTTCTGGTGCCGATTTCATGCGCCGGCGAGGAGCGGCCGAGCGCATTCCTCGTCGCCGGCGCCAATCCGCGCCGCCGGGTCGATGCAACCTACCGGTCGTTTTTCGAGCTGGCGGCCGGGCATATCGGCACGGCGCTCGCGACCGCGCGCGCCTACGACGATGAGCGCCGCCGTGCCCAGGCGCTGGCCGAACTCGATCGGGCGAAGACGGCGTTCTTTTCCAATATCAGCCATGAGTTCCGCACGCCGCTGACCTTGATGCTTGAGCCGCTCGCGGATGCGCTGACGGCCGCCGTCGCGCCCGAACAGCGGGAGCGCCTCGAAATGGCGCACCGCAACGCCCTGCGGTTGCTGCGATTGGTGAATGCGCTGCTCGACTTTTCCCGCATCGAGGCCGGGCGTGTGGAGGCGATTTTCCGGCCGACCGACCTCGCCGAGTTGACGGCCGATCTCGCGAGCAGCTTCCGTTCCGCGACCGAGAAGGCCGGGCTTCAGCTCACCGTCGACGCGCCGCCCCTGCCGACGCCGGTCCACGTGGACCGGGACATGTGGGAGAAGATCGTCCTCAACCTCGTTTCGAACGCCTTCAAGTTCACGCATGAGGGCGCGATCGCGGTGACGTTGCGGGAAGCGAACGGCGAGGCGGTGCTGACGGTCCGGGACACCGGTACCGGCATCCCGGCCACCGAGCTGCCGAAACTCTTCGACCGCTTCTACCGGGTGGAGGGGGCCCGGGGTCGCAGCTTCGAAGGGTCGGGCATCGGGCTCGCTCTGGTGCAGGAATTGGTGGCGCTGCACGGGGGCACGATCCGTGTGGATAGCCATGAGGGTGTCGGCAGCAGCTTCACCGTCGCCATACCGATCGGGACCGCCCATCTGCCGCCAGATCGCGTGCGGCCGGCCAATGACGCCGCCCTATCCGCAGGCCGCGCCCAGGCCTTTGTCGAGGAAGCGCTGCGCTGGCTGCCGGGCGGGGCTGAGTTGGAGGCCCCCCTC
>JAFAXA010000103.1 GCA_019241425.1 Acetobacteraceae bacterium | reverse complement strand
GTTCCGGGGCCGTGCGTCCGGCCGGGGAGCCGTGCTGCTCCTGGCCAGCGTCGCGTTCTACACGTGGGGCGAGCCGTTGTTCGTTCCCGTCGTGCTCGCGACCTGCGTCTCCGACCTCCTGCTGGGGCGGTTGGCCGCGCGAGGGAGCCGGGTCGCGCTCGCGGCGGGTGTGGCGGTCAACCTGGCGATGCTCGTCTATTACAAGTATTCCGGCTTCCTGCTCGCCAACCTCAACGGCGCGCTCGGCGCGGCCGGGCTGGCCGCTCTGCCCGGCGTCGCGGTCGCGCTGCCGGTGGGCGTATCGTTCATCACCTTCGAGAAGATCACCTATCTTGTGGACGTGTACAGGGGCGTCAGCCGGCCCGCGCGCGGGTTCGGCGGCTACCTGCTCTACGTGTTCCTGTTCCCCAAGCTGCTGGCCGGGCCGATCATCAAATACCATGAGATCGATGCGCAGATGCTGCGCTTGCCGAAGGCCAATATCGAAGACTTCTCGGCGGGAATGCTGCGCTTCATGCTCGGGGTCGCGAAAAAGACCATCCTCGCCGACACGCTCGCGCGCGGCGCCGATATGGTGTTCGCGACCCCCGCCGGCACGGTCGGCTTCGGCCAGGCTTGGCTCGGCATCCTGTTCTTCACGTTTCAGATCTACTTCGATTTTTCCGCGTACTCCGACATGGCGATCGGTCTCGCCCGGATGCTCGGGTTTCGCCTGCTCGAGAATTTCAACATGCCGTATCTGGCGTGCAGCATCACCGAGTTCTGGCGCCGCTGGCACATCTCGTTATCCACCTGGATTCGCGAGTATCTCTACATCCCGCTCGGCGGCAGCCGCGCCGGTGCGGAACGGCGCTACCTCAATCTCTGGCTCTGCTTTTTGGCGTCCGGCCTGTGGCACGGCGCCGCTTGGACCTACGTCGCCTGGGGCGCCTATAACGGCCTGTTTCTTGTTCTCGACAAGCTGTTCCTGCTCCGCGTTCTGAACCGGCTGCCGCGCCCGGTTGCCAACGCCGCGACCTTTCTGACGATCGTGGTCGGTTGGACATTGTTTCGTGCGTCATCGCTCGGCGGGGCGGGCGCCCTCCTGCAAGCGATGGTTTCGCCGGCAAAGCTTTCCACGAACGCCGAGATCTGGGTCACGCCGGATCTCGTCTGGGCGCTGGCGATCGCGGCCGCCGTGTGTGCCGCACCTCGGCTGCCCGGGTTTTCCTACCTTCGCGCACGGATCGACGGCGGCGGCGGTTTCGCCTTGGCGACGCAAATGGGCATCGCGCTGTTGTTCGTGGTCGCGGTCGGCAAGGCGGTCGCCGATCCGTTCACGCCGTTTCTGTATTTCCGGTTCTGAGATGCGCCTCCTTTCCGCGCCGAAGCGGCTGAAACTTGCCTATCTGCCGGTCGCCATCGGCGCCCTCATGCTGTTCGTGCCGTGGTTCTTTTTTGCCTGGAACATCACGGTCGCGCAGGTGTTGCCGAAGCTTCAGTTCCGCACGAACAAAACGCTCGCGGGTGTGATCCGGGATGCGGGGCCGCAGTTCGGGTTCGCAAATCTCACCAATTACAAATACCAGACCTACGTGTCCCGGCTCATCGGCGAGATGTCGCCCGTCTACAAGCCCGCGATCCGCTGGAAGAACCAGCTCTACTACTCCGCCTTCGGGATGTCCGGCATGCCGGGCATCATCGTCGGGGCGGGAAACCAGCTCTATCAGCCGGAATACCTGAAGGAGTTCTGCGCGCGTCGAGTGGAGGATTACGGGGCGAAAGCCGAGGCCTGGGCCGCGAAGATCCGCACCATGCAGGATTTCTTCCAGACGCGCGGCAAGCTGTTCCTCTACGTCATCACGCCGTCGAAGCCTGCCGTCTATCCCTCCGTCGTGCCGCCGGGCTATCCGTGCCCGTCCACCGAGCAGGCACGCCGGGAAAAGCTGCCGATGTGGACCGCGACCCTGGATCGGGCGGGCGTGCACTATGTCGACACGGCGAGCCTTGTCGCCCAGGCGCGCGACGCGTACCCGATCAGCATGTTTCCGCGCGGCGGCGTGCATTGGAACCGCCTCGCCGCCTCGCTCGGCGCGCAAGCGGTGACGGCGGCGGCCAATCGCCTGCGTGGCGGGCAATTGCTGACACCGTTTACCATTACCTGGGAGCGCGCCTTCACGCCGGAACAGTCGGACCGGGACATCCTCGACATCCTGAACCTGATGTACCCGGACAAGCGCTACGAGGTGCCCGTCGTCGCCCTCCATTCCGATCCGCCGCCAGAGTGCCGTCCCGCGCGCATCACGGAAGTCGCCGGCAGCTTTCTGTTCCTGCTTGACGACGCGCTGATGTCGGTTGCGTGTCCGCCCGTCATCAGCAATTGGTTCTACTGGGACCTGAAGCATTTCAGGTTTCCAGGCGGGACCACCAACCCGCTGCCGGTCGACGCGGCCGAGCGGAGCCGCGCGTTGCTGACGGATCTCGATCTCATGATCTACGAGGAGAACGAAGCGGTGACACCGGAGCCGCCGCATGGCCTGCGGCTGCTCGAGTTCATCGCCGCCCAGAATCCGCGAAGCTGACCCTTCAGCTTACCCCGGGATCAGCGCTGAAACCGGCGGCCTCGATGCCGGCGATCGCCGCCGCCTCGTCATTATCCGAGGTGTCGCCCGAGATGCCGAGCGCGCCCAGCACTGCACCGCCCTGGCCCTTGATCAGCACGCCGCCCGGTACCGGCACGAGCGAGCCGCCAACCGCGTGCGTGACGGCGGCGATGAAGAAGGGCTGCTCCATCGCCCGTTTGAACAGCGAGCGCGAGCCGAGGCCCATCGCCAGCGCGCCATGCGCCTTGCCGATCGCGACCTCGCCGCGCCTGAGGCTCGTGCCTTCTTCCGCGGCGAACGCCTTCAAGGCGCCGCGCGCGTCGAGCACCGCCAGTGCCATCGGCTTCAATTGCTGCCCGCGCGCATAGGAGAGCGCGTCCGCGATCATCGATTGCGCTTTGGCCAGGGTCAATTCCGTCACGACAGGTTCCTCCTGATCGGCACATGCGGGGCGCGCCGCGATCGCAACGCGCGGCTCGGCGCCCAGTCGCCTGCCCGGGCGAGATCGCGGCGATCACGTACCACGCCGAGCGCTGATCGCATCGATGGTCGGACATCGAGCCTCGAATCGCGACCGAGATGGTTTACATTGGATGCATGGATATCGCGTCGTTTCCCGGATCCCGAATCGTCGAGATCAGCCGGCTCGCCTTCGACCTGCCGGACGTCGATATCCTGTGTTTCGGCGAGTCGGACCAGCCCGGACCGCCGGCCGCACGGGACGCGCTCGTCAACGCGCTGGATGGCGGCCCCACCCTGTATCCGGACGTGCGCGGGCTGCCGCCGCTCCGCCATGCGCTGGCCGAGTATCTGTCCGGCTTGCACGCCCGCCCGGTGTCCGAGGAACGGATCGTGGTGACCGCGTCCGGCATGGCGGCGATCGCGGTCGCGCTGACCGCGATCCTGCGCGCGAATGACCGGCTGGTGCTGCTCAGCCCGTCCTGGCCCAATCTCGGCAATGCCGCCCGGCTGCGGGGCGCGCAGGTGGACGAGGTGCCGCTGGCGGTGTCGGAGGGCGGCCGGCTTCAGCTCGATCTCGGGCGGCTGGACGAGGCGCTGCGGGGGGCACGCGCCTTCATCCTCAACTCGCCGAACAACCCGACCGGCTGGACGGCGACGGCCGAGGAGATGGCGGCGGTGCTCGATCTCTGCCGCCGTCACGGCGTTTGGCTGATTTCGGACGAGGTCTATTCGCGGCTCGTCTATGACGGCGCGCCCGCCGCCCCCTCCGCGCTCGACGTCGCCGACCCGCGTGACCGGGTCATCGTCTGCAACAGCTTTTCGAAAACCTGGGCCATGACCGGGTGGCGGCTCGGCTGGATGGTGGTGCCGGACGGCGCCCGCGAGGCGGTGGCGGAGATCATCGAAGTCACGCATTCCGGGGTTGCGCCCTACACGCAGTATGCGGGGGTGGCGGCGCTCGCCGACCAAGCGTTCGTCGCGCGTTTCCGCGACCACTGCGCCGAGGGCCGGTCGCTGGTCGGGGAGGCGCTGGCCGGCGTGAACCACGTCCGCTATGTCTCGCCGGACGGGGCGTTCTATGCCTTCATCGGTGTGGAGGGCGTGACGGATAGCCTTGCCCTGGCCCGCACCCTTGTGCTTCGTCACGGTGTTGCGGTCGCGCCGGGGAGCGCCTTCGGCGAGGCCGGTGAGGGCTGGCTTCGGATCTGCTTCGCCCATCGGGGGCCACGGCTGGAACGGGCGATGCGCCGCTTGCGGGACGGGCTGAAAGCCACGATTTGAGCTGGCCCGCTCTCCCGGCATGGCGCTGACGGCGCCGTTCGGGCATATTGTGCAGATGCGAGATCGCGGCGGCCCGTCTGAGCGCCGCGGCTTGAGGAGAACTGGATGCGCGACGACGCCGGCCTGCTTGAGGATGCCTCCCGAGGCTTCGTGCTGCCCGCCAGCTTGACGGCGCAGACGGTGCTGAGCGTGCACCACTGGACCGACCGGCTGTTCAGCCTGACGATGACCCGCGACAGCGCCTTCCGGTTCAAGAACGGCCAGTTCGCGATGATCGGCCTGCCGGTCGACGGCAAGCCGCTGCTCCGGGCGTACAGCATGGTAAGCGCGAACCACGCTGACCTGCTGGAGTTCTTCAGCATCAAGGTGGCGGAGGGGCCGCTCACCTCCCGCCTGCAACACGTGCGGCCGGGCGACACGGTGCTCGTCGGCCGCAAGCCCACCGGCACCCTGGTGCTCGATCACCTGAAGCCCGGCCGCAATCTTTATCTGTTCGCGACCGGCACCGGCCTCGCGCCGTTCATGAGCCTGGTCGAGGACCCGGATCTCTACGACCTGTTCGACCGCGTGATCCTGACCCACACGGTGCGGCGGGTGCCGGAACTCGCCTATGCCGAGCGGCTGACCCGCGAACTGCCCGACCACGCGTTTCTCGGCGAGGAGGTCAGGAACAAGCTCGTCTACTATCCCTCGGTGACCGGCGAGCCCTTCAAGACGCAAGGCCGGATCACGGACCTCATTCGCAGCGGCCGGTTGTTCGCGGATCTCGCTGTGCCGCCGATCGACCCGGAGCACGACCGCGCCATGCTTTGCGGCAGCACGCCGATGCTCGCCGAAGTCTCCGGGCTGCTGGAGCAGGCGGGTTTGCGGGAAGGCCATAACGACGCCCCGGCCGAATACGTCATCGAAAAGGCGTTCGCGGAGCGCTGACGGGGTCACTCCGCGGCGCGCCTGAGCGCCGCGCCCGCCCCGATCAGGCAGAGCGGCAGAGCCGCCGCCAGCAGCGCCGTCAGCAGCAGCAAATGCGGGCGGGGACTGAGCGCGAAGGAAGCGGCATCTGCGGCGGCAACGCCGAAAATCAGCACCGGCACCGCTAACGGCAGCACAAGCAACGGCAGCAGCACGCCGCCGCGCCGCGCCCCCAGCACGATCGCCGCTCCCATCGTCCCCAGCAGCGACAGCACGATCGTTCCGGGCAACAAACCGGACAGCAAGGCCGGCAGCGCGTCGAGCGGCATCCGCAGCATGATCGCGAGCGGCGTCGCCACCGCCAGCAGCGGCAGGCCCGTGACCAGCCAATGGGCCGCCGCCTTGACGCCCGCGATCGCGCCGGCCGGGAGACCGGACAGCAGCAACTGGTCGAGCGTGCCGTCCTCGAAATCGGCGCCGAACAGCCGGTCCAGCGGCAGCAAGGCGGCGAGCAGCGCGCATACCCAGACGATCCCGGGGGCGATCCGGCCCAGGGTCTCGGGGGCGGGGCCGATCGCGAGCGGAAACAAGGCGCCCGCCAGAAGGAAGAACAGCACGGCACCCAGCGTGTCCGTGCCGTGCCGGAAGGAAAGCCGGAGTTCCCCCCGCAGCAGGGTCAGCGCCTGCCTCACGCGCCGAGCGTCAGGGTAGCAGCGCCTGGCAGCGGGACCGGAAGGTGGGTCGCGATGATCGCGGCGCCCCCCGCGGCGCGATGCCGGGCGAGCATGGCGCCGAGCCGCGCGACCGAGGCGGTGTCGAGGCCGAGCGTCGGCTCGTCCAGCAGCCATAGCGCTGTCGGCGCGCATAGCAGCCGGGCGAGCGCCAGCCGCCGGCGCTGGCCCGCCGACAGCATCCGGACCGGGAGATCCGCGAGCGGCGCGAGGCCGAGTGCCTCCAAGGCCGTCCCGCCGCTTCCCGGCCTGCCGCCGAGCGCCGCGGCCGCGCGCACCGTTTCGCCCACGGTGAGGGCGGGTTTGAGCGCGTCCTGATGGCCCAGATAGGCGAGCCGGCGGGCGTGCAGCGACCGGTCGGCGAGTGCGTCCTGGCCGCGCCAGAGCACACGACCGGCGGCGGCCCGGCCGAGGCCCGCGAGCAGGCGCAGCAGCGTCGATTTGCCGGCGCCGTTCGGCCCGACCAGCAGCAGCGCGCCACCCTCCGGCACGTCGAACGAAACGTCCCGGAACACCAGCCGCTCGGATCGGAACACCGCAAGGCCCTCAGCTTGCAGCAGCACGGGCGCTCTCGGCGGTGCACAAAGCCTCTAGGCTTGCCGGTTTGGCGGCCCCTATAGTTTGAGCTATGCCGTCCGGCGGCGGTCGCAGCGCCTCAACTACGAACGCCACCATTTTCATCGCTTGTACACTTCGACAGGGGCGCCTTCGGGCGATTGATCCATGACAGCCATCGGGAAGGACACCCTTAAAACCCGCAAGACGCTCGACGTCGAGGGCAAGCCCTACGAGTACTTCTCCATCCAAGAGGCCGCGAAGCAGCTTGGCGACGTGTCGCGCCTGCCGGTGAGCCTGAAAGTGCTGCTCGAAAACGTGCTCCGTTTCGAGAACGGCGTCAGCTACACGGTCGAGGATGCGAAGGCGATCGCCGGATGGCTGGAAAAGGGCACGTCCAGCAAGGAGGTGCCGTTCCGGCCCGCGCGCATCCTGATGCAGGATTTTACCGGCGTTCCGGCGGTCGTCGATCTGGCGGCGATGCGCGACGGCATCACACGGCTCGGCGGCAATGCCGACAAGGTCAATCCGCTCGTCCCCGTCGATCTGGTGATCGATCATTCGGTGATGGTGGACGTCTATGCGCGTCCCGACGCGCTGCGGAAGAATGTCGACATCGAGTTCGAGCGCAACGGCGAACGCTACGAGTTCCTCCGCTGGGGCCAGGCGGCGTTCGACAATTTTCGCGTGGTGCCGCCCGGCACCGGCATCTGCCATCAGGTCAATCTCGAATATCTCGCCCAGGCGGTGTGGGTGTCCGAGAATGGCGGCACGACCTTCGCGTACCCGGACACGCTGTACGGCACCGACAGCCACACGACGATGGTGAACGGCCTCGGCGTGCTGGGCTGGGGCGTCGGCGGCATCGAGGCGGAAGCGGCCATGCTCGGCCAGCCGATCGCCATGCTGATCCCCGACGTGATCGGATTTCGTCTCACCGGCAAGCTGCCGGAGGGCGCAACCGCGACCGATCTCGTGCTGACGGTGACGCAGATGCTCCGCCGCAAGGGCGTCGTCGGCAAGTTTGTCGAGTTCTTCGGCGCCGGTCTCGATCACCTGCCGCTCGCCGATCGCGCGACGATCGGCAACATGGCGCCTGAATATGGCGCGACGTGCGGCTTCTTCCCGATCGACGCGCTGGCGCTCGACTATATGCGCCTGTCGGGCCGCGACGAGCATCGCATCAAGCTCGTCGAAGCCTATTGCCGCGCCCAGGGCATGTGGCGCGACGCCGACACGCCGGACCCCGTATTCACGGACGTGCTCGAACTGGATCTCGGCACGGTGCAGCCCTCGCTCGCCGGGCCGAAGCGGCCCCAGGACCGTGTTGCGCTGAAGGATGCCGCGTCGGCGTTCAAGGCGGAGCTGACCAAGAGCCTCGGCGTTGCCGCGAACGACGTCGGCAAGAAGGCGGCGGTGGCGGGACGCAATTTCGCGATCGGCAATGGCGACGTGGTGATCGCCGCCATCACGTCCTGCACCAACACGTCGAACCCGTCGGTGCTGGTCGCGGCGGGGCTGGTCGCGCGCAAGGCGCGCGCGTTCGGTTTGACCCCGAAGCCGTGGGTGAAGACCTCGCTCGCCCCCGGGTCGCAGGTGGTGACGGAGTATCTGAACAAGTCGGGGCTGCAACAGGATCTGGACGCGATCGGGTTCAACACGGTCGGCTACGGCTGCACCACCTGCATCGGCAATTCCGGTCCGCTCGACGAAGAGATCGCGGATGCGATCGAGGATAACGGGTTGGTCGCGGTCTCCGTGCTCTCGGGAAACCGCAATTTCGAGGGCCGCATCAGCCCGAATGTGCGGGCGAACTATCTGGCGAGCCCGCCCCTCGTCGTTGCCTATGCGTTGCTCGGCACGATGACCGAGGACATCACCACGGCGCCGCTCGGCACGAGCAAGGACGGCAACCCGGTGTATCTGAAGGATGTGTGGCCGACCAACGCCGAGATCGCCTCCGTGGTGACGTCCAGCCTCAATCGCGAGCAGTTCCTGAAGCGCTATGGCGAGGTGTTCAAGGGGCCGGAGCAGTGGCAGGCACTCGCGGTCGATACCGGAAGCGACACGTTCAGATGGAACGACGCGTCCACCTATGTGCGCAATCCGCCCTATTTCGAGAACATGACGATGGAGCCGGGCGCGGTCGGCGACATCAAAGGGGCGCGGGTGCTCGCGATCCTCGGCGACAACGTGACCACCGATCACATCAGCCCGGCCGGCAACATCCGCAAGGCGTCGCCGGCGGGCGAGTATTTCATGATGCACCAGGTCCAGCAGAAGGACTTCAACAGCTACGGCGCGAGGCGCGGCAACCATCAGGTGATGATGCGAGGCACGTTCGCGAATATCCGCATCCGAAACGAAATGGTGCCGAACATCGAGGGCGGCATCACCCGGCATTACCCGTCGGGCGAACAATTGCCGATCTACGAAGCGGCGATGCGCTACAAGAACGAGGGCGTGCCGCTCGTCGTGTTCGGCGGCAAGGAATACGGCATGGGATCCTCGCGCGACTGGGCGGCGAAGGGCACCTTCCTGCTCGGCGTGAAGGCGGTGATCGTGGAAAGCTTCGAGCGAATCCATCGCTCGAACCTGGTCGGCATGGGCGTGCTGCCGCTGACCTTCAAGGACGGCATCACGCGAAAGACGCTGGAGCTGGCGGGCGACGAGATGATCGACGTGATCGGCCTCGACGATCTGGCGCCGCGCATGGACCTGCAACTCGTGATCCATCGCGCGGACGGGAAGACCGATCAGGTGCCGGTGCTGTGCCGCGTCGATACGCTCGACGAGGTGTCCTACTATCGGCACGGCGGCATCCTGCAATACGTGCTGCGCGGCATGGCCAAGGCGGCCTGAAGAAGCGCGGCGTGCCGGACGGGCGGTACGAGCGGGACGCCTCGGCACGCCCGCTCCGGTTCGCCGCGGGCGATCCGCTCCCCGGGCGCGCGGGCGTCCGGCATGGACGTCAAAGTTAAGCACGGGCGTTTAAGCGCTTCTGCGGAGGTCTCGCACGGTTTCCTCCGCGGCGCCGCGGAGGCAGGGTGATGACACAGTGCAGCGCATCCTCTCCGGCCTGATACGCCGTCCCACCGCCGACCTTTCGCGGTTTCCGCTCGGCTTCGATCTGCGCGCGATCAACGTGCTCGAAGGCATCCGGGCAGCGCTGTCCGTCACGGTGCTCGTCGCGCTGAATGAATTTCTCGATCTCCCCGGCCTGATGGAGGCGGCGCTCGCCGCCTGGCTCGCCTGCCTGTGCGACCAGGGCGGCCCGATCCGGCGGCGGCTGCCGGCGGTGATCGGCTTCACGCTCGGGGCGGCGGCGATCGCCTCGCTCGCCGGTCTCGCCCGCAATGGCGGGGTCTGGGCGGCCGTTCCGGTCGCGAGCGCCGGCCTGTTCTGCTTGTCGATGCTGAGCATCTACGGCCAGGCGGCGACCGTGGTCGGCAACCTGCTCGGGGTGATGCTCGTGCTCGCGCTGGACCGCCCGCTACCGATGGCCGAAGCGGGCATCGTCGCGCTTGCCTGCCTGGCGGGCGGCGGCTGGGCGACGTTGCTGACCATGGTGATCTGGCGGCTGCATCCGTACCGGCCGGCGCGACAGGCGGTCGGGCGTGCTTACCGGGCGCTCGCGGCGATGGCGCAGGACCTTCGCCACCTGGTGCGCCGCGATCGGGTCTCGGAGGTGGATTGGGACGCCCATGCGCGCGCACACCGCCGCAGCGTGAGCGAGGAGATCGAAACAACGCGCGGCGTAGTGATGGACACGTTGCGCGTGCGCGGTCCCGTCACCCGGCGGGCGGCGGAAACCCTGATCCGCACGGAGATCGCGGACCAGGTGTTCGGAGCGCTCGTCGCCGCCAGCGAAGTGCTGGCGCAGCCGGGCGACGTGCCCGAAGCCGCCGTGCTCGAACGCGTGCTGCGGCGTACGCGTGTGCTGCTCGTCGAACTCGCGCGCGCGGTGGAGCATGACGGCGTGCGGCGGAGCCGGCGCGTCAATCGCGCGCTCGACGGCTTGACCGAGGAGGTGGCGCGGCTTTCCCCCGGCACGCCGCTCGGACGGATCGGCGACGTGCTGCTGGAATTGCTGCACTCGGCGGTGACGCTGAGCGGAACCGCACATTTCCTGCCGGCCTCGCGCCAGAGCATCGCGCTGCCGACACTCCGGAGCCGGATCGCCGGTCCGCTGCGCGCCAACCTGAACTGGGATTCGGTGACGCTGAGGCACGCGCTCCGGGTCGCGCTGGTGGCGATCCCGGCGGTCGCGGTGTCGGTGCCCTGGGCCGGCTCGTACCAGCACTGGCTGACGATCACCTGGGTGCTGACGATGCAGCCGCATTTCGCGATGACGATCATGCGCGCGGTCGAGCGGATCGTCGGCACCATCATCGGCGGCGTCATCGCGGCCGGCATTCTCGTCGTCGCCCACACGCCGCTCGCCATGGCGGCGGTGATCTTCCCGCTCGCGGTGGTGGCGATGGCCGTCCGCCAGGTCAGCTTCGGCTTGTTCATCACCGCGGTGACGCCGCTGGTGGTCGTGTTGACCGAACTTGGCGAAACGGGCGCCAGCGGCTGGGAGATCGCCGGGACGCGCGCGCTGCTGACGGTGATCGCCGGGCTGCTGGCGCTCGCGGGCGGCCTTGTGCTCTGGCCGAGCTGGGAGCCGGGGCGCTTGTTCGAGCAGATCCGCGCCGCCATCGCGGCCCACGCCACCTTCGCGGAGAGGGAGATCTCGGCGATCGTCGGCGACGCGACACCCGAAGCGGTGGAGGCGGCGCGGCGGGCGGCGGGCGTCGCGAGCAACAACGTCGAAGCCTCCCTGTCCCGTGCGCTGCACGAGCCTGGGCACGCCAACCGTTTCCGCCTGGAAGCGGCGCTGGTGATCGACGCGGCCCTGCGCCGAATGGGGGGACGCCTGATCGCGCTCCAGCTCGATGAGGGGTTGCAGCCCATGCTCACGCCGGCGGATTGGCGGCGCTGGCGCGACTGGCTCGCGACCTCGCTGCGGGCGCTGGCCGGGAACCCCCCGGATTTGCTGCTGACCCCTCACCCGGTGCTCGCCGGGTCCGATGCGGCGCGGACCGAAACGCTCGGCCGTCTCGCGCGTCAAGTCGAACTGATCGCCGGTGCGCTGAAGCGGATCGCGGCGGGACGGTCGCTCCCGTCGCCCTGAGCCGCGCGAATGTGCGGACCATCCCGCCTCCCCAGGATGTTGCCGTCCGGTTATCATTTGGAGCGGCAAGCGGCTGGAGGATGGATCATGGCAACGGCGAGCCCAACGGCGACCTCCTCCGTCACCTTGCAGCGGCGGTCCTGGCTGGAGCGGTTGTGGACCACCATCGCCGACCGGGGCAGCGCCTACGCGGATGTGCCGAGCAGCGCGGTGCCGCCACTCGATCGTGCGCGGCAACTGGCGACGGCGTTGCTCGGGGAGAAGGGAGAGGCATCCGGTGCGGCGATCGCGCGCGAGTTGCAGGCGGTCGTCAAGGAACTGGAGGGGGCGGACCGGGTCGCGTTCTATTCCTATCTTGCATCCGGCTTCCTGCCCGACGAGAAGCGCCTGCGCGAGGCCGCGACCGCGTATCTGGCTGACGCCAACGCCGAAACCGCGACCCAGCTCGCCGATGCCTCGGAGCCGCCGCGCCAGGAATTGCTGCGGCGGATGAACATGTCGCCGGGCGGCACGGCGTCGCTGATGGCCATGCGCAAGGAATTGCTCGGCAAACTCAACGAGGCACCGGAGCTGAAGTCGCTCGATTCCGATCTCCGGCATCTATTCGGCTCTTGGTTCAATCGCGGCTTTCTGCAAATCCGGCGCATCGATTGGCAAACGCCCGCAGCCGTGCTCGAGAAGATCATCACCTACGAGGCGGTACACGAAATCCAGGGCTGGGAAGATCTGCGCCGCAGGCTGGCGCCGGATCGACGCTGCTTCGGCTTCTTCCATCCGGCGCTGCCCGGCGAGCCGCTGATCTTCGTGGAGGTTGCGCTCACGCGCGGGCTCGCATCCGCGGTGCAGCCGCTGCTGACCCGCGACGTGCCGGAGGAACAGCAGAAGGCGGACGCGGCCAACGCCGACACCGCCATCTTCTATTCCATTTCCAACTGCCAGGACGGTCTGCGCGGCGTTTCGTTCGGAAATTTTTTGATCAAGCAGGTGGTTGAGGAGTTGAAAACGGAACTGCCGAGTTTGCGGCAGTTTTCGACGCTGTCTCCGGTGCCGAGTTTCCGCCGCTGGCTCGAGCGCCGCGTCAAGGACCATCCGGATGCCGACCCGCTGACCGCCGAGGAAGAGTTTGCGCTGACGGCGGTCGCGCCCACGCAGCGGGAGGAGAAGACCGGGACGGCGCTGCTGCTCGATCTCGCCCGATCGGATGAGTGGTGGAACAATCCGGCGCTGGCCGAGGCTCTTCGGGAACCGCTGGTGCGGCTTTGCGCCGGTCATCTCGTAGCGTCCGGCTCGCGTAGCCGAGGCGGCGATCCGGTAGCCCGGTTTCACCTCGGCAACGGCGCCCGGCTCGAACGCATAAACTGGCTCGGCAACACCGCGCCCCGGGGTTTCCGGGAGTCGTTCGGGATTATGGTCAACTACCTCTATGATCCGGACAGCATCGAAGCGAACCATGAAGTGTTCGTGCGAGACGGCTACGTGGTGCGCTCACCCGCGGTCGACATGCTGGTGGCGAAACTGAACGTGCCGGATGCGAAGATGTCCGCCCGCGGGTCGGGAAAGGCGCGGTTGCTCAAATCGTAGCCAAGGCGAGTTTGATCACCGGATCGCCTCCGCGCCAGAGAGACCAAGGGGAAACGAACGAATGCCCAGCAGTTCCGCAACGATTCCGCCGCAGCCCCGAGCGCGGGCCGCGACGAGAACAAAGCTCAACGGCCAACAGATCGCCGGCTTCTGGGCTGCGTGGTTCGGCTGGATGCTCGATGGCATGGACAGCGTGATCTACGCGCTCGTGCTCGGCCCGGCTTTGGCGGAGTTGCTGCCGGTTTCGGGCATCGAAGCGACGCCCGGGAATATCGGCTATGTCGGTTCGATCATGTTCGCGCTGTTTCTGGTCGGCTGGGGCTTGTCCTTCATCTGGGGACCGATCTCCGACCGTTTCGGACGCACCAAATCCCTCGCGGCAACCGTGCTGGTCTACGCCTTGTTCACGGGCGCCGCGGCGTTTGCACCGAACATCTGGCTGCTCGGCCTGTTCCGCTTTCTCGCCGGCATTGGCGTCGGCGGCGAGTGGGCGATGGCCGGCACCTATGTCGCCGAGGCGTGGCCGGAGGACCGGCGCAAGATGGGAGCGGGCTATCTCCAGACCGGATATTATTTCGGCTTCTTCGTCGCCGCCGCCCTCAACTACACGATCGGCGCAAGCTTCGGCTGGCGCGCGATGTTCCTGTGCGGCCTCGCGCCCGTCATCGTGTCGGTGCTGACGCTGCTCGGCGTCAAAGAGCCCGAAAGATGGGAACACAAGCACCATGAGGAGGAGGTCAAGCCGGTTGCGGTTCGTCGCAATCCATTCGCGGTGATCTTCAGCCCGCGCTATCTGCGGCGAACGGTCGTGATGTCCGTGTTGCTGACGGTCGCGATCATCGGGCTTTGGGCCGGGGCGGTGTATGAGCCGACCGCGCTCGTGTTCCTGTCGAAGCAGGCGGGCATGGACACGCCGGGCGCCGCCCGGATGGCGTCGTTCGGCACCGCGATCCTTTCGATAGGCACGATTATCGGCTGCGTGTTGTCGCCGTGGCTCGCCGAGCGGATCGGGCGGCGGGCGACGCTTGCGATCTATTACTTGGGCATGATGGTGTCGATCGCGGTCTCGTTCGGCTGGGCGTTCTACCTGCCGCCAGGACGGGCGCTCCCGAGCTTCATGACGACGCTGTTCTTTCTCGGCCTGTTCGGCGGCAATTTCGCGATCTTCAGCCTGTGGCTGCCGGAACTGTTCGGCACCGAGGTGCGCGGCACCGCTTTCGCGTTCTGCACGTCCGTAGGGCGCTTCATCGGCGCGTTCGTCAATTTCGGACTGGCAGCGGCGGTTGCGGCGATGGGAACGATCGGCACGCCAATCGCGCTCACGGGGGCTGCCTTCCTGGTCGGGTTGCTGGTGATCCCGCTCGCCCCTGAAACGCGCGGGCAGGTGCTGCCGGACTGACGATGCCGCTACAAAGACGGGGAAACGACATGAACGAAACAAAAGGCCCGCTCACGGGCATCAAGGTGTTCGACCTGACGCGGGTCCTGGCCGGACCGACCTGCGTGCAGATGCTGGCGGACCTCGGCGCCGACGTAGTGAAGATCGAAAAGCCCGGCTCCGGTGACGACACGCGCGGCTTCGCGCCGCCCTTCATGCCGGGCACGCAGGAGAGCGCCTATTTCGTCGGCGTCAATCGCAACAAGCGTTCCGTCACGCTCGACATCAGCAAGCCGGAAGGCCAGGCGATCGCGCTCGACCTGATCGCGCAGAGCGACATTCTGTGCGAGAACTTCAAGGTCGGCGCGCTCGCCAAATACGGCCTCGGCTACGAGCAGTTGCGCGGGAAATTTCCGAGCCTCGTCTATTGCTCCATCACCGGCTTCGGGCAGACGGGCCCGTATGCGCCGCGTCCCGGCTACGACAGTCTGGTGCAGGCGATGGGCGGCGTCATGAGCCTGACCGGTCAGCCGGATGGCGAGCCGCAGAAGGTCGGCATCCCGATCGCCGATCTGTTCGCGGGCCTCTATGGCTGCATCGGGGTGCTGGCGGCGCTGCGCCACCGCGACGCGACCGGCGAAGGCCAGCAGATCGACATCGGCATGCTCGACACGCACTGCGCATGGCTCGCCAATCAGGGCATGAACTATCTGGCGACCGGAGAGAACCCGCCCCGGCTCGGCAACCAGCATCCGAACATCGTGCCGTACCAGGTATTCGCGACCGCCGACGGTTTCATGGTGCTGTCGATCGGCAACGATCCGACGTTCAAGCGGTTCTGCGAGAATTTCGGCTTGGAGCACTTGCTGGCGGACGAGCGGTTCGCGACCAACGCCGCCCGCGTCGGCAACCGGCAGCTTGTGACGGACACGCTGACGCCGGTGATCGCGGCCAAGCCGACCGCGGAATGGATCAGCCGCCTGGAAGCGCTGAAAATCGGCTGCGGGCCGATCAACACGCTCGCCGAAGTGTTCGCCGATCCGCACGTACAGGCGCGGGAAGTGGTGGTGCAGATGCCGCATGCGGCGACGCCGGACGGCGTGCGGGTGGTCGCCAATCCGGTCCGGCTGTCGGCGACGCCGCCGCAATACCGGCTGCCGCCGCCGACGCTCGGCCAGCACACGGAGGAGGTGCTGCGCGAGCGCCTGGGCTACGACCACCGGCGGCTCGAAACGCTGCGGGCCAGCGGCATCATCTAGGGAGCGCGATGTCGAAGCACCTGGCCCCGAAGCGTGTAACGGTGCCGGACATCGTCGCCCGCAAGGGCCGCGAACCTTTGGTGTGCCTGACCGCCTACACGACGCCGATGGCGGCGCTGCTCGATCCGTACGTCGATCTGCTGCTGGTCGGCGATTCGGTCGGCATGGTGCTGCACGGCTTGCCGACGCCGGTCGGCGTGACGTTGGAGATGATGATCCTGCACGGTCAGGCGGTGATGCGCGGCGCGAGCCACGCGCTGGTCGCCGTCGACCTGCCGTTCGGCTCGTTCGAGGAGAGTCCCGAAGTCGCGTTCCGCAGCGCCGCGCGCGTGCTGCGGAAGACCGGCGCGCAGGCGGTGAAGATCGAAACGAGCGAGGCGATGGCGGCAACCGTCGCCTATCTCGTGCAGCGGGGCGTTCCCGTGCTCGGCCATGTCGGGCTCCGGCCGCAATCGGTCAACCTCGACGGCGGGTTCAAAGCCAAGGGGCGGTCCCCGGGCGAGCGGGAGCGGGTGATGGCGGAAGCCCGGGCGACCGAGGAGGCGGGGGCGTTCGCGATCGTGGTGGAGGGGGTTGCCGAGGATCTGGCCGCCGACGTGACGCGGGCGGTGCGGGTGCCGACGATCGGCATCGGTGCGTCCGCCGCCTGCGACGGGCAGATCCTGGTCACCGACGACCTCCTCGGCATGGCCGAACAAACGCCGCGATTCGTGCGCAGATACGCGGCGCTGGCGCCGCAGATCGCCGAAGCCGCGCGCGCCTATGCAAACGACGTGCGGGCACGCAGCTTTCCGGGCCAGGCGGAGGTGTATGCTCTGCGGCCACGGGGCTGATCCTGGCCGCGTAGGGGGTGGGCATGGAGCTGTCGTCGATCTGGTTGCAGCTGGTGCAACAATACCATTTGCTCGCGGCTCAGCTCTCGGCGACCGTCCTGACCCCGGCCAACCTCGTGCAAACGCCGGCGGTGATCCTGACCGGCGTGGTGGCCTGGCTGATCTGCCGGCCGTTACAACGGATGCTGGCCGCGCGGGTCATGACGATGGCGGAGGACCATCACTGGGCTTGGGTGCTCAGCCATCGGGGCTGGGTGGCAGACCGGCTGATTCCGCTCATCACGCCCGCCGCCTGGATTTTCGGCTTGTGGATGGCGGTGCTGGTCGCGAACCGGCTCGAATGGCCGCACGATGCGGCAACGGTCGGTATCAACCTGCTGCTGGCGTGGCTGGTCATTCGCCTCGCCGCCGATTTCGTGCCCTATCCGGCGCTGGCGCGGTTGATCGCGGTGCTCGCGTGGGCCGTCGCGGCGCTCAACATCGTGCACCTGCTCGCCCCGACGCTGCACCTTCTGGACAGCGCCGCGATCATCATCGGCGGCCTGCGCATCTCGGTGCTGACCGTGTGCAAGGGCGTGATCTCGCTCGGTGTTCTGCTCTGGTTCGCGAGCGTGGCTTCCAACCTGTTCGAGCGCCGCATCACGCAGGTTCCGGAGATCACGCCCCGCGCGCGCGTGCTGCTCGGCAAGCTGCTGAAGGCGAGCCTGATCACGATCGCCGTCGTGGTCTCGCTCACCAGTATCGGCGTCGATCTGTCCACGCTCGCGCTGTTCACCGGCGCAATCGGCGTCGGCGTCGGCCTCGGCTTGCAGCGCACGGCGTCCAACCTGTTCAGCGGCATCGTGCTGCTGCTCGATAAGTCGATCAAGCCGGGCGATGTCATCGAGGTCGGCGGCACCTATGGCTGGGTGTCCGCGCTCGGCGCCCGCTACGTGTCCGTGGAAACGCGGGACGGCACCGAGTTCCTGATCCCGAACGAGGACATCATCACGCATCAGGTGCTGAACTGGTCGCACAAAAGCGACCGGGTGCGGCTGAAGCTGCCGGTGCGGGTGCCGCACGATTCCGATCTCGACCAGGTACTGGCGTTGATGAAGGAGGCGGCGCTGATTCCCGAGCGGGTGTTGCGCACGCCCTCGCCCAATCCGCTGGTGATGCATTTCGGCGAAAGCGCGATCGAGCTCGAGTTGCGGTTCTGGATCGAGGACGCGCAGAACGGCGTGCAGAACGTGAAAAGCGAGGTGCTGTATCACATCTGGCGCCTGTTCCGGCAGGAGGGCATCCAGATTCCGTACCCGAAGCGCGCCGTGTATGTGCAGGAAGGCGAGCTGCCATCGCCGCTATCCGCCGGCGTCCCGGCGCCGCTACGCGCCCAGCGCCCGTAGTTTCAGGAGAAAGCGCGCCGCCGCGCGCTCGGGCGGCCACGGGCGCCACGGTTCCTCGCCATGAAGAGCGGCGAGCGGGTCCTCCTCGAGGATCGGCGCCCGGATGCCGAGCGCTTCCCGCACCTCCGCCGTGCTCCAGCCGGCGACATGCACGGCCTCGCTCGCCGCCGCGATCACGTCGCGGCGCTTATGCGCGCGCTTCTCGGCGTCGGTCCAGGGCGGCAGCCGGTAGCGGATGGCGATTACGGCGGTGAGCCGCGCCTGCAACGCCGCAAAGCCCGGGCCGAGGAACGGCTTCAGCGGCGAGATGCAGTCGAAATTCACCAAGCCCTCATCGGCATCATGCAGCAATTCGCGCAGGCGCCGGGCGGGGTCGAGCGGCTTGCCGGGCGCCTGCTCGGCCAACGCCAGCACGAACAGCGCGTGCTGCGCGACGGAGAGCGGCGCGTCCGGCCAGATGGAATGGCCGCCCCAGCGGAAGGTGCGGGCGAGGCCGGT
>JAFAXA010000062.1 GCA_019241425.1 Acetobacteraceae bacterium | reverse complement strand
GGCGTGCCATTATGCGCCGCATTGTCGGCGCGTTCGCACCAGCCGGCCGTTTCGGGACGTAGAGATTCATCTTAGGCCTGTTCGTCGGCCTCGAAAGCATCCTGACCGCGACTTGGGAGCCTCGCCATGGTAAAAGCGTCTTGCCCCCGCACGGTCGGCGCGTGGGCATGGCGGCACCAGATGCCGGGTTCAGGTTGAGTGGAATGATGGTTTTCAGTCGCGCCCGCTGGCGCAACGCCCAGCTTTGAGGGATCGCGGACACGTCGCCAGCTTTCACTGTCGCCAAGTGGCCTGGCGTGGGACAAACCGCTCAAGCCTAATCTGCTTATTCCCTGTAGGTGTGGGCACAAGAGATCGACCTCCACGGCGCTGGTGGGCTGGTGGGTGCGCACTCAAGCGTAATGCGACTCGAGCGTCCGGCCTCTGCTAACCGGCAACCCGTGAAGCCGACTCGATGAGGCCGCGCGCGGTCAGACTGGCGATGAGCGCGCGTACACCGAAAGTCCAGGGAGGCGCTTGATCGCTGGTGCGGACGCGATTGACAAGCGTGCCGAGTTCAGCCGACCCGATTGCGACAACATCGCCGTTCTTGTGGGTAAACCCGCCGCCGCCGCCCTCGCGGGGTTTGGTGGGCGCGAACATGGTGCCAAGAAACAGCACGAAGCCGTCAGGATACTGATGGGTTGCACCAATCGTTTGTGAGACCAGATCGGCTGGGTCGCGGCTGATTTGACTCATGTGGCTCACGCCATCGAGCGCGAATCCATCCTCGCCGAGAACTTGCAGCGTGACTTGCGCCCGACGGATCGTGTCGAGCCCAAAATCTGCGTCGAGCAGTCGCACAAATGGTCCGATGGCGGTTGAGGCGTTGTTGTCCTTTGCTTTGGACAGCAACAGGGCGCTTCGGCCCTCGAAATCGCGCAGGTTGACGTCGTTGCCGAGTGTCGCCCCGACGATGCGGCCCGCGCTCGATACAAGCAGCACGATCTCCGGTTCCGGATTATTCCAGGACGATTTCGGATGGATGCCGATGTCGGCGCCGAAGCCGACGGCAGACATCGGCTGCGCTTTGGTAAACACCTCGGCGTCCGGCCCGATTCCAACCTCCAGGTATTGAGACCAGAGGCCTCGCCGGACCAGCGCTTGCCGCAGGGCTTCCGCGTCCGGCGACCCCGGTCGAATTTTCAAAAGGTCAGCGCCGATCTCCGTAGCTAGGCTCTCGCGCACCCGATCGGCAGCGGCGGGATCGCCTTTCGACTGCTCCTCCACGATACGCTCGACAAGGCTTGCCGCGAAGGTAACGCCCGCCGCCTTGATCGCCTGCAAATCAATCGGCGCGAGCAGGAACGGACGCGACTCGTCGCGCCCTTCCGCAAAGCTATTGCGTAGCAGGCTTTCGACGTCGCCGACGCGCTCTCCCGTAAGGCCGCGCACATAGCCCGCCGTATTAGAGACCTCACAAAGCGCGCTGACCGTGGCAACGTGTCGCGTCACGTCGTAGATGCCGTCCGGTCTCACGACGATGACGGCGGGACCGCCTTGCGAGCCGGGCAGCCATGCGCGGCCGATCCAGACGCCCGAGAACCCGTCATCCGGTGGCTTGTAATACTGGAACACGGTTTCTCCCTCCTCGAATGTTACGGTCCGGCTGCCGTTTGTCCTTGTTTCAGGTCCCGCCTGGATAGTCGCGCGGGTCGGCTTTGGGCTCACTCCGACGCACCCGTTCGGCATCACGATCCGCCGTTGGCTGGTCGCGCGCATCCGGAGGCAGTGCCGCGTCGTGTGCATCCAGAACCGCGGCGACCGCGTCCGGGTCGAGCGCCTGCGCTTCCGCAAACAGCCGGTCCGCCTCGTCCGCCTGCCCCTCAGCCTGGGCGTGAATCGCTCGCTCCGCGAGTGCCCGCGCCCGTTCGGCGGTGCTCTGTTCCGCGTCCTTCATCCCGTCCTCGCCCGTCAAACCGTTGCGCCGAGCTGCCAAGGCGCGAACTCAGCCGACCCGAAATCCGACTGTTCGCTCTTGCTCTTCTCGCCGCTCGCGACGCGCAGGATGGTGTCAAAGATGCGTTGTCCGGCCTGCTCGACGGTTTCGTCACCCTCGAGGATGGTGCCGCAGTTGATATCCATGTCGTCCTGTAGCCGCTGATACATGGACGAGTTGGTTGCGATTTTGATGGACGGCGCCGGCTTGCAACCGAACACGCTGCCCCGTCCAGTGGTGAAGCAGACCACGTTGGCGCCGCCGGCGACCTGCCCGGTCGCTGACACCGGATCGTAGCCGGGCGTGTCCATGAACACGAACCCTTTGGCCGTGACCTGTTGGGCGTATTTCACCACATCCACCAGATTGGTGCTGCCGGCCTTCGCCATCGCTCCCAGCGACTTCTCAAGAATGGTCGTCAATCCGCCCGCCTTGTTGCCGGGCGAAGGGTTGGCGTTGATTTCGGCGCCGTTCTTAGCGGTGTAGTCCTCCCACCACTTCATCAGAGCGACCAGTTTTTCTCCGACTTCCCGACTGACGGCTCGGCGGGTAAACAAATGCTCTGCGCCATAGGTTTCGGTGGTTTCAGACAGGATCACCGAGCCGCCATTCCGCACCACAAGGTCGCTGGCGACGCCCAGCGACGGATTGGCCGAGACGCCGGAATAGCCGTCGGAACCGCCGCATTGCAGGGCAACGATCAGTTCACCGGCCAAGATCGTCTCGCGACGCACGCGGTTCGATTCGGCCAGCACCTCACGCACGAACTCCACGCCTGCTTCGACGGTCTTGCGCGTGCCCCCGACGCTTTGGATAGTCATGTTGCGGAGACGATCGGAGAGTTTCTGCTCGGCGATCAAACCGCCGATCTGGTTCACCTCACAGCCGAGGCCGATCACCACCACATGTGAGAAATTCGGATGCCGGGCGTATCCGGCGAGCGTGCGCCGTAGCACATGAAGGGGCTCACCGGCCGCCATGCCGCACCCCGTTTTGTGTGTCAGGGCGACGACGCCGTCCACCTTCGGGTAGTCGGCGAGTGGATCGTTGTCCGCGAACGGATTGCGCTTGAACACGTCGGCAATCAGCCCGGCCACGTGGGCGCTGCAGTTCACCGAGGTCAGAACGCCGATATAGTTGCGGGTGGCGGCCCGCCCGTCCGCGCGCCGGATGCCCTCGAATGTCGCGGGCGGGCTGATCATCGCCGTTGGCTTGGCGTCTTGGCCGAACGCATAATCCCGCGCGAAATCGCCCATGCTCATGTTGTGTACATGGACATGCTGGCCGGGCGAAATGGCCTCGGTCGCGAAGCCGATAATCTGGCCGTAGCGGTGCACCGGCTCGCCTTTTGCGTGCGGCCGCACCGCGATCTTATGACCGGGCGGAATACGGTCGATCGCAACGACGCTCTCAACCGTCGTTGCTGGGGCGATGGTGGAGCGCGCGATCACCACGCCATCGCTGGCATGCAGGCGGATGACTGGAGAGACTTCCATGGCTGTTCTCCTATTCGGCGGCGCTGGCCCGGCTGACGGCCGAACCCGGCAGGGGCGGCAGTGGTGCGATCTCGCCGACCATGAACAGATAGACCGCCGCGCCCAGCACGCAAAATCCGCCGGCGACCACCAGCGGCACAACGAACGAGCCACTGGTGATGGTCAGCATGACGCCGGTGAAGGTGGTCGTGACGATGCCGGCGAGGTTGGAGGCGAAATTCTGGATGCCGCCGATGGAGGCAACGTGCGCAGGGGACGGGGCCACGTCGCCCGGGAGCGACCAGATGCTGGCGGCCGTGAAGGCGAGGCTGCCATAGGCGATCGCGAAGAAAGCAAGCGCGAGATAGACGCTTGGCGCGAACACCGACAACGTGATCACGGAGGACATCAACATGCCGCCGACGAGGCAGGTCTTGCGTGCCGCGGTGAGGCTCCAGCCACGCCGGTAAAGGGCGTCCGACGTGAAGCCGCCCAGCCAGCCGCAAGGGATCGACACCAGGCCCGGCAACAGGCCGAGTGTCCCGAGCTGGGCAAGAGAGAAGCCCCGCGCTTTCACCAAGTAGGTGGGAAACCAAGTGATGAAAAAGTAAATCACGAAGTTGAGACAGAAAAAGCCGATCATCATGCCCCAGATCGTGCGGTAGCGGAAAAGCGAGGCCCAGCCCACCGTCGAGCCGCCCGACGGCTTGGTGCCGCGCTCCGCCCGCAGTCGGGCGAGTTGCTCGGGCGTAACAGAGGCGTGCCGCTCCGGATCGCGATAGATGAAAAGCCAAAACACCGCCCACACGGCACCAAGCAGGCCGGTGACCACAAAAGAGG
Organism: Acetobacteraceae bacterium; assembly: GCA_019241425.1. Lineage (GTDB taxonomy): Bacteria > Pseudomonadota > Alphaproteobacteria > Acetobacterales > Acetobacteraceae > JAFAXA01. Next base: position 10,671 of record JAFAXA010000062.1, on the reverse strand, counting down.
TTTGCCAGTTGGAAATGCTGATGATCCAGGCGACCAGCGGCAAGGAAAGCGCGGCGCCGATGCGCGACCCGCTATCGAAGATGGCGGCGGCGAGGCCTCGTTCGCTTTTTGGAAACCAGTTTGCCGCGACCTTGGCCATAGACGGGTAGGCGCCCGCCTCCCCGACCCCCAGCAGGAGCCGGCACCCGAGCAGCGTCGTGATACTGCGGGCGAACGCCGTGAGCGCTGTGAAAACTGACCACCAGACCACAGCGAGCGCGAGCGAAAATCGCGCCCCTACCCGGTCGGCGAACCAGCCGAACGGCATCTGCATGACGGCGTAGGTCCAGAAGAACGCGCCCAACACGAAGCCCATGGTCGCCGAGTCGAAGCCGAGCTCGCTCTGCATAATCGGAGCGGCAACCGCGAGATTGGCCCGGTCGACGTAGTTGATTGTGTTGGCCAGCAGGCACATCGCGATCATGAGCCAGCGCGCCTTGGGCATCGCACCTTTCTCCCCGATGTGCTTGGTCGCGCGCTCTCGCACCGTCGTGCCATTCGCTGCGCGAATTTCAGCGAGCCTAGGCCCCGGCAGAAATGCCCGTCAACGGGCACACGGCCGCCTGGGCCGCCGCGCCTCAGTCACCCCGCGAAACGAGGCGGCGATGCCGGATCAGCACCAGCGGATATGAGCCAAGCTCGGTAGGCCAAGGTCACGCCTTCCCCACCTTGCCCGGCCGCAGGTAATATGCGAACTGCTGAGCCCTAGCGGGGAGACGCTCAATGCGGCTGGAGCACATTCCAATCGGCGACAATCCGCCGGAGGACGTCAACGTCATCGTCGAAGTGGCGATCGGGGGCGAGCCGATCAAATACGAAATGAACAAGGCGGCGGGCACGCTGTTCGTCGATCGTTTTCTCCACACACCGATGCGATACCCGGGAAATTACGGCTTCGTTCCCCACACACTTTCGGATGATGGCGACCCGATCGACGTGCTGGTCGCGAACACACGGCCGATCCTGCCCGGCGCCGTGCTCAACGTGCGGCCGATCGGCGTGCTCCGGATGGAGGATGACGGTGGCGGGGACGAGAAGATCATTGCAGTTCCGTCGGCACATCTCACGAAGCGGTACATGCACGTGACGAGCTACACGGATCTGCCCGAGATAACGCTTGGTCAGATCCAGCATTTTTTTGAACACTACAAGGACCTGGAGCCCGGGAAATGGGTTAGGCTCGAAGGATGGAAGGACGCCGCGACCGCGCGGCAGCTGATCATGGAGGCGATTGAGCGGGCGAAGCGCTCGCCCGAGATCGCCTGAGGGGGGTGGCCTCGCGCCGCCACGCAATCGCCCGGCCTGATCATCTGATCACTATTGAGTTTACCGCCGGAACCCGGTGCGGGAGCTCTCCTTGTTCTCTGCCGGATCCCGCCGGTCGCGGAGATGCTCTGAAGGCTGCAGTATGAAACGAAAATCCGCCTCGCTCTTGTCTGGCCTGGCTGTGGCAACGCTTGCCTACACGTCGCTTGGCCGGCTCTCGGCACCGATATCAGCCTCCGCCGATACCGGCGACCCGGAGGGCGGCCGCCGAGCACCGCCGGAAGAAACGGGGGTGGGCCACCACGCTGTCAAGCCGTCCGACATTCCGCCGCGCGGTTGGTGGTCGATCGCAAAGCGCGTCGCGGGAAGCGTATCCGATCACCGGCTGATGGCGGAAGCGGCGGGCATCACCTTCTACACGCTGCTCGCACTGTTTCCGGCGCTGGCGGCGCTGGTTTCGATTTACGGCCTGTTCGCCGATCCCGCGACGATCTCCGACCAGCTCGGTTCGCTTTCGCAGATGGTTCCGGGCGGGGGAGTACAAATCATCTCTGATCAGGTGCATAGCCTGACATCGAATGGCAATAAGACGCTTGGCTTCGCGCTCGTCGTCGGTTTGGCGACCTCGCTGTGGAGTGCGAATCAAGCGATCAAGGCCGTGTTCGATGCGCTGAACGTCGTCTACGACGAGCGCGAGCAACGCGGCTTCTTCTATCGCACGGCGCTCACCCTCGCTTTTACCCTGGGCGGCATTCTGTTTGTGGTGCTCGCCATGGCTGCGGTGCTCGGGTTGCCGGTGGCGCTGAATTATGTGGGGTTGGGCGGAGAGAGCCAGCTCCTGCTGCGCCTGCTGCGCTGGCCCGTGTTGCTGATCGCGATCACGCTCATGCTGGCCCTCACCTACCGCTTCGGCCCGAGCCGGGTGCGTGCACGCTGGCGATGGGTCACCTGGGGCGGCGCGTTCGCGGCCATCGGCTGGCTGCTCGTCTCGGTAGGCTTTTCCTGGTATGTCGAGAATTTCGGCAACTACAACAAAACCTACGGGTCGCTGGGCGCGGTCATCGGCTTCATGACCTGGATCTGGATTTCGGCGACCGTTGTGCTGATCGGCGCGGAGCTTAACGCCGAGATGGAACACCAAACCGAGCGGGACACCACGGTAGGCCCCGAAAAGCCCACCGGCGCGCGGCGGGCAACAAAGGCCGATACGGTCGCCTCGGCCTGAGGATGGGGAGCCGATGTGAAGGCGGTCAGCAGCCGGCGGCAAGAAAGCGCCGGCTGCTGAGAAGGGAAACCGCGTCAGAGCGTTCGGGGCCCCGCAACTGCATGGTAGATCCAGAGCACTACGATAGCCCCGATGATCGCGACAATCATGCTATAGATATTGAAGCCGGTTACGCCAGACGCTCCGAAAACGCTGAAAATAAAGCCGCCGACGAACGCTCCGACAATGCCAAGCACGATGTCGAGCAACACGCCCTGGCCACTCCCCGCGTAAATCTTGCTCGCGATGAACCCGGCGATCAGGCCCAGGACAAGCCAACCGATGATGGACATAGGATCACTCCTTCAGGGGCGGCACAAAGCCGCGCTTGGCAGTGAAACGGAGAGGTTGGGTACGAGTTGCGGCTGTTTTCAATGTTCCTTTCCGGCCGGGCGCGACCGGAACGCCTGTGTCACTGCGCCCCGATCGCCTTACCGACCCTTGAAAGGGTTGGCGAGCCGTCATTGCTGGCCGGCATTGCCCCGGTAATCAAGCCAAACGCTGACCTGCTGGCCGGACTTCATGCCTTTGCCGCGCCACACGCCGTCCTTGTCCTTCTTCAGATCGGAGACGTTCTGAAAGCCGTGGCTTTCCAGCCGACGTCGCGCCTGGGCCGCCGTGTATGAATTGGCGCCGTGCGCGGGCTGGGTTGCCTGCGAGTTCGATGTGGCAATGGCGGCGTTATGGTCGCCATTATTGGCGTTGCTGCCCGTGTTCTGAGTGCCCGTGTTCTGGCTACCCGTGTTCTGGTTGCCAGCGTTCGTGCCCCGCCCGGCGCCGGTGTTGAGGTTGGGCGTGGTCATTCCAGGTGCAGCTCCAGGCGTCATGCCGGCATCGGGCATCGTTCCGGTGACCGGCGGCGCCCCGGGCGCCCCCGTGGAGCCGGCGGCTGGGGAGGTGGAGGGCTGTGCCATCGCGGTTGTTGCAAGCAGAAGGGAGGCAAAGGCGAGCGGAAGGGTTTTCATGTGCATTGCCTTTTGAACGGAGGGCGGGGAAGCTAAGGTTCGCGGTCGTCGCGGGGGTGCACTCCAGCGTCGATGAGCGGCTAATTGGTCCGGATTTGTGGCGCGAGACTCCGTGCCGAGCGTTTGCTGCCTCCTCGGCCGACAACTGTGCCGGGCCGGCCTGCAGTTCGGCGGTTTCATCTGTGACGGTCGTTGCCCGCCCAAACTCTCCGGAGACCGATCTGTTCGGCAGGGTGACAACCTCTGACCCTGCGGACGAGGCGCTTACGGCCAAATGCGGCTGTGCATAGGTGCCCTTTCTGGGTGGCGTGTCCTTCAACGGCTACGACCTGCCTTAACGGGTTCAGAGCGCATCCCGCTCTGTCGCGGGCGCTTCGTGGATGGCAATTACTCGGCAGCGCTCCCATGGTGGCGTGATGTGCCCTACACTTTTCTGTGCGGCGCTTCGGGATTCACTTTCACGGCGCGCTCGAAAGCCGAGCCGGCCCAGCGGCAACGGATCGGGCGTGGGAGAGATCACCTTCCGCCGTCTCTCGCGACTCGACTCAGGGCTTTTGTTCTCCGTATGTTCCAGGGTGCCTGAGCTCCGGAAAGCCTGACTGACCATGCCCGATGCCGATCCCCCCCTTCGCCCTGCCACCGCGGAGGAGATTGCGGAAAGCCTGTCTTTCGCCCTCCGCTACGCCGGTCGCCGGCGCGTACACCACGCCGATGAGGTGATGGCGCGCGTCACCGCCGAGCGGCTGGCCGAGCATCTGGAGCGCTCCGGCTTCGTGCTGATGAAGCGCCCGGACGGGGTCGCGCCCTCCACCTCGCGCCATCACAGGCAATGACTGGGTACGCCGAACTCCAGGTTACCTCCAACTACTCGTTCCTGCGCGGAGCCAGCCATGTCGAGGAGCTATTGCTGCAAGCGCGGCATCTCGGGCTGCCCACGCTCGGCATCACCGACCGCAATTCGCTCGCCGGCATCGTGCGCGCGCATCAGCGGGCGGAGGAAGTCGGGGTGCGGCTGGTGGTGGGCTGCCGGCTGGATCTCTCCGACGGCACATCGGTGCTCGCTTATCCGACGGATCGCGGGGCCTATGCCCGGCTCTGCCGTCTGCTGACGCTCGGCAAGGGACGCGCCGGAAAAGGCGGTTGCGACCTCACTTGGGGGGATCTTGCCGCGGGTGGCGACGGGCTGCTGCTTATTCTGCTCCCCGATGCAGCCGATGCCGAACTAGACATGCAGCTGGCCCGGCTGGCCGCCGACTTCCCCGGCCGAGGCTATCAGGCTTTGACCCGGCATTTCGGGCCGAACGACCACGTCCGGGTTTATCGTCAAGCCGAAATGGCGGCACGCCACGGCATCCCGGCGGTCGCGACGGGCGACGTACTGTACCATGTGCGGGAGCGCCGCATTCTGCAGGACGTCTTAACCTGCATCCGCGAGGGTTGCACGATCGATGATGCGGGTTGCCTGCTGGAGCGCGGCGGCGACCGGCACCTGCTCACGCCGCGAGAAGCGGGCCTTTTGTTCCCGAATCATCCGGAGGCGGTCGAGCGCACGTTGGAAATCGTCGAGCGCTGCCGTTTCTCGGTTGCCGAGCTGCGCTACCAGTATCCGAGCGAGGTCAAGGATTCGGCGCAAACTCCGCAGGAGGCTCTGGAAGCGCTGGTCTGGCAGCACGTGCCGGGCCGCTATCCGGACGGCGTGCCGGACGACGTTCTGAGCCAGCTACGGCACGAGCTGAAATTGATCGCCGCGCTGGAATATGCGCCGTATTTCCTGACCGTTCGCAGCATCGTCGCTTTTGCCCGCTCCAAGGAAATCCTTTGCCAGGGGCGCGGATCGGCCGCCAACAGCGCGATCTGCTACGTGCTCGGTATCACCTCCATCGACCCGGTGCGCTCGGGTCTTCTTTTCGAGCGCTTCGTTTCGGCAGAACGGCGGGAGCCGCCCGATATCGACGTCGACTTTGAGCACGAGCGGCGGGAAGAGGTGATCCAATGGGTGTACGGCCGCTACGGCCGGGATCGGGCAGCGTTGTGCGCCACCGTGATCCGCTATCGCGCGCGGGGCGCGGTGCGCGAGGTCGGCAAGGTCATGGGCTTGCCGGAGGATATGACGGGCGCGCTCGCGAGCCAAGTCTGGGGCTGGAGCGAGGATGGTGTCGATGAGCAGCACGCGGCCGAGCTGAACCTCAATCTCGAGGACCGGCGGCTCCGGCTGACGCTCGCCCTGGCCCGGGAACTGATCGGCTTTCCGCGCCACCTGTCGCAACATCCGGGCGGCTTCGTCCTTACGCATGACCGGCTCGACGATCTGGTGCCGATTGAACCGGCGGCCATGGAAAACCGGCAGGTCATCGAGTGGGACAAGGACGACATCGACGTTCTGCGGTTCATGAAGGTCGATGTGCTGGGGCTCGGGATGCTCGGCTGCATGCGCCGTGCTTTTGATCTCCTGCGCGCGCATACGGGCGAGCGGCTCGATTTTGCGAGCATTCCGGCCGAGGACCCGAACACCTTCGCCATGATCCGGCGCGCCGACACGCTCGGCACGTTCCAAATCGAGAGCCGGGCGCAGATGGCGATGTTGCCGCGCATGAAACCGGCGACGTTCTACGACCTGGTGATCGAGGTCGCGATCGTGCGTCCCGGACCGATCCAGGGCGACATGGTGCATCCTTACCTGCGCCGCCGCGAAGGCCGCGAGCCGGTCGGCTATCCGACACCGGAACTGAAGCGGGTGCTCGGCAAGACTCTCGGCGTGCCGCTGTTTCAGGAACAGGCGATGCAGGTCGCGATCGTTTGCGCGGGCTTCACTGCGAACGAGGCCGACCAGCTGCGCCGGGCGATGGCGACTTTCAAATTCACCGGAGGGGTGTCGCACTTTAAAAACAAGCTGATCGCCGGCATGGTCGCGCGCGGCTACGCACCGGACTTCGCCGAGCGCACATTCAGCCAGATTGAGGGTTTCGGCTCCTACGGATTTCCCGAAAGCCACGCCGCCAGCTTCGCGCTGATCGCCTACGCCTCGTCCTGGATGAAATGCCACCATCCGGACGTGTTCTGCGCGGCGCTGCTGAACAGCCAGCCAATGGGGTTCTACGCGCCGGCCCAGATCGTGCGTGATGCACGCGAGCACGGGGTCGAGGTGCGGCCGGTCTGCATCAATGCGTCCGCGTGGGATTGCACGCTGGAGCGCGTGGCCGGGCAGCGCCACGCGGTGCGGCTTGGACTTCGGATGGTGCGAGGACTGAAAACCGGGGATGGCGCGACGATCGCCGGCCGCCGCGACCTGCTGTACAGTTCAGTAGAGGATCTGCATCGGCGGACGCGGCTTTCGGTGTCCGCGCTGAACAAGCTGGCGGCGGCGGATGCATTCGCTTGCCTGGGCCTGGGCCGTCGCGAGGCGGTGTGGGCCATTCTCGCGCTCGATGACCGGCCGTTGCCCTTGTTCGAGGCGGCCGAGCGCAGCCGCCGTAACGAGCCGGCCTTTATCGAGCCACCGGTTATTTTGCCGCGCATGCCCGATGGTCGCCAGGTGGTTGAGGATTATCGCAACACGGGCCTGTCCTTGCGGCGCCATCCGGTCTCTTTTTTGCGCGAAAGTCTGACGGCACGCGGCATGATTACATGCGCGGCGCTCCGGGGCGTGCCGAACGGTCGCCGGGTGACGGTGCCGGGCATCGTTCTCGTGCGGCAAAAGCCCGGTTCGGCGAAGGGCGTGATGTTCATTACCATCGAGGATGAAACAGGCGTTGCCAATCTGATCGTCTGGCCGTCGGTGTTCGAAACGCAGCGCCGTGTGGTTCTCTCGGCCGGCATGATCGCCTGCCGCGGCCGTGTGCAAGGGGAGAGCGACGTGATCCATGTCGTGACCGAGCGGCTAATCGACCTGTCCGATCTGCTACGCAGCGTCGGGCAGCATGGCGAACCGCTGGTCACACAGCAAGGGCGCGGCGATGAAGCAAAGCATGGCGCCGGACCGGACGCGCGGGACAGGAGTGGCAACGTGCGGGTGCGCGACATTTTCATACCGGATCTGCGCCTCGGCAGCGGCATCAAGGTGCCCACCCGTGATTTCCGGTAATGAAACTATTTCGTAATGACCGAATTGATTGACAATCGACCGTGTTTCTTGCCCTAGTTTGACGCGCCGGATCGGGCAAATAGACCCGGATTGCAACAACACGGCGAGGGAGGAAGCAATTATGAAGAGACGTGGATTTCTGACGGCTTCGGTAGCGACGGCCGCGTTCGGCGCCGCCAATGCAGCCCAGGTTTCGCCGCCGGGCGAAACGGGCGTTCCGGTGCCGGGACCCCGCTTGCCGCTCGGCCCGCTTGAGGACACGCGCTACCCGGATGGCCACATCGAGGCCGTCGACAAGAAATATTTCGGTACGACCTTTCCGGGTTTTGCGGGCACGACCGGCGTTGAGCGGGTCGCAACCGGCTTTCGCTGGGCGGAAGGCCCGGCCTATTTCCGCGCCGGCCGTTATCTGCTGTTCAGCGACATTCCGAATAACCGGATCATGCGATTGCTGGAAGATGACAATCATCTCAGCGTGTTCCGTTCACCCTCCATGAATTCGAACGGCAACACGGTGGACCGGCAAGGCCGGCTGCTCACTTGTGAACACAGCGGCCGCCGCGTTACCCGCACCGAGCTCGACGGCACCATAACCATCATTGCCGACAATTATGAGGGGAAGAAGCTGAACTCGCCCAACGACCTTGTTGTGGCATCCGACGGCTCGATCTGGTTCACCGACCCGAATTATGGAATCGGCGGCAACTACGAGGGGGTGCAAGCCGCTGAGGAGCAAGCGAAGCACAACGTCTTCCGGGTCGACGGCCAGAGCGGCGAAATCAAGGTCGTGGTGGATGATTTCACGCAGCCGAACGGCATCGCCCTGTCTCCCGACGAGAAAAAGCTTTACGTGATCGATAGCGGCATCACGAATGGCGGCCCGGCGCACATTCGCGTCTTCGACGTCGATATCGGCAGCGGGAAGGTCAGCAACGGCAAAGTGTTCGCCGAGGGCTTTGCGCCGGGTTTCACAGACGGCATGCGTCTAGACACCAAGGGAAATGTTTGGTGCAGCATGGGATGGGCCGATCCGAAGGAGGACGGCGTCCGCTGCTACAATGCCGGGGGCGACCTGCTGGGCAAAATCCACCTCCCGGAAACCTGTGCCAACCTGACCTTCGGCGGGCTGCTCCATAACCGCCTCTATATGTGCGCCAGCACGTCCGTGTACGCCGTCTACGTGCCCGCGCAGGGTGCGATGGTGCCTTAACTCCCGGACTGGACGTCCATTCGCCGCGAGCGGCTGAGGTCGCTCGCGGGTATGGCCCCCAATGGGCAAAGCTCTATACTGCTTGGAGGGAAGCCGGGGGGAGCAGTCCAATGGAAGAGATCGAGCAAAGAACTATCCGCAAGGTGATGTGGCGGCTCTTGCCATTCCTGTTCCTCTGCTATTTCGTCGCTTATCTCGATCGGGTGAATGTCGGCTTCGCCAAGTTGCAGATGGACTCGGCGCTTGGCCTGTCGGAAGCGGCGTTCGGCTTCGGCGCCGGCCTGTTCTTCATCTCCTACTTCCTGCTGGAAGTGCCGTCGAACCTCGCTCTCGACAAGTTCGGTGCGCGGTTGTGGATCGCCCGCATTATGATCACCTGGGGCCTCATTTCGGGGGCGTTCGCCTTCACTCGGCCCATTGCGGCGGCGACCGGCCTCTCTCCCGAATGGGTGTTCTACATCCTCCGATTCTTGCTCGGTATGGCTGAAGCCGGATTCTTCCCCGGCATCATCTTCTATCTGACGTTATGGTTCCCCTCCCTTTACCGGGCTCGCGTGGTGTCGCTCTTCATGCTGGCGATACCGTTTTCCTCCATCCTCGGTGCCCCGATCTCCGGCGGACTGCTCAACTTGCAGGGTTCAGGGCTCGAGGGCTGGCAATGGCTGTTCATTCTTGAAGCGGTGCCGTCCATCCTGGTCGGGTTCGCGGTGGTTTTCTACCTGACCGACCGGCCGGCGCTCGCGCGGTGGCTTGAGGAGGACGAGCGCACCTGGCTCGACACCCGTTTGGAAACGGAACGGCGCAACAAGGAAGCGGTGGAGCACCTGAGCATCGGCCAGGCACTCAGTGATCGTCGCATTCTGGCCTGTTCGCTGGTCTATTTCTGCCTGAACGCGGCCAGCTACGGGGTCGCCTTTTTCCTGCCGACAATCATCAAGGGCTTCGGCGTCAGCAATTTCGAGACGGGGCTGCTCGCAGCGTTGCCGTTCGTGTTCGGCGCGATCGGCATGGTCCTGCTCGGCCGCAGTTCGGACCGCACCCTGAAGCGGCGGGAGCACGTCTGCCTGGCGATGATGCTTGCGACGATCGGGGTCGGCGGGGCGGGGCTGGTTTCCTCGCCGGCGCTGGTGCTTGGGCTGTTGTGCCTTGGACAAATCGGCGTGTCGGCCATGCCGCCACTGTTCTGGCCGATCCCGAGCACGTTCCTGACCGGCACTTCGGCTGCCGCCGGCATTGCCGCCATCAACTCGCTCGGCAATCTGTCCGGTTTCGCTGGCCCATACGTGATGGGCTTTTTGCGGGAGGCAACGGGTAATTTCACGGCCGGGCTGCTGGTGCTCGCCGCGTGCGCCCTCCTCGGCGCGGTCGTCGTGATGATGCTCAGGATCAACCGCCAGCTTGAACTCGCTCAGCCGGCGCGGTCTGCCATCGCGCATTAGCCGCTCGTCCTCCCCGGCAGGGCGCCCCGTCCGAAACGAAATCGTCACGGCGCAACTGAGTTGTCCGGAGTCTTGCCTCAGCTGGCAAGACTGCGGCCGGCTTCCCGGACGCCAAGCCTTGCCGGTCGTTTGATACGGCATGATGTTCTGCCTTGACCGCAGGACGCAACAGGGCGCCAATGATGCCGGACGACGACAGATCGGGGCCGAGTGCGGGCCGCGAGCGCGTGCACAACGGTTATAGCGAGCCAGCCATGTATGGTCCGTTCCCGCCCGGCATCCCACCCTACTACGCCGCCAGCTTGCTTGTCGGCTGCCCGATGATGCCGCCTGCGGGGTTCCCGTCGCCCGCCACCGCGCCCCAATACGCCGACCACCCCTTCGGCGGCGATCCCGCCGCCGCGATG
>JAFAXA010000053.1 GCA_019241425.1 Acetobacteraceae bacterium | reverse complement strand
GTCAACTCCGCCTTTTCGGCACGGCCGCCGACATGCATGTTGGAACGCGCCTCCCCCTCGGCGGGAACGCGGTTGATCGCGCCGAGCGGTTCGCCGTCGATCAGGATGATGCGCTTGTCGCCGCGCCGTACGGAGGGTTCATAGCGCTGCAACATCAGCGGTTCGCGCGAGCGCGCGAAATGCATTTCGAGCAGCGCCGCGAGATTTTCGTCTTCGGGCCGGATGCGGAACACGCCCGCGCCGCCGTTGCCGAATAGCGGTTTGACGACGATGTCGCGGTGCTCCAGGCGGAACGCGCGGATCGCTTCGAGATCCCAGGTGATCATCGTCGGCGGCATCAGGTCGGGGTAGCGCGTCACCAGGATCTTTTCCGGTGCGTTGCGGACGGCCGCCGGATCGTTGACCACCAGCGTGCGCGGATGGATGTGCTCCAGCATGTGCGTCGCGGTGATATACGCCATGTCGAAGGGCGGATCCTGCCGCATCAGCACCGCGTCCACCGTGCCGAGATCCAGGGTCTCGGCCTCGCCGAACTTGTAGTGATCGTTGGCAACGGGCTGCACCGCCACAGGCCGGGCGCGGGCCAGCAGCCGGTGCTCCCGGGGCGCGCCCTCGCGTTGCACGCCTTCGCGCAGCGCCATGTGGCGCACCTCATAATGCCACAGGCGGTGGCCGCGCGCTTGCGCCTCCAGCATCAGGGCGAAGGTGGAATCGCCCTCGATGCTGATCGTTTCGATCGGGTCCATTTGAACCGCGACCTTGAGCGATGCGGGCATGGTGTCCTCGTTTCGCGGCGGCTCTAGTGCAGGCGCGCGCGCAGCTCGTCGATGGAAAGCCGGGCGCGGGCCGCGGCCTCGCCGCTCGGCACCAGTTCCACGAAGCGTTCGAAGCAGCGCAGCGCGTCACCGATCTCGTCGAGCCGCTGGTGCAAGAGCCCGCTCTCCCGCCACAGCGGCGCGTGATCGGGGGCGACGCGCAGCATGTTTTCGGCGCAGGTCAGGGCGCCGCGAAGATCGCCGACGCCCAGGCGGCGGGCCTTGATGTTCTGCTGCAAGCGCAGCAGCACGCCGCGCGTGCTCATCGGCTGCAACAGGCCGGGACGCAGTTCTGCCTTCGCGCCCTCGATCGACTTCAGCAGCTTGCGGAGCGCCGGCGCTTCCATCCGCCGCCCGCCGGCAAACACGTCGAGCACGCATTGTTTGCCGCTGCCTTCGAGTGCGAGCAGGAAATGTCCGGGGAAGTCGATGCCGTGCGCATCCCACCCGGCGGTGCGCGCGCAATGCAGCCAGATGACGCCGAGCGCCACCGGCAGCCCGCGCCGCCGCTCGACCACCCGGATCAGGTTGGCGTTGGCCGGGTCGTCGTAGCTTTCCGTATCGCCGCGAAAGCCGTGCCGCTCCGCGATCACGCGCTCCAGCACGGCCGCGCGTGCGGGAAGCTCGTCCTGCGCGATCCGCCCGGCCGCGGCGACCGTGTCACGCGCGAGAAGCGAAAGCTGACGGCGCGCGCGCTCGCAATCGGCGTCGGGCGCGTCCACGCGCGCAAGTTGCAGAGCCGCCTCCGCGATGTCGATCTCGGTATCCGGCAGCATGCCGATCGCATCGAGGGCGGTATGCGGGTCCGTCAACGGCAGGCCTCCGGTTTGCCAGGCACGCCAGGAGGCTACGCCAGCCGGCCCGCGCCGTGAACCCGAGGCACGTCAACTCTCACCCGCGGGGCCGGCGATCTCCGCGCGCCGGGCCCCTCCCCGCCTTACTCGGCCGCCTGTTGCGGCAGGTAGATCGCCTTGCCGGCTTCGGCGAATTCGGCGCTTTTCTGCTCGAGGCCGGCCATGCGCTCCGCCTCGCGGCGCAGATCCTGGGTGATCTGCATGGAGCAGAATTTGGGCCCGCACATGGAGCAGAAATGCGCGACTTTGTGCGCTTCCTTCGGCAGCGTTTCATCGTGGTAGCTGCGCGCGGTATCGGGATCGAGCGACAGGTTGAACTGGTCTTCCCAGCGGAACTCGAACCGCGCCCGGCTCACTGCATCGTCCCGCAGCTTGGCCGAGGGATGGCCTTTGGCGAGATCCGCCGCGTGTGCGGCGATGCGGTAGGTGATCACCCCGGTTTTCACGTCGTCGCGGTTCGGCAGGCCGAGATGCTCCTTCGGCGTCACGTAACAAAGCATGGCGGTACCGAACCAGCCGATCATGGCGGCGCCGACCGCGGAGGTGATGTGGTCGTAGCCTGGCGCGATGTCCGTCGTCAGCGGGCCGAGCGTGTAGAACGGCGCTTCGCCGCATTCGCGGAGCTGCTTTTCCATGTTGACCTTGATCTTGTGCATCGGCACGTGGCCGGGGCCTTCGATCATCACCTGGCAGCCCTTGTTCCAGGCGATCTTGGTCAGTTCGCCGAGCGTTTCCAGTTCCGCGAATTGGGCGCGGTCGTTCGCATCGGCGATCGAGCCGGGACGCAGACCGTCCCCGAGCGAAAACGACACGTCGTAGCGGCGCATGATGTCGCAGATCTCGTCGAACCGCTCGTAGAGGAAGCTTTCCTTGTGATGCGCGAGGCACCAGCGCGCCATGATCGAGCCGCCGCGCGACACGATGCCGGTGACGCGCTTCGCGGTCAGCGGCACGTAGGGCAAGCGCACGCCGGCGTGGATGGTGAAGTAATCGACGCCCTGTTCCGCTTGCTCGATCAAGGTGTCCTTGAACACTTCCCAGTCGAGCTTGTCCGGTTCGCCGTTCACCTTTTCCAGCGCCTGATAGATCGGCACGGTGCCGATCGGCACCGGCGAATTGCGCAGGATCCAGCCGCGGATGTTGTGGATGTTGCGGCCGGTGGAGAGATCCATGACGGTGTCGGCGCCCCAGCGGATCGCCCAGACGAGTTTTTCGACCTCCTCCGCCGCCCCGGATGTTACCGCCGAGTTGCCGATATTGGCGTTGATCTTGACCAGGAAGTTGCGGCCGATCGCGACCGGCTCCAGTTCCGGATGGTTGATATTGGCCGGGATGATGGCGCGGCCGGAGGCGACCTCCTCCCGCACGAATTCCGGTGTGATGAAGGCCGGAATGGCGGCGCCGAAATCCTCGCCGTCGGCCCGACGCTCTTCGGCGCCGTCCAGCATCTGCGCGCGGCCGAGATTTTCGCGGTGCGCGACGTAGATCATTTCTTCGGTAATGATTCCGGCGCGCGCGAACTCCATCTGCGTGACCGGCTTCCCCCAAACGCCCGCGAGCACCGTTTGCGGCGCCGGGCATGGCGGCACCAGACGGTCGCCGGAGGCGCCGCCATTGTCCTCGGGCTTGACCGCCCGCGCCTCGGCCGGGACGAAACCCCGCGCCGCGACCCAGGGCGCGCGAACTGGCGGCAGCCCGGCTTCGAGTTCGATGCGGGTGCCCGGATCGGTATAGGGGCCGGAGCAGTCATAGGCGCGGAAGGGCGGTTCCGCCGCCGACGGATCAAGGGCGATTTCGCGGAACGGCACCAGGATGTCGGGACGCCCTTCGGGGCTCGTGTAGATCTTGCGCGAGCCGGCGATCGGCCCGGTGGTGACGGTGCTCGGCTTCGATTGGACGGTCATGCACGCCTCCTCGCGGGCGGTGTCACGACGGTTCGGGAAGTTGCGTGCTGGATGCGCCCCGTCCCTCCGCCGGCATGACCCGGTTCAGGTGCAAGGGTAACCGCGGTACTGCCAAGCGGTTCGGCAGCGCGGCGGTATCTCAGCCCCCTCCGGGGCACCCCTCGGTTCAAGACAAAAGGATGGCGTTCGCGTGCGGGGTTGTCAAACAACGCCGCGATAAGGCGCCAACACGCACGCGTGACTTCCGGCGGCGCGCCCGTATGGTCGGGGGAAACGGAGGGGCCCATGAGAACACTGAAAGGACCGGCGATCTTTCTCGCGCAGTTCGCGGGCGACACGCCGCCGTTCGACAGCCTGGCCGCGATCGCGACCTGGGCGCGCGCCGCCGGGTTCGAGGGCGTGCAGATCCCGAGCTGGGACGCGCGGCTGTTCGACCTCAAGCGAGCGGCCGAGAGCGACGCCTATTGCGACGAGGTGCGTGGCACGCTCGCCGGTGCCGGCGTCGCGCTGACGGAGCTTTCGACGCATCTGCAGGGCCAGTTGGTGGCGGCGCATCCCGCCTATGACGCGCTGCTGGACGGCTTCGCGGCGCCGGAGGTGCGCGGCAACCCGGCCGCGCGGGCGGAATGGGCGGCCGGACAACTGACGCTGGCCGCCGCCGCCTCCCACCGGCTCGGCCTGACGGCGCACGCGACCTTCTCCGGCGCGCTGCTGTGGCCCTATCTCTACCCATGGCCGCAGCGCCCGGCCGGGCTGATCGAAGCCGGGTTCGCCGAGCTGGCGGCGCGCTGGCGGCCGATCCTGGATGCGTTCGACGCGGCGGGGTGCGACGTCTGCTACGAATTGCATCCGGGCGAGGATCTGCATGACGGCGTGACGTTCGAGATGTTTCTCGACGCCACGAACAACCATGCACGCGTCCACATCCTTTACGATCCGAGCCATTTCGTTTTGCAGGCGCTCGATTATCTCGGCTTCATCGACGCCTACCACGAGCGGATCCGCATGTTTCACGTCAAGGACGCCGAGTTCCGCCCGACGGCGCGGCAGGGCGTATATGGCGGCTACCAGCCTTGGCTCGGTCGCGCCGGGCGGTTCCGCTCA
>JAFAXA010000109.1 GCA_019241425.1 Acetobacteraceae bacterium | reverse complement strand
ACGCCCGGCAGCGCAAGGCAGGTGGTGTTGGGCAGACGGAGCGCGTCGCCGCCGCAGATCTGGGCGCCCGTCGCGACCGCGGCCCGGTCGATCCCGTCCCGCAGCGCCGCCGTTCCGGTGGGGGCCACCGCCTCGCGGCAGGCGGCGGCGAACCCGGCGACCATGGCGAGCGCGGGAGTCCCGCCGCGCCGGCCGCTTTCCTGCCCGCCGCCGGGAAGATGCGCGGCGATCGGAGGGGCGTCGGGGGCCAGCAGCAGGGCCCCGGCGCCGGTCGGTCCGCCGATTTTGTGCGACGACACCGCAAGCGCGTGCGCGCCGAGCGCGCGCAGGTCCACGTCGACGCGGCCGACAGCCTGAACCGCATCCACATGCAGCAACGCGCCATGGGCGCGGCAGAGCGCAGCAGCCTCGGCGACCGGCTGTAATACGCCGGTCTCGTTGTTCGCGAGCATCAGGCAGACAAGCGCCGGGCCGGCCTCGCCGAGCAGTTCGGGCAGGCGGTCCAGGTCGGCTCGGCCGTCCCGCCGCACCGGCAGGGTGATCGCGTCCGGCGCGGCGGCGCGCACCGCATCGTGTTCGACGGCGCTGGCGATCACCCGGCGGCCTCCGCGCAAGCCGTGGATCGCGAGCGCGTTGGCTTCGGTGCCGCCGGAGGTAAACACGACGCCAGCAACGGCCGCCCCGAACCGGGCGGCCAGGGTTTCCCGGGCCGTCTCGAGCGTCCGCCGCGCATTCCGGCCATGCCGGTGCACGGAGGCGGGGTTGCCGGTCCAGTCCAACGCCCGGAGCACAGCTTCCCGCGCCTCGGGCCGGAGCGGCTCGCTCGCGTTGGCGTCGAAATAGGCCACGGAGACCTACGCCTCCCGCGCGAGGATTCTTCCCCGCGTGAGGAAAATTCGGTTCGAATCATGAAGAAACACGTGAGCCATGCGACAATTCTATTATGAAAGGACGCCCGATCGCCTTATATTCCGCCAACCCTGAAAATCGAGATCGTTTTCAGGGCAATCCGGTGATCCCGCTCGTGTCGGAACGGGCGTGCGCTTGCGGCCTGCTTACGGGGCTCGGTTCGGTGAAGCTTGGCGTCGGGTTCATCCAGGTCAAGGCGGCCGGAAACCCGGGTAACAGGCTGTCATGCAGATGCCGTTGCAAGGGTCGGGAGGGGTCAACCGGGTTGGTCGTGTTCTGGGGATTGGGTCGTCTCAACTTCGAAACCGGCGAGCGCGGCCAGTTGGGGGCCGCAAAAAGCCGCTGGATCAACAGAAAGCGGAATTCACATCATCATGCCTGAGGTCATGTTCGCCGGTCCGGACGGCCGGCTGGAGGGTCGCTACCACCACTCGAAGGAATCGGGTGCTCCGGTTGCGCTGATCCTTCACCCCCACCCGCTGCATGGCGGGACCATGAACAACCGGATCACCTTTTCCATGTACCAGGCCTTCCAGCGCCTGGGCTGCTCGGTGATGCGCTTCAATTTTCGGGGAGTGGGTCGCAGTCAGGGGCGCTACGACGGCGGGATCGGCGAGATCAGCGACGCCGCATCGGCGCTCGACTGGATGCAGGCGGTGAACCCGAATAGCGGCGGCCTATGGATCGCCGGCTATTCCTTCGGCGCCTTCGTCGGCATGCAGCTTCTGATGCGCCGGCCGGAGATTTCGGGATGGGTGAGCATCGCCCCGCCGGCCAATCATTATGATTTCGGCTTCCTGGCGCCCTGTCCCTGCGGCGGCCTGATGATCCACGGCGACCGGGACGAGTTGGTGCCCGAGCCGGCGGTGAGGAAACTCGTCGACAAGCTGAACACGCAGAAAAATGTGCATGTCGACTACCGGATCTTCGAGGGCGCGGATCACGTGTTCGCGGACCATTCCGACCGGGTGGCCGGGGCGGTCGAGGATCATGTCGGCACCATGCTGGCGCGCCGGAGCATGGCTCTCGCCGCGGACTGACTACCCGGCCAGGGCAAGCGGTTTGGAAGCGGCGGGTCCGGAATGGACCCGCCGCTTTCCTTATGTACGCTTCCAGCGGGCAACCGCTTCTCACAACATCTAGTTGCGATTTCCCGCGCTCGACCCCATAATCTAGGTAGACGAGTCGGGACGGTGGCATGGACGGCGATTTCGGTGCGTGGGTGATCAAGCGGGCGGACGGGGTGACCCGGTCCGTGCCTGGCCGCCATTTCGGCGAGCCGCCTCTGCCGGCCCGGTCCCTCGATGCCGGTATGGGGCTGGCAGTGGCGCGCCGGACGGTGTTCCGGGACACTGACGACGGATCATTCGGCCGGGTCGCCGACCGGGTGGCGGCGGGTAACATGGCGTTGCTTGGCGAGGAGGCCCATACCGAGCGCGCCCAGACGGAACAGGCGCGGCTTCGCAACGCGATCGCGACGGGCGCGCTGATCACGTCCGGGCGCCATCTGCAGCATGGCGATCCGGAGCAGCCCTCCCGGAACATGGAGGTGTTCACCAACTGCGCGACCGCGATCAGCTCGTTCGCGAAGTTCTACCTGCTGCTGAACGGCTCGGGGGTCGGCCGCTCCTACGACGACGCGCTGATGGCCGTCGACTGGGCATTCGCGCCCGATCTGCACCTGTATCTCTCCCCGGAGCACGCGGACTACCCGAGGGACCTGGCGGGCCTTCGCCGCTTTGCCGTCGAGCTTGGGCTACTGCCGTGGGACGCGCCGCACGAACTGGCGGAAACCGCAACCGAGCGGTTGCGGGGCGAACTGGCGTCACTTCTGCTGCCCACTCTCGATGCAGTCCCGGCCGGTGCGCGCGTCCATGTGGTGGCGGATAGCCGAGAAGGCTGGGCCCACGCCGTCGAGTTGCTTGAAGCGATGGCGTTCGAGCGGGAACGGGGCCGCGCGCTGGTGCTCGATCTTTCGCAGGTCCGCCCGGCCGGCAGCCCGATCCTCGGCATGCAGGGCCGGCCCGCGTCCGGTCCGGTGTCGCTGATCCGGGCTTTCCTCAACATCCGGCGGGACGTGATCGCGCCGGCGCGTGCGCGCGACCCAGACGGCGAGGCGTTCGCGCCCTGGGAGCAGGCGTTGCGGGTGGATCATCACCTGTCGGTGGAGGTCCAGGTCGGCGGCGCGCGACGGGCGGCGCGGATGGCGACCAAGACCTGGCGCGACCCGGGCATCCTCCGCTTCATCCGTGCCAAATCCGAAGGCGGGCTCTGGACGGCCAACAATTCGGTCATGGTGGATCGCGAATTCTGGGCTCTTGTCGCCGATCCGGCGGACCGGTCGCCGCTTGCCTGCCAGGCTCGCGCCGTGTTTGAGGAAGCAACCCGCTGCGCCTGGATCAACGGTGAGCCGGGCTTCATCAATGCCGACAAGCTGGAGGACCATCGGACCGGCACCGCTTGGCAGCGGCCGGTGCACACGGACGGCCGCAATTTCCGCAGCGAGCGCTATCAGGTGATGGCGGCGGCGCCGCTGCTTGCGGAGTTGACCCGCCGCGCTGCCGCCTCGCGCTTCCCGGTCACCACCAACCCGTGCGGCGAGATCGCGCTGCACGTGACGGGCGGTTATTGCGTCATCGCCGATTTCGCGCCGCTGCTCGCCTGCCCCTTGCCGCTCAATGACTTCTTCCCCGGCGAGGCGCCACCGGAGGTGTTGGCGGAGTGGGATGGGCGGGTCGAGGACTCGGTCCGGCTCGGGGTGCGGTTCCTGATGCGGGCGAACCGGATGGACGCGCTCTATGCCGAGGAGGTGCGGCGGACCAACCGGATGGGCATCGGTCCGACCGGACTGCACGAATGGGCCTGGATGCGGTTCGGCCTTTCCTTTGCCGACCTCGTCGACGAGGCGCGCTCCGCCCCGTTCTGGGCGATGTTGGCCCGGCTTTCCGACGCCGCGAAGGAGGAGGCGAACGCCTATGCCGACGAACTCGGCCTGGTGCATCCGGTCACGGTGACGACGGTGAAGCCGGCCGGCACCACGAGCAAGTTGTTCGGCCTGACCGAAGGCGCCCATCTTCCTGCCCGCCGCCAATACCTGCGCTGGGTGCAGTTCAAGGGCGAGCGGGACGCGGAGACCGGAAGCTGGCTGCCGGGGGCCGATCCGCTGCTCGCGGAATACGAGGCGCGCGGCTATGCGCTGCGCAGTCTGCGCACGTTCCCCGGCATGACGATCGTCGGTTTTCCGACGGTGCCGCTGATCATGCGGCTTGGCCTCGGCGACGGGCTGGTGACGGCGCCGGAAGCGACGCCCGAAGAACAGTACCGCTGGCTGCGGTTGCTGGAAACGCATTGGATTGGCGCCGAGCAGGGCAACCAGGTCAGCTACACCTTGAAGGTCTACACCGATCGCTGCGATCTCGACGCCTTCCGGGAGATCGTCCGGCGCGAGCAGCCGCACGTCCGGTGCTGCGCCGTGTTGCCGAGCCGGCCCGATAGCGAACTCGGCTACGAGTATCTGCCGGAGGAGGAGATGCCGGCCGATCGCTTCGCCGCCCTGCTGAGCGCGATCGACGATGATGGCGTGAGGGAGAGCGTCGATCTCGCGCATCTGCAGTGCGCCAACGGGGTGTGCCCGATCTGAGCGCCGCCGGCGTGGTGGCGAGGCTTGCGGCACTGGGTTAGCGTCCGCGTCGCATAAGCAGGCGACGCGGCGCATTGAGCATTGTCCTCTCCTCCGTCACGCTGAGCCGGGGCGGATCGGTCCTGTTCCAGGACCTGTCGCTGTCGCTGACGGAGCGCCGGATCGGGCTGATCGGCGACAATGGCAGCGGCAAGACCAGCCTGTTGCGGCTGATCGCCGGGTTGCAGGTCCCCGAACGGGGGACGGTCGAGGTCTGCGGGCGCGACAGGCGCCTGCATCGGCGGGAGCTGCCCGGCCTCGTCGGCTTGCTGTTCCAGAACCCCGAAGACCAGATCATCTTTCCGACCGTCGCGGAAGAACTCTCCTTCAGCCTGACCGCAATCGGGGTGGACCGCCGGACCGCCAAGGAACGCGCCCTCGGGTTTCTCGCCTCAGAGGGCTTGGCGCCCTGGAGCGAGCGTGCGGTATCGGCGCTCAGCCAAGGGCAGCGGCAGCGTCTCTGCCTGATGGCGCTGGAGATCGCGGGTCCGCGCGTGCTGTTGCTGGATGAGCCGTTCGCAAGCCTCGATCTGCCGACCCAGGCGGCGCTGCGAAATCGCCTGGCGAGCGCGGACCGGCAGATCCTGCTGTCGACGCACCAACTCGCTTGGCTCGGCGATTTCGAGCGCGTGATCTGGCTGGAAAGCGGCCGGGTCAGGCAGGACGGCGCCGGCGCCGCGGTATGTGCGGCTTACAGCGCGGACGTCGCCGGGAGAAGCGCCCCTGCGCAGCCTGTTTCTTAGCCCGGAAACGTGGCTGCATCGCGTTCCAGCGTCGGTGAAGCTGGCGACCCTGCCGCTTGCCGCTACTGCGCTGGCGGTTTGGGGCTCGCTCCCGGTTGCTGCCGGGACGGCGCTCGGGGCAGCCCTGCTACTCGCGTCGCTCGGACGGCGTGCCTGGACCGCCGCGCCGGGGGCGCGCGGGCTTGCGGTCGCGCTCGCGCTGATCGTCGCGCTTCATGCATGGCAGGACAGTTGGGGCGCGGGGCTGGCCGCGGCGCTTCGGGTACTGACCTTGGTGGTGCTCGGGTATCTGCTGACCGCGACCACGCGTTTCGAGGATCTGCTCGGCATCGCCGAGGCCCTGTGTGCCCCGTTCAGGCTGTTCGGGTTGCGGCCCGACCGGCTTGCGCTCGGGCTCGGGTTGATGCTGCGTTTCGTCGAAAGCTTCTTCGCGCAGTGGCAGCGTCTGGACGAGGCTCACCGCGTCCGGGCCGGGCGATCCGGCGGCCTGAAACTGTTGGCGCCGCTCGCCTTGCATGTGATGAGAACCGCCGAACGGGTCGGCGATGCGTTGACGACACGCCTTGGAGACTGACCCGGCCGAATGCTAGGCAAGCCGATGGCTCTCGCCTCGTCCCAGTCGCTCCCCTCGCTCCAGTCGCTCGCCCGCATCTCCTTGTTCGCGGCGCTCGTGGGCGTACTCGGCCTGCTGCCGAAAATCGATCTGCCGGTCGGCGTGCCGATCACCGCACAGACCTTGGGCGTGATGCTTGCCGGCTGTCTGCTCGGACCGGCGCGCGCCTTTTTGGCATTGCTGCTGTTCCTGGGCGCGGTTGCGCTCGGCCTGCCTTTGCTCACCGGCGGCCGGGGCGGGCTCGGCGTGTTCATGGCCCCGTCCGCCGGTTTTCTGCTGGGCTTTCCGGTGGGGGCCGCGGTCACGGGATTGGCGATGCGCAAACTGCCGGGCCCGGTGCTTGCGCGTGCCGCGGTCGCCTCCGCGCTGGGCGGCATCGGCGCGGTCTATCTCTGCGGCGTGCCGGTTCTGGCGGCAACGGCGCAACTGAATTGGCACGGAGCGCTGATCGCGAGTTCGATGTTCCTGCCTGGCGATCTTGTCAAATGCGTCCTCTCCGCATTCCTCGTGCAGACCGTTCTGCGCGGGCTGCCGGAGTGGCAGCCGCATGGGGGCTGAGTGTCCGGACTTCCCGACACTCGTCGCCCCGATCCACCACTGGTCGCGCGTGCGTGCCGCAAAGCGCGCCTTTGCGGATGGCGCGAGATGCTTCGACTTCGCAACTTTCGCCGATGCCGTCGGTCGGCGCGTGGCGGTTATCTCGAGCGGCGACGATCCGGCGACCGCGTGGGTGGACACGGAGGCGGGCGTCCTCGACCAGTTGATCGAGTTCTGCGCGATCATCGCCACCGGCCGGGCGGCGGCGATCGCCGGGCCGGATTGGACGAACGCACAACGGCGCGCAATGCGGGCCGCTCTGCCGCGCGAACCGTTCGAACAATGTGAGCCGGTTTCCGAGCGGCCCTTCTATGCCGGCTTCACCTCGGGCACGACGGGCGTTCCCAAAGGTTTTCTACGATCCCATCGCTCCTGGACCGAGAGTTTCCGCAGCGCTC
>JAFAXA010000085.1 GCA_019241425.1 Acetobacteraceae bacterium | reverse complement strand
GGCGGCGGACGGCACCTGGATCGGCGCGACCGTCCGCACGCGGGTGATCGGCTACAATAAGAAGATGGCCGCGCCGGGCGATCTGCCCGCCTCCATCCTCGACGTGGCGACGCCCCGGTTCAAGGATCGCGTCGCCTACGCGAAGGGGGACGGCTTTCAGGAGCAGATCATGGCGATCGTCCGCACGGAGGGACGGGACGCGGCTCTCGGCTGGCTGAAGGGGCTGAAGGAGAACGGCCGGTCCTATAACGGCAACCGGGCGGCGATGAACGCGGTCGAGAACGGCGACATCGCCATGTGCCTGACCAACAACTATTATTGGTATTCGATGGCGCGGGAGGCGGGCGCCGAGAAGCTAAACTCCGCCCTGCACTTCGTCGCGCCGACCGACCCCGGCGCGCTGTTGACCGTATCGGCGGCCGGGATCCTGAAGTCGAGCGCGAAGGCGGCGCTCGCGCAGCGCTTCTTGGCGTTCCTGGTCAGCGACAAGGGGCAGGCGGCGATGGTCGACACCGTCGCCGAGTATCCGGTGCGGGCCGGGGTAACCTCGCCCTATCCGCTGGCGCCGTTGGACCGGTTCCGGGCGCCGGTGACGCCCGGGCAGCTAGGCGACGCATCGGAGGCCTACGCGCTGGAACGCGAAGCGGGCCTTATTTGAGCCACCGCCTCCGGCATCGCGACCGGCTGCCGCCCGCGCCGCGATGGCTGGTGCCGGCGAGCCTCCTGCCGGTGGCGCTGGTTGCCTTGCCGGCCGGGTATGTGGCGCTTCGCTCCTGGGAGGCGGGGCCGTCGCGGATCGTCGCCGATCTGCTGCGCCCCTATACGCTCGGGCTGCTGCTCAACACGCTGACCTTGTCGGCGGGGGTCTGCCTGTCCGCCGTGCTGATCGCGACCGCCGCCGCCTGGTGCACCGAACGCTGCGACCTGCCGGGCCGCCGCTGGTGGCGGGTCGCGATGACGCTGCCGATGGCGGTGCCGTCCTACGTGTCGAGCTATGCGTATTCTTCGCTCGGCCCGGCGTTTCAGGGCATGGGCGGCGCGATCCTGATCCTCACCGCCTACAGCACGCCGCTGATCTACCTGCCGGTATCGGCGGCGCTGCGCGGGGTCGATCCGAGCTTCGAGGATGTGGCCCGCTCGCTCGGTCACGGGCGATGGCGGAGTTTCCGGCGCATCGTGCTGCCGCAAGCCTTGCCCGCGATCGGCGGCGGCGCGCTGATCGTCGCGGCCCATATGCTGTCGGAGTTCGGCGCGCTGTCCTTTCTGCGGGTGGAGACGTTCACGACGGCGATCTTCGACCAGTACCAGGCCGAGTTCGACAACGCGACGGCGGCCCTGCTGTCCGGCGTGCTGATCCTGCTCTGCCTGCCGGTGGTGTTCGGCGAAATCCGGCTGCGCCGGGGCAAGCGCTTCGCCCGCATCGCCAAAGGCGGGGCGCGGGTGCCGGCGCCGGTCGCACTCGGAACGTTCAAGCTGCCGGCGCTGGTCGGGCTTGCCTGCTACGTCGCGCTCGGCTTCGGCGTACCGATGGCGACGCTGGGGTTCTGGGTCGTGCGCGGCGCGTCCGCGGGATACGGCCTGGGCACCGTCCTGCCGGCCTTGGCGGCGTCGATCGGCTTCGCCTTGCCGGGTGCTGCGCTGACGACGCTGATCGCGGTTCCGCTGGTGCTGGCGACGACGCACTACCGGGGCCGGTTGGCGGCGCTCGCCGACCGGCTGCCGTATCTGGTGCATGGTCTGCCCGGCATCGTCGTCGCACTCGCGCTCGTCTCCATTTCCATCCGCTACGTCCCGGCGCTGTATCAGAGCACCGCGCTGGTGCTCGTCGCCTATGCGGTGCTGTTTCTGCCGCTCGCGCAATCCTCCGTGCGGGCGTCCGCCGAGCTGGTGCCGCGGGAACTGACGGATGTCGCCCGCAGTCTCGGGCGCGGGCCGTTCGGCGCGTTCGTGTTCGCGACCTTGCCCAATCTGATGCCCGGGATCGGCGCGGCTCTGGCGCTGATCGCGCTCCAATTGATGCGCGAGCTGACCGCGACATTGCTGCTCGCGCCGACCGGGGTCGTGACGCTTGCAACGGAGTTCTGGTCCTATACGAGCGACCGCGCCTACGCCGCCGCGGCGCCATTCGCGGCGACCTTGGTGCTGATATCGGGCGTGCCGGTCTATGTGTTCACGGTGCGCTCGCTCGGCATCCGCGAGTGGGTATGAGCCAGCTCCGGGTCGAGAATCTCCGCAAGAGCCACGGTCCCGTTCCGGTGCTGGACGGCGTCGATCTCGTGCTGCCGAATGCAACGATCCTGGCGCTGCTCGGCGCGTCCGGCTGCGGCAAGACGACGCTGCTGCGCCTGATCGCCGGATTCGATCCGGCGGATGCGGGGCGCATCGTGCTGAGCGGCCGCACGCTGCAGGCGCCCGGCACGCACGTCCCTGCGGAAAAGCGCGGGATCGGCTATGTGCCGCAGGAAGGCACGCTGTTCCCGCATCTGACGGTCGCGAAGAATGTCGGCTTCGGCCTGCGCCGCTCGCCGGGGCGCGCTTCGCGCGTCGCCGAAGCGTTGCGGCTGACCGGGCTGACCGGACTCGAGAAGCGGTTTCCGCACGAATTGTCGGGCGGGCAGCAGCAGCGAACGGCGCTCGCCCGCGCCCTCGCTCCCTCGCCCGGCCTGATCTTGCTCGACGAGCCGTTCAACGCGCTCGACATGGCGCTGCGGCGGAGCGTGTGCGCCGACGTCGTTGCGTTGCTGCGCACATCAGGTGCGACCGCGATCCTGGTGACCCACGATCCGCTCGAAGCGTTCACCAATGCCGACCTGGTGGCGGTCATGCATGGCGGCACCGTCGCGCAATGCGCAGATCCGCAGACGGTGTACCGGATGCCGGCCGATCCGGACGTCGCCCGCCTGACCGGGCCGGTGCTGTTTCTGGATGCGACCGTTCGCGACGGGCGGGCGGACACGCCGCTCGGCGCCGTTCCGCTCTACCCGGGTGCCCCAAACGGCAAGGCGAGGGTGATGCTGCGCCCGGAGCAGATCGTGTCCGTGGCAGACGATCGGGGGATCGCCGCGGAAGTGGTGTCGCACGCTTTTCGCGGCGACCACACGCTTGTCACCCTCGCTCTCGGCGGGGGCGACATCGAACTGCGAACGGTCGGGGCGGCGGAATACCGGCCGGGGGAGATCGTGCACCTGGCAATCGCCGGGCCGGCCTGGGCGTTTGCCGCGGGGGCGATCAATGCGCCTCCCTGAGCCAGGCGTCGTATTCGGCGCACACATTGTCCCAGTCGAGATCCCGCCCGTCCGCACGCGCGGTCGCCGTTTCCTTTTGCAACTGCCGGAGCAACGCCTGCCCGCGCGCCGGATCCTGCATCATAACGGATTGCAGGCGCTCGGTCAGCTGCACCCGCTTCGCCGTCGCATCGTCCGACGTGCAGCCGATCGCGACCAGCGGACGCGCGAGGCAGCCGGCCAGCAGCAGAAGCGGCACCGCCCGCCGCATTCAGGACCCGGTGCCGGCGAGGACGGAAAAGCCGAAGCTTTGCGGTCCGCCGCTGTATTCGGACAGGGTCGCGCCCGGCACCGCCGTGCCGTTGATGCTCGCCCCGGTCACGTACAGGTTGCGGTCGGTGGCGCTGGTGCCGCCCCACGCGTCGTTGAGGAAATCGACGGTGACGGTATGGCTGCCCGCCGCGAAGGATCCCAGCACATTGAGGAGTTGCGTCTGACCGCTGGCGTGCGATGCCGTCGCGGTCTCCGTGCCGCCGATCTGCTGGCCATCGACGGCGACCGTGAATTGCGCGTCGCCGTTCCAGGCATCCTCGGAGACTTGCAGCGCCAGCGTATCCGGCCCGCTGCCGATACTGACCGGAGGCGGCGGCGAGCTGCCGCCCGGGAGCGAGAAGCTGAAGCTCTGAGCGCCACCGCTATATTCGTTGAGCACCGCCCCAGGCACTGTGACGCCGTCGGCCGTGGCAGCCGTCACATAGAGGTTACGGTCGGTGCTCGAACTGCCGCCATACGCATCGTTGAGGAAATCGACGCGCGCGGCGTGCGTGCCGGGACCGAACGACCCCAAGACGTTGAAGGTCTGGCTCTGGCCGGCGGCGTGCGACGCCGTTGCGGTTTGCGTGCCGCCGATCTGAACGCCGTCAACCGCGATCGTGAACTGCGCATCCCCGTTCCAGGCGTCCTCGGAGACTTGCAGCGCGAGGGTGTCCGGCCCGCTGCCGATCGTGACGGTCGATGGATTGTTCGGCGGCGGCGGGGGAGTCGCCGTACCCGCGCCGAAATACTGGTTCCAGGCGGCCGCTTCCTGCGCCCGTGTCCCGTTCGAGAAATACGAATTCCCGGTATCCCAGATATCGACATTCTGAATCGTCACGCCTTGCTGCTCCGCGGCTGCGAGCGTGCCGCTCAGCCAGCGGACGAAGTCGGGATCATCCACCGGCCCGTAGGAGGCCGGGCTGGACGGAGCGTTGCCGGCGCCGGTCTCGCTGATCGAAAGCGGCTTGCCGTGCTCGCGGGCGAATTGGATGGCGTCCTGCATCGACCAGCCTGGCGCGCTGAGGCCGGGCGTCGGGTCTTGCGCCGTTGCGTTGGTCCAGTTCCAGAAATGCTCCCGGTTCACGGGGTTGCTTGCCCATGCCGTCGGATCGACTTGCTGCGTGCCACCATCCGCCCAGTCCGTGAAATCGCCGGTCCAGGTGGGCGAATAAAGGTCGAGGCTCGTGATGTCGACGTATTGGTCTCCGGGATAGAGTTGCGTCGTATTTCCCGAAGTCCAGCTACCCGGATTCCAGACGATCTGCGCGGTGACCCCGCGGGCAGCCGCCTCCGCATGAATGTCGCTCGCCATTCTGCGGAAAGCGGCGACGAAATCCGCGGCAGCGGACGGCGCGGATGCGTCCAGCACATCCCAGGAAATGCTCGGAATGTTGAACTCGTAACCAAGCCGGAATTGGACGGTCGTGTACCCCTGATCGAACCAGGCATCCGCCACCGCCTTGATGTCGGCATCGTATGCGCCGGAAGCGAGAGCGCGATAGGCCGCGTCCACATTGCTTCCGTCCGCGCCGGCCCAGGACATCGGAACGCCAACCACGGGCACGACGCCCGAGCCCGGGCCGACATAATTGGACCCGGTTTGCGCCCAGGACCAGGCGCTCCACCCGGCGTTTCCGGCCCATGTCGACGGGTCACCGAAGGCATTATCCGTGTAGGCGTCCATGAAGGCCGGGCGCGCGCCGAGATCGTGCGAGAACTGGTCGAAGGCGGCCTCGAACTGTGCGTTGGCGGCTTGGTCGTTGCCATTCGGGTTGCCGACGTAAACGCCCAGCGGGAATGGCGTCGTGCCTGACATGGATCGCTCCGAACTGCCGGGTGCAGAACCTACCAGCCGGTAACTACACCGTTCGAAACGGAAATGTCAGCGTTATTATTTCGGATGAAGCGAGGTTCCTTTGCCGGCCCGGGGCGGGGGAGCGCCGTTCAGGCGGTCTCGTCCCGTCCGTGCACCTGAGCGGGCGGTGTGGTCGCCTCGATCGCCGTCAGGGCTTCGAGGATGCGGTAGCTGTGCTCCGCGCCTTTGGGCACGACCCAGGATGAACCGGGCTCCAGGCGCACGACCTGACCCTCGAGCGTCAACTCGGCCCGCCCCGACACCACGAAGCCGACGGTTTCGTAGTCCCGGCGCACCGGCGGCTTACCCTCGGTCGGCGCCTCATCCCGCCACATCCGCATCGAAATGCCTTTGCCGCTGGCGAGGTACACCTGCCCGTCCGGCCCTTTCGGCGAGTGCGCCGCGTCTACCTTGATGACCGTCGTGTCTGCCATGTCGCCTCCGATCGGCGTCTGTTCGCCGGTGCCGAAGCCGCCATAACTCCCGCCCGGCGCGGCGGTTTGCTGAGCGCCCCCGAACGTGACAAGGGAGCCGGCATTTGGAGGCGATTGGTTATGCGGGTCGTCTTGATCCGGCACTTGGCGCCTTTGATCGCCCCCGGCGTCTGTTACGGGCGCCTCGACATTCCGGCCACGGCGCTGACGGCAGCGGGGCTGGAGGCGATCTGGCGGGAGGTGGGAGACGTGCGCACGCCGCTTCTGGTCACAAGCCCGGCCCGGCGCTGCCTGGCTCTCGCCGTCGCCTTGGGCGACGCGCTCGGTGCGGTCCCCCAGCACGACGATCGCCTGTTGGAACTCGATTTCGGCGATTGGGAAGGGAGGCGCTGGGCAGATCTCGACCGATCGGCGCTCGATCTCTGGGCGCGGGAGCCCGGCGCGTTCGTGCCGCCCGGTGGCGAGCCGGTCGCGGCGCTCGTGACGCGGGTCGCTTCATTGGTCGCCGATCTGCGGGCGCTCGGGTCCGATGCGGTCTTGGTGTCGCATGGCGGTCCGCTACGGGTGCTGGAACCGATGCTGCGCGGCGAGGCGGTCGATCTGCTGAAGCCCGCGCCCGCGTTCGGCAAGGTCATCGCGATCGACGTTCAGCCGGAGAAGATGGCGGCGACGGTCAGCGCCCCGCACTCGGCCAGTTGTTCGGCGGCGCCGAGCACATCGCCGGTGTAACCGCCCACCTGAATGCGCGCTAGCCGAGCCAGCACGAGCCCGCTCAGCAGCGACACGGCCGACGCGGCGAGCGCGACCCGCGCCGGGAGTGCCGCAAAGGCGATCAGGCCCGCGAGCGCGGCGCCGGTCGCGAGCACAGCGGCCGGCGGGTCGCCGAGGGAAGAGGCGAGCCCGTCCGGGCGGGCCGGGCGGATGCGCGCCAGCACGACGATGATTGCGCCGCGTCCGAGCGCGCCGGCGGCGGTCATCGCGCCCAGCACCGAAGCCCCATCACCGATCGCGCCGATTGCCGCGACGCGGATCGCGAGCGACAGGATCAATGCGAGGACGCCGTAGCTGCCGATACGGCTGTCGCGCATGATGGCGAGCTTCTGCTCGCGGCTGTGGCCGCCGCCGAAACCATCGGCGGTGTCCGCGAGCCCGTCTTCGTGTAGCGCGCCGGTGATCAGCAATTGCGCCGCCACGGTCCACAACGCAGCGAGCAGCGGCGGCATCCCGAGTTGGTCGCAAGCGGCGTAGATCGCGCCGGCCCCGGCGCCGGTCAGCGCACCGACGAGCGGGAAGCACCACACGCTCCGCGCGGGCGAGGGTAGCACCCCCGGCACGAACCGGCGCGGCAACGGCACGCGCGTCAGCAGCATCCAGGACTGGGCGAAATCCGCCCACAGCCTCTTCATCGGTTTATTATTGCCGCTCCTTCCGTCAGGCTCATGCTGACGTTCTTTTTGAAAGGATCGCGTGCATGACCATCGGAACCGGCCTCAGCCGCCGCCACCTTCTGCGAGCCGCGTCGGCTCTGGCGATCACGCCTGCGCTCGCGCAGGCGCGCGTGTGCGTGGCGCCTCCGGATGCCGGGCGCGTCACGAAGGCCGTCAACGATGCGCACGCACGCTTCGCCGGTCTTACGGAAGGGAAGAACGCGGACTACATCCCGTATCTGGCGGGCGTGCCATCCGCCTTGTTCGGCGTCGCCGCGAGCGAGCCGGATGGCGCTGTCGCGGAGGCGGGCGATGTCGGCTACGCGTTGGCGATCGAGTCGATCGCCAAGGTGTTCACCCTGGCGCTCGTGCTGCGCGAGAGCGGGCCGGAAGCGGTGCAACAGAAACTCGGCACGAACGCCACCGGCTTGCCGTTCAACTCCGTCATGGGCGTCGAACTCAATCATGGCAAGCCGATCAGCCCGCTTGTAAACGCAGGCGCGATGGCGACGGTGAGCCTCGTGCAGGCGGCGTCGCCGGAAGAACGCTGGAACAAGATCATCGGCAACATGAGCCGCTTCGCCGGGCGGACGCTTACCGTCAATGAGGAAGTCTACAAATCGGAGGCGGACACCAACGAGCATAATCGCGGCATCGCGATGCTGCTGAAAAGCTACGGGTTCATGTACACCGATCCGATGGAAGCGTGCGACATCTACACGCGCGAATGCTCGATCGCGGTGACGACGCATGATCTCGCGGTGATGGCGGGCACGCTTGCCAATGGCGGGATCAACCCGGTGACCAAGGAAGCGGTGATCGACCCGGCCCTGGTGCCGCCGGTGCTCTCCCAGATGGCGATCGAAGGTCTTTACGAGAACACCGGCGACTGGATGTTCACCGTCGGACTGCCCGCGAAAAGCGGTGTGGGCGGCGGGCTGATCGCGGTCGCGCCGGGCGTGCTCGGCCTCGCCGCCTTCTCGCCGCCGCTCGACGCGGCGGGCAACAGCGTGCGGGCGCAGAAGGCGGTCCAATCCGTGGTGCAGGCGCTCGGGCTCAACATCTACGCCGGCTGATCGCGGTCGCTGACGCCGGCCTCGGCGAAAGTCGCCATGCCGGCGTGACACGCGACCGCCGCACGCAGCAGCGGCACCGCGAGGGCGGCCCCGGACGCTTCGCCGAGCCGCATGCCGAAATCGAGCAGCGGCGCAAGGCCGAGCGCCGCGAGCAGCGCCGCGCCGCCCGCCTCGGCCGAGACGTGCGCCGCCTGGGTATGGGCGAGCGCGCCGGGATCGAGGCGGGCGAGCGGCGCCACGGCGGCCAGGCAGACGAACCCGTCGAGCAGCACGGGTACGCTCTGCCGCCTTGCCGCTAGCGCCGCGCCCAGCAACGCCGCGGTTTCCCGGCCGCCCAGCGCGGCGGCGATCCGCAGCGGATCGCTCAGCAGCGCGTCGTGCCGGGCGAGCGCCGCATCGACCACCGCGCGCTTGCGGGCCAGCCCCGCATCGTCGAGGCCGGTGCCGCGCCCGGACCAGCGCGCGCCGCCGCCGCCGAACAGCGCCGCCGCCAGCGAAGCGGCGGCCGTGGTGTTGCCGATGCCCATGTCGCCGAGGCAGAGCAGATCGGCTTCCGGCGTCACGGCGTCGTAGCCGGTGCGGACGGCGGCGAGGAAATCCGCGTCGCTCAGGGCGGGCGCAAGCGTGAAATCGTGGGTCGGCCGGTCCAGGTCGATCGGGATCACCCGTAAGGCGGCCCCGGCGTTGCGGGCCAACTGGTTGATGGCCGCGCCGCCGGAAGCGAAGTTCGCGACCATCTGGGCGGTGACGGCCGCCGGGTAGGGCGAAACGTCGCGGGCGGTGACCCCGTGGTTGCCGGCGAAGACCAGCACCTCAACCCGGTCGAGGCGTGGCGTCGCCCGGCCTTGCCAGCGGGCAAGCCAGCCCGCGAGGGTTTCCAGCCGGCCGAGACTGCCCGGCGGCTTCGTCAATCCGGCTTGGCGCGCGCAGACGGCGGCTTCGGCGGCTTCGTCCCCGGCGGGCAGGTCGGTGCATGCCCGTCGTAAGCTGCCCAGATCAGAGGTAGGTGCGGTCACGCGGGTTTCTCGGCGTTGGCGGCGATTGCGTGGAAGAAGCTGCCGGTGACGCGGCCGGACCGGCCGCCGGATGGACCGAGGTCGCGTCCTCCTCCGTCCGTCAGCATCGCGAATGGCGCGTCGCCGCCCGGTTCGGCGACCGTCGCGTAGTGGAACTCGTGCCCGCGCAGCCGGGTGCGGGCGCGGCCGAGCGGGCCATCGGAGAGCAGCAGCGCGCCCCGGTAGCCGAGCGTCAGCCGCCGCCGGGCGAAGCTGGTGACGTGATGCAGCAGGCCGAGCATCTCGTGGGCCGTGCCATCCTCCGCGATCAGCGCCCGGCCGAGCACCATATGGCCGCCGCACTCGCCATGGACCGGGCGACCGGCGGCGAAGCGGCGCAAGCCGGCCAGGAACCGCGTCGCCGAGGCAAGCGCCCCCGCGTGCAGCTCCGGGTAGCCGCCCGGCAGCCAGCACATGTCGCAGCCTTCCGGGGGCGCTTCGTCCGCCAGGGGCGAGAACGGATGGATTTCCGCGCCAGCCCGCCGCCAGCCCGCCAGCAGATGGGGGTAGATGAAGCTGAACGCCGCGTCCCGCGCGACCGCGATCCGCTGGCCAGGGGGCGGCAGGGCGGGTTCGGACGCCACCGCCGCCGAGGGCAGAGGCGCGGCCAGGGACTGAATCGCGTCGAGATCGAGCCGGTCCTCGGCGAGATCAGCCAGCCGCTCGATTAAGGCGCCGAGTTCGCCGAGTTCCTGCGCCTGCACGAGGCCGAGATGGCGCTCGGGAAGGCGGATCGCGTCGTCGCGGTCGAGCGACCCCAGCACGGCCAGGGGAATGTCGCGCATCGCGCCGAGGATGCCTTCCCGATGCCGCTCGCTGGCGATCCGGTTCAGGACGATGCCGCCCACCCGCACATCCGGCCGGTGCAGGGCGAAGCCGCGCGCGACCGCCGCCGCCGATTGCGACTGGCCGGAAACGTCCAGCACGAGCAGAACCGGCAGGCCCAGCCGGGCGGCGATGTCGGCGGCGCTGCCGGACCGGCCCGGCGGGCGGCCGAGACCGTCGAACAGGCCCATTGACGCTTCGATCAGGAGCAGATCAGCGCCCGCCGCGGCTTCGGCGGCGAGGCCCGGGATCAGATGCGGGGGCATCGCCCAGCTATCGATGTTGAGGCTCGGGTGGCCCGTCACCGCTTCGTGGAACGCGGGGTCGATGTAGTCCGGACCGGATTTCGCCGCCCGCACGGCCACGCCGCGCCTGTGGAAGGCGGCGAGCAGCGCCAGAACGACGGTGGTCTTGCCGGCCCCCGAACGTGGGGCGGCGACGATCAGCGCCCGGGTCACCGGCCCGACGGCCTCGCCCATGGTCTCATTCGACGTTTCCCCTGCCCGCCCCGGCGTTGTTTTCGCGTCGCGCGCCCGCGCAACCGCCGCACGTTCTAGGCACGAATGCCCGCTTCATCCAAGGTCGTGAGGATGGACCGGCCCCCTCCTTCCGTCCTGCGCCGCGATCGTGCCTGACCGGGTGCTGCGCCGGGGCTGGACGACCGGTGCATGCGCCGCGGCGGCGGCCAAGGCGGCGTACACGGCGTTGCTGACCGGAAGCTTCCCCGATCCGGTGTCCTTGCTTCTGCCGCGGGGCGAGCAACCGGCCTTTGCGCTCGCCGAGGCGACGCTTTGGGACGACGCAGCCGTGGCCGCGATCGTCAAAGATGCGGGCGATGATCCGGACGTGACGCATGGCGCGCTGGTGCGGGCGACCGTCCGGCGCGGAAAGCCCGGCAGCGGCGTCGTCTTCCGGGCGGGCGAAGGGGTCGGCACCGTCACCCTGCCCGGCCTGCCGTTGCCGCCCGGCGAGCCGGCGATCAATCCGGCGCCGCGCCGGATGATCCGCGAGGCGCTGGAGGAAGTGGCGGGCGGTCCCGTCGATGCGGTGGTGGAGATCGCGGTGCCGGGCGGCGAGGCGCTGGCGGCGCAGACGCTCAATGCACGGCTGGGCATTCTGGGCGGCCTCTCGATCCTCGGCACGTCCGGGGTCGTCGTCCCGTATTCCTGCTCGGCCTGGATCCACAGCATCCAGCGCGGCATCGACGTGGCCAGGGCGACCGGCCTCCCGCACGTCGCCGGGGCGACCGGCAGGGCGTCGGAGGACGCCGTGCGGCGGCATCACGGCCTTGCCGATGCCGCGCTGATCGACATGGGCGACTTCGTCGGCGGCATGCTGAAATATTTGCGGGCGCATCCGGTGCCTCGGGTCACGGTGGCAGGCGGCCTCGCCAAGATGACCAAGCTCGCGCAAGGGCGGCTCGATTTGCATTCGCGGCGCGGGTCCGTGGATTTGGCGGCGCTGGCGGCGCTGGCTGCGGAAACCGGAGCGTCACCCGAGACGGCCGGCGCGCTCGCCGCCGCGAACACGGCGGCGGAGGCATTCGCGATCGCGGGCGAGCGGGGGATGGCGCTCGGCGATGCGGTCGCGCTGCGTGCCTGGGAAACGGCGGCGCATGTCCTGCTCGGCGCGGAGATCGCCCTGGAGGTGCTGCTGTTCGACCGCGACGGCGTGAAGCTGGGGGAAGCGCCGTTCCGTCAGGTCGCGCCGCCCCTGAACCTGCGCTGATAGGCCGCGCTGTAGAGGGCGCTCTCGCGGAAGCCGGAGGCGCCGAGCGCGGGTCCGACCAGCACCAGCGCTGTGCGCTCGATCGGATCGGCGGCGGCCAGGGCCTCGATCGTGCCGAGCGTGCCGGTGATCAGGCGTTCGTCCGGCCAGCTTGCCCGGACGACGATCGCCGCCGGGCAATCGGCGCCGTAAAGCGGCGCGAGGGTGCCGACGATTCGCGGCAACGCGCCGATTGCGAGGTGGATCGCGAGCGTCGCGCCCGTGGCGCCGAATGCTGCCAGGGTTTCGCCCGGCGGCATCGCGGAGGCGCGGCCGGAAACGCGGGTCAGCACGACGCTTTGCGCGACGCCCGGCACCGTCAGCTCCCGGCCGAGCGCGGCGGCGGCGGCGGCGAAAGCGGGGACGCCGGGCGTCAGGGTGTAGGGAATGCCGTTCCGCTCCAGGCGGCGGAGCTGTTCGGCGAGCGCGCTGAACACGGAAAGGTCGCCGGAATGGAGGCGCGCGACATCCTGTCCGGCGGCGTGGGCGGCGGCGCATTCGGCGTCGATCGCGTCGAGATCGAGCGAAGCGGTGTCCATGGTGCGCGCGTGCGGCGGGCAGTGGGCGAGTACCGCCGGCGGCACGATCGAGCCGGCGTAGAGGCAGACCGGGCAGGCGGCGAGGATGGCACGGGCGCGGAGCGTCAACAGATCGGGCGCCCCCGGACCCGCGCCGATGAAATGCACGGTCCCGGTGCCGCGCTCCCCGCCGAGCGCGCAGGTCACGCCCTCGCCCGCGATGCGCGGCCAGAGCAGCGCCCCGGCCGAAGCGATCGCGCAGCCCTCGGCGACGGAAGCGAAGCCGGTCGCGGCCAGGCTCCGGGCGGAGGCCGTCACCGCCCGCGGCTGGGCGGATGCGAGGGCGTCCGCGGCCACCGAAAGCAGCTTCAGGCCGAGCGCCGACGCCGCCTCGATCAGCCCCGGCTCGCCGTCCCGGAAGAACGGTGCGGCCAGGGCTTCCGCCCGCCGCCCGGCGGCGTCTTCGGCTTTCCGTAGGACGGCCAACACGGCGGCGGCCGAAACGCCCGTCCGGCAGCCGATCCCGGCGATGATCACCGCTTCGTCGCCGCCCATTGGGTTACGGGCATGCCCGGCCGGACCCCGTGCATGCCGCCGACCGGGCCGAGCCGCTCGATGCCGATCCGGGTCAAGGCGCCGCCGTGGCGGGACCAGGCCGCGCCGAGCAGCGATTCGGTCTCCAGCGTCACCGCATTGGCAACCATCCGACCGCCCGGCCGCAACGCCGCCCAGGCTGTGTCGAGCACGCCGGGGTCGCTCGCGCCGCCGCCGAT
>JAFAXA010000211.1 GCA_019241425.1 Acetobacteraceae bacterium | reverse complement strand
ATTGGCCCGCAGCGGAGGCCGCGCGCTTTCAGGGCATCCAATATGTGCGGCAGCAAGACCTCGGCCACCATCGGGTTGAGAGACTCGTTCACACCGAACGGGCTCTCGTGGAGAAGCAGGATGCTGCCCGGCAAGTCTGCGCGTGCGGCGATCGTTGCCGCACGGTCCCGGCATCGTGCGTCGAGCGTCGCGCGGTCGGGACAGTTCTCGGCTAGCCGATAGTCCTCGGTCGAGATCGTGTGATAGGCGAAACGCGTATCGGGATGAAAATCCCGCATGGCGCGATGCATCGCCGCCCGGCGCCACCCCGCATTGTACGGAAAACGCACGAGATACACGGGGGGCGTCGGCCGGAACGCTTGCAGCGCCCGCTCCACGCGGCGCATTTCTGCAAGCCCCTCGGAAGCGGCGCGCCGGTCGAAATCGAGGTGATCCCAGGCGTGGCCGTACACGTCGTGCCCGGCACGCACGATATCGGCAACCAACGCCGGATAGCGTTCCACCCGCGTGCCGCTGAGAAAAAACGTGGCACGCGCACCTGCCTCCGTCAGCATACGGAGGATTACGGGCGTCGTTTCAGGGGTCGGACCGTCGTCGAAGGTGAGGGCGACATCGCGAACGCCCTTCCGCTGACGAGCAAGGACCGGCCGCCAGTAACCGCCGGGAGAAATCGGATTGTACATGAATGTCGATATCTAACGGACGCGTAACATCACTGCCGGCCGCGAAAACGCGGCTTGCGGTGGTTGCCAGCCAAGCATAATGACTGTGGTTCTCGCTGCACCGTCAGCGCAGGAGCGAAGATGCCGACCCGCGATCCAAGCTGGCCAGAACGTCTGTTTTGTTTTTCCACGATTTCGGTCATGTCGGGCGGGTACGCCTATCTTCCATACAAGCTGGCCGGGATCGACGTGACCGCAGCCAAACCGCTGCCGGGCACACAAAATCTTCTGCTCACCGCCGCCCAGGCGCTGATTTTGGCCGGACTCGGCATCCTCTACGCGCGCCGCTTCAGGGACATAACCGCCCTGATCCGGCAAGCGCCGGCGCCCGCCGCCTTTCTCTGCCTGGCGCTCGCATCCGTCGCCTGGTCGGTTGACCCCGCCATCACGCTCCGCCGCGTCTTCACGCTCCTCACCATCATCGGCTTCGGTTATTACCTCGTCGCACGATTCTCGATGCCGGATATCATCCGCGTGGTCGGGCAGATGGCCGCGCTTGCCGGTTACGCCTCGATTGCGGTTGTTCTCATCGCCCCTGGCGTCGGCACGATGCATGGCGAGCCCGAACTCGCGGGTGCCTGGTCCGGAGTCTTCACCCACAAGAACCTGCTCGGGACGACGATGATCGTCGCGCTCATGACAGCGGTTTGGCGCTATCGTCACGAGCCTCACGGCCGGCTGCTCCGCGTCGTCGAGATCTGCGCCGCCCTGCTCGTCCTTGTCATGGCGCGGTCGCGAACGGCCCAAATCGACGCGATGCTCCTGCTGCCGCTCGGACTGGTGATCGCGGCCGCCCGCTTGCGCGGAGTGCGGCTGCTTTGGGCGTTGTACGGCGCCGCAATCGCCGGAGCGATCGTGCTCGTGCTGATTGTATCGAATTTTGAAGCGACGATGGCCTTTATCGGCAAGGACGGGTCGTTGACCGGACGGGTGCCGATGTGGGGGCTCCTCCTTCAGAAGGCGCTGGAGAGGCCGTTCACCGGCTTCGGTTTCGGCGCGTTCTTTCTCCCGTCCAATCCCGCGTTGCTGTTCGTGCAACGGGTGATCGGCTGGCCGACACCGGAAGCGCACCAGGGATTCATCGAACTCGCGCTCGAACTCGGCGTCCCCGGCCTCCTCCTTGGCGGTTGGATGCTCATCTTGCCAACCGTGTGGGCATTCGGTGCCGTGCGCGACGGGTCGGCACCGTGGGCCTCCTTTGTTGCAATCTATACGGTGATGCTGGCCGTCACCAACATGCTGGAATCGACGTTGCTGCATCCCGGAAGCCTGGATTGCATGCTCGTGCCGACCCTCTACGCCGCCGCGCGCCTCCAGCAAACGCGGCGGATCCGGGATCGCAGGGTCGGCGTGCCGGGGCGTACCGAACACGCTATGCCTTGAGAACAATCGCCGGCACCGCTTCTGTGGGCTCGAAGCGATGCGCAAGCAAGCCGCGGATCAGCGACGCCGCCGAGAGCTGGGCCATCGCGAACGCGTAGGCGGCGCGGCCGATGCTCCGCTTCCGCGCGACCAGCACGGCGAAAGGCAGGAGAGGAAACACCGCAAGTGCCGCAAGCGCGAACGGCGAGTTGGGCGCGAGTGCCGCCACGGTGCCCGTCGAAACCCACCAAAGAACGGTCAGGATGGCAATCCGGCAAGGGGCCGTCGCACGCACGAAATCAGGGCGACGAAAAGCGTCCCGAAGCAACTCGCCGTGTCCATGCAGGAAGCGCGTGCGCCAGCGGCGAAGCAGCAGGCGTGTGGGTGGATCGCGATGTCCGTGATGCCTGACGCAATCGACATCCAGCAATTGCAAACGCCAAC
This sequence comes from Acetobacteraceae bacterium, assembly GCA_019241425.1. GTDB lineage: Bacteria > Pseudomonadota > Alphaproteobacteria > Acetobacterales > Acetobacteraceae > JAFAXA01. The sequence goes on along the minus strand of JAFAXA010000211.1, from coordinate 467 downwards.
CGTCGCGGCGAAGCCGCAGGCCGAGCTCGAACTCCTCGAAACAGTGCAGATTGCGATTGGTGAGATAGCCGCTTTGCCGGATTGCGGCCGCGCGATAAAGGGCACAGCCGGTGATGTGCGGCACGGTTTTCCCCGGTATCCGGCGGCCGCGCGCCGCGCGCTCGCGGAACTCCAGCCCCTCGGAAAGCTCGATCAATTGCCCGCCCACACCCGCGAGCCGGTCATCCGCTGCGAACAATGGAAGAGCCGTGTCAAGGAAGTCCGGCATCAATTCCATGTCGCCGTCGATCAGAAGCACGAAGCGTCCGCGCGCCGACTGATAACCGAGTTGCGCGATCGCGCCGCAGCGCCGATCTTCCGCCTTCGCGATCTGCACGATGCGGACGGGATGGTGCCGGGCGATATCGACGCTGCCATCCGTCGATTGCGAGTCGACGACGATGATTTCCGCGTCGAGCGACGCGGTC
>JAFAXA010000021.1 GCA_019241425.1 Acetobacteraceae bacterium | reverse complement strand
CGAACGCGAAGGAAACGGCGCAAGGTTCCGAGCGTGGGCACGGCCTGGATCGGCTCCCCGGTATCGGCCGGGATCGGCGGCGCACCTTCCGCGAAGAAATAGACTTTGGTGAAGCCGACTTCCTGCTCGAAGAAGATCCGGAGCGCGTCCGCGTCCGCCTTCGCGAACTCCAGCGGCTGCAGATTGTCATAACGGTCGATGCCGATACAGACGGCCCAGTTCTCGCTCACGCCGAGCCTCGCCGGGATGATCGCTTCGGAAAAGCGCGGCTGCTTCGGCGCATGGGCCGGCTTCTCCCCTGGCGGTTCAACCGTTATGATATCAATCGCCGAGGTCTGCGGGAGCTATAGAAGGGACGGACTGGCGGGATGACCCGCCGGGGAGCTTGTGCATGATCGCATCGCTTTTGGCCCTGACGGCGATTTTCGCGGGAACGCTGCCCGGGACGTGCAGCCAAAACGGGTTCTGCCCTGCGCTGCCCCTGCTGCTGGCCGCCGAGCACGGCGGCATGGGCGGCACTGGCGGCGGCATGGGCGGCGCTTCGGGCGGCATGGGGACCGGCGGCGGGGGAATGAGCAGGGGCGGGGCAATGGGCGGCCCCCTCGATCGCTTCGAATGGAGCGAACCGACCGACGGCCGCCCGCAGCCGCCGGCGAAGTCGGCCGAACAAGGGCCGCAATGCGTGACGCGATCAAGCCGTTGCACCTTTCCGGCTTCGGCCGAGACGGCGCGCGGAAAACCATGTCACTGCGCCGGAAGCACGGAACTCGGGCGCTTCGAGTAGCCCGAGGACGCCGCGCTCATCCGGACGGGCGGGAGAGGGTGCGGGCGATTGCGTCTTCCCAGCCGGCGCATTTCGCTTGCCGCTCCGCCTCGTCCATTGCCGGCAGGAAGCGCCGCTCCAACCGCCACCCCTCCGCGAACGCATCGGGCGCCGGATACAGCCCCGACTGCGAGCCCGCGAGATAAGCCGCGCCGAGCGCCGTCGTTTCGCGCACCGTCGGCCGGTCCACCGGCGCGGCGATGATGTCGGCCACGCACTGCATGGTCCAGTCGCTGGCGCTGAGGCCGCCATCGACGCGGATCGCGGTGCCGGTGATGGCGCGCTCGCCGAGATCGGCGTGCATCGCGTCGAGCAGATCGCGCGTCTGATAGGCCACGCTTTCCAGGGCGGCGCGGGCAAGCTCACGCCGCGTCGTGCCGCGCGTGATGCCGGTGATCGTGCCGCGCGCCCTCGCGTCCCAATGCGGCGCCCCGAGGCCAACGAAAGCGGGAACGATATACACGGGCTGGTCGGGATCCGCCTGCGCCGCCAGCTCGCCCGTTTCGGCAGAGGATCGCACGACGCCGAGCGCGTCGCGCAGCCATTGCACCGTCGCCCCTGCAGAGAAGATGGAGCCTTCCAAAGCGTAACAGCGGCGGCCGTTCAGTTGATACGCAACGGTTGTCAGCAAGCGGTGGGAGGAGGGCACCGGCTGTTCGCCGGTATTGAGCACGACAAAGGCCCCGGTGCCGTACGTGCACTTCACCATCCCCGGCCGGAAACAGGCTTGTCCAATCAGTGCCGCCTGCTGATCGCCCGCGATGCCGCGCACCGGCAGCTCTCGGCCGAGATGCTCCTTGGCCGTCACGCCGAACTCGGCCGCGCAGTCCATCACCACCGGAAGCAGCGACCGGGGCACGTTGAACAGCGCGAGCAGTTCGTCACTCCAATCGCCGGCCCGGAGGTCGTAGAGCGCGGTCCGGCAGGCATTGGTCGCGTCCGTCGCATGAACCGCGCCATTCGTCATGCGCCAGAGCAGGAATGTATCGACGGTGCCGAACGCCAGACGCCCGCGCGCCGCGCGCTCGCGGGCGCCGTCGATGTGATCCAGCATCCACGCGATCTTGGTCGCGGAGAAATAGGGATCGAGCAGCAAGCCCGCCCTTTCCCGAACCAGGGTCTCGGCACCATCCGCTTTCAGGGCGTCGCAGAGCGATGCCGTGCGCCGGTCCTGCCAAACAATGGCGCGGCCAATCGGTTGTCCGGTGGCGCGATCCCACACCAGCGCCGTCTCGCGCTGGTTGGCGACGCCGAGTGCGGCGACCGACACGCCGCGATCCGCCGCTTGCGCAAGCGCGGTCCGGGCGGTTGCGATCGTCGTCCGCCACAGATCCTCAGGATCGTGCTCGACCCAGCCGGGGCGCGGGAAGAATTGGGCGAATTCCTGCTGGGCAGCCGCGACCGGCAACCCGTCCGCATCGAAGACGATGGCGCGGGTCGAGGTGGTTCCTTGATCGATGACGAGAACCGAGCCGGACATCCGCCTTCACGCCCTGCGTGGGTTGAGCGCATTCATGCCGGCCCCCTCTCAGGACGGAGCCGTTACGGCGAGCGCGGCTTGCTTGCCGCTCTCAGCAAACCGTCGCACAAATCGCGACGGACGGTAATAGGGCGTGCCGACAGGGTCCGTGTCCGAAGAGGAGCGACTGACGATGAAGCGTCGCGAGGTGATCGCCGCATCGGCGGGGTTGGCGGTGTCCGGCCTGTTCGGCACGCGCAGCAGCGCGCAGAGTGCGCGCACGCCGATCGTTTGGTGGCACGCCATGACCGCCGCCAACGCCGAGCAAGTGAACCGGGTCGCCGCCGACTTCAACGCGAGCCAGGATCGGGCCGAGATCACCGCCGTCTACAAAGGCACCTACCCCGATTTGCTCAACGCAACGATTGCCGCTTTTCGCGCCGGTCAGGCGCCTCACGTCGCGCAGATTTTCGAGGTCGGCACGGGCTCGATGCTGGCGGCGGGGAAGGCCGTCAAGCAGAACTGGCAATTGGCGCAGGAGGCCGGTGTCACCATCGATCCTGCGCAGTTCGTTCCGGCCGTGCGGGGATATTACAGCTTGCCGGATGGCCGGCTCGCTTCCATGCCCTTCAACTCCTCCACCGCCGTCATGTGGTACAACAAGGACGCGTTCGCGGCTGCCGGTCTCGATCCGGAACAACCGCCCGCTACATGGCCCGGCCTCGTTTCGGCCTGTGCGCAGTTGAAGGCGAAGAACGCGATCGAGGTGCCGATGATGACGAGCTGGCCGAGCTGGATCCAGTTCGAGCAGTACAGCGCCATCCACGACCTGCCATTTGCAACGGAGGCGGACGGCTTCAACGGCCTCGGCGCCGAACTCGTCTTCAACAGCCCGGCCCATGCCAGGCATCTGCAACGGTTGATGGACATGAGCCGGGACGGGACGTTCCGTTACGGCGGTCGCGGCGACGCCCCGGAGAACCTGTTTCCCGCCGGAACGGCCGCGATCATGTTCGAATCCTCGGGCAATCGCGGCCTTTATTCGCGAACTTCGAAATTCCGCTGGGGCGAGGCGATGCTGCCGTTCGATCCCGCGGTGATCGCCGCGCCGAACAACGCGATCATCGGCGGCGCGAGCCTGTGGGCGATGACAGCGCCGAACCGCACCGCGGAAGAATACCGGGCGGTTGGGGCGCTGATGGCGTTCATCGCGGAGCCCGATCAAGTGGCGCTGTGGCACCAGAAAACCGGCTACATCCCGACGACTGAAGCGGGCTACGAGTTGTCGCGCCAGCAGGGCTGGTACGAGCAGAATCCGGGCGCCGACATCCCGATCCGGCAATTGACGCGTGGCCATGTGACGGACAATTCCCGGGGACTCCGGCTCGGCCGGCTGCCGGAGATCCGCACCATCCTGGAGGAAGAAATCGAGCGGGCGCTGCAAGGCGAGCAGACCGCGCAAGCGGCGCTGGATCGCGCGGTGGAGCGGGGCAACAAGGTGCTGCGCGACTTCCAGCGCTCGGTGCGCGCGTAGGCTTCATGGAACGGCGGACCATTTTTCCCGGCCGCCTGCTTCCGGCGGCGCTGGTTGCGCCGCAACTTCTGCTCACCGTCGTTTTCTTTGTCTGGCCGGCGCTGCACGCGTGCTGGATGAGCCTGCACAGCGAAGACCCGTTCGGCTTGGCGAGCGTGTTCGTCGGCTTCGACAATTACGCGGCGTTGTTCGGAGATCCGCTATACATCGCAACAGTTGCTCGTACGATCGTTTTCTGCTTTGCGGTCGCATCGATCTCGATGCTGGTCGCCTTGCCGCTGGCGGTGTTTGCAGACGCCGACATACGCGGCCGCGCGGTCTATCGCACACTGCTGATCTGGCCGTATGCCGTCGCGCCTGCGCTCGCGGCGGTGTTGTGGATCCTGCTCGTGCATCCGCAGATCGGCTTGCTCGGCAGGCCGCTCGACCGCCTGCTGTCGCTCGCGGGGGGACACTGGGATTACAAGCTGAATGGCGGTCAGGCGCTGCTGGTCGTGGTTCTGGCGAGCGCCTGGAAACAGGTCAGCTACAATTTCATCTTCCTGCTGGCCGGCCTGCAATCGATCCCCCGTGCGGTGATCGAAGCGGCGCAGGTGGACGGCGCGCGCGGCTGGCGGCGCTTCCGCACGATCCTGCTGCCGCTGCTGAGCCCGACGCTGTTTTTTCTGCTGATCGTCAATCTGGTCTACGCTGCGTTCGACACGTTCGGCACCATCCAAGCGATGACCCAGGGCGGTCCCGCGCAGGCGACGCAGACGCTCGTGGTCAAGGTGTTCCGCGACGGCCACGACAACGGCGATCTCGGCTCCTCCTCGGCGCAATCGGTGGTGCTGATGCTCGGCGTGATCGCGCTCACGGCGGCGCAGTTCCGCTTTCTGGGACGGCAGCGGCATTGATGCGCGCCAACTGGCTCGCCCATGCGGTGCTCTGCTGCGGCGTGCTGCTGTTTCTGTTGCCGGTGTGGCTGATCTTCGCCGGATCGACACAGCTATCGCACAGCATCGCGCGCGGCGAGCTTTCGTTGCTGCCGCATCTGTCCGGCCTCGACGTGTACCGGCGGGTGCTGCTTGGCCCCGGCGTCAATGGCGAGGCCAGCGTGCCGCACATGCTGATGATCTCGGCTTGCATGGCGCTGGCGATCGCGTTCGGCAAGATCGCCGTTTCCCTGCTGTCCGCCTACGCCGTCGCGTTTTTCCGCTTTCCGTTCCGGATGGTGGCGTTCTGGACAATCTTCCTGACCTTGATGCTGCCGGTCGAGGTGCGCATCGTGCCGACCTATCTGGTCATGAGCGATCTCGGGCTGATCAACAGTTTCGGCGGCTTGACCGTGCCGCTGATCGCCTCCGCGACCGCGACCCTGCTGTTCCGCCAGGTTTTCCTGGCAGTGCCGGACGAATTGATGGAAGCGGCCCGGATGGATGGCGCGGGGCCGTGGCGGTTCCTGGTGGACATTCTGATCCCGGTTTCGGCCGCCAATATCGCGGCGCTGTTCGTGATCCTGTTCGTTTACGGCTGGAACCAGTATCTGTGGCCGCTGCTCGTCGCCACCGACCCGCGTCTCGACACGGTGGTGGTCGGCATCGTGCGCATGATCGGCGTCGAGTCGCTGACACCGTGGGACGAGGTGATGGCGGTCGCGACGCTGGCGCTCCTGCCGCCGGTCGCGGTGGTGCTGCTGATGCAGCGATGGTTCGTGAAAGGGCTGACCGAGGGCGAGAAGTAGTGGCGCGGCTGGAACTCGACGGCCTGCGCAAGAGCTTCGGCGCAACCCACGTGTTGCACGGCGTCGATCTGTCGGTCGGCGACGGCGAGATGCTGGTGATTGTCGGCGCGTCCGGCTGCGGCAAGTCGACGCTGCTGCGCCTGGTCGCCGGACTCGACGCACCGACATCCGGCCGCGTGAAGCTGGACGGAAACGACATTACCCGCCTCGACCCGAGCGAACGGGACATGGCGATGGTGTTTCAGAACTACGCCCTCTATCCGCATATGAGCGTGTTCGACAACATGGCCTACGGCTTGCGCATCCGGGGCATGAGCAAAGGGGAGATCGGCCGCCGCGTCGGCGAGGCGGCCTCGTTGCTCGGTCTCGAAGCGTCCACGCTCGATCGCAAGCCGCGTCAGCTTTCCGGCGGTCAACGGCAGCGGGTCGCGATGGGACGGGCGATCGTGCGGGAGCCGAAGCTGTTCCTGTTCGACGAGCCGCTCTCCAATCTGGACGCCAAGCTGCGCGTGCAGATGCGGGCCGAGATCCGCAAGCTGCAACGCCGGCTCGGCGTCACCAGCCTCTACGTGACCCATGATCAGGTCGAGGCAATGACCCTTGGCGATCGCCTGCTGGTGATGCATGAGGGCCGTCCGGCCCAGCTTGCGACGCCGCTCGAGGTTTTCGAGCGTCCGGCCGATCGCTATGTCGCCGGCTTCATCGGCGCGCCGTCCATGAATTTTCTGGACGGCGAGCTGACGGGAGACGGAGCGGCCGTATGCCTGAAGGCGGGGTGCGCGCTCGCTCTGCCGTTCCGGCTCACGGCCGGCGAGAAGTCCGTCACCGTCGGCATCAGGCCGGAATATGTCGAGACCGGGCGGGGTGATCTGAGGATGCAGGTGGATCTGGTCGAGCCGCTCGGTTCGGAAACGGTGGTGCATGGAAGGCTCATCGGAACCGATGAGGATCTGGTCGCGCGCATTCCCGGCGCCGTGCCCTCGGGTGAGGTGATGAAACTGGCGCTGCCGCCGCAGCATTTGCATCTGTTCGAGCGGAAATCCGGCCGGCGCATCTTGCCGTCGCAACCTTCGGCTTCAAGTGACGGCTGACGAGAGCGGCGCTAATCGGTTTCCAAAGTTGCAGGCATTTTGAGCGCCGATGCGGCGTCCGCAATGCGATCGACGCATTGCAAGCCGTCGGGCAACGGCACCGCGATCGTGGCACCAGGAGTCAGGGATTGCGACTCGCCGCGCCCGCACACTGTCAGGGACTCGCCTCGTTTCAGCGTGACAGCGATGGTCTGAGCGATCTGGTCGATCCGGAACGCGAGGTGTCGTCCCTGCCAGCAGAGCCGAAACCGCATCTGTTTCCATGTCGCCGGCAATCTCGGGTAGAGGCACAGAACGCCATCCCGCCAGGACACGCCGGCAAAGCCGAGGATCGCCACCTGCCAGAGTCCGCCGAGATTGGCGATGCGGATGCCGCCCGCGCTCTCTCCCGCGCTGTCGCCGAGATCGGCGGCGGCAGCCTCATGGAAATAGCGCAACGCCTTGGCACTGTCGCCGAGTCGGGCAGCGACCAGCGCGTGCATCGGCCGGCTCAGCGAACTGCCGTGGGCGCAGCGCCGTTCGTAGTAGCCGAAACTTGCCGCGGGGGTCGTCCGGTCGAACTCGTCCGGCAGCAAGGCGAGCAGCGCCACTACATCCGCTTGCTTGATCACTTGGGAACGCTGCGTCCGCTCGCGCCCGAGCACAAGGTCGATGGAAGCGGCACGCCCCGCGTACTGTGTGAGATCGATGTCCTCCAGCCGGAAATAACCAGCGAATTGTTCAAGGATCCCGGTTTCGGTGTCACGGGCCAGCGCCAGCGTATCCGCGGCCTTCCGCCATTGCGAGAGTTCCGCGTCGTCGAGATGCAGCGCCTGCGTCAGTCTTTCCCAAGCCTCCGGCCAATGCCGGCGCAAGAAGGCGGCGACGTCGAGCGCGCGACGGATATTCCAGCGCGCCATGACATTGGTGAAAGCGTTGTCGTCGATGCCTTCATGATACTCGTCAGGGCCGATCACGCCTTTGATGTGGTATCTGCCCTCGGCGTCGGGGTCGGCGCGGCTGGTCCAGAACCTGGCGGTTTCCAGCATGATCTCCGCGCCTCGGTCGCGAAGGAATTCGTCGTCCCCGGTGACCTGCCAATAATGCCAGACGGCGTAGGCGATATCGGCGCTGACATGCTGCTCCTGCTCTCCGCACAGCACCGTCACCGGGCGTCCGTCGGGGCCGAAAACATAGGGCGGGGAACTCTCCTCTCCGGTGTCGGCACATTCCCAAGGATACATCGCGCCGCGCCAACCCAATCGTGCCGCTTTGGCGCGCGCGCCGCCGAGGCCGCGATAGCGATAGGCAAGCAATGCCCGCGCCGCTTCCGGCCAGGTCAGCGTGTAGAATGGCAGCAGAAAAATCTCCGTGTCCCAGAACACATGGCCCCAATAGCAATCGCCGGTCATGGCACGGGCGCCGATGGAGACACGCTCATCCTGCGGGTTCGCGCTGCTGGCGAGGTGATAGGCGGCGAAACGCAGCGCGTGCTGCGCCGCTGGATCACCCTCGACCTCAATGCCGCAGTCTTGCCAGCGATCGGTCCAGGCCGCCTCGTGGGCGGCGAGCACACCGCCGGATCCCGCCCGGCGCGCCCGCTTCAATGCATCGCGCGCCGCCCCGTTACCAGGCATCCCGTGGTCATCGCGCACCATCGCGACGATGCGCTCGAACGCGACGACCTGCGGCGGATCATTGGACCAAGTCCATGACCATCTGAGTTGGCCGCATTGCTCCGGCGCAAGTTCCTCCTCGCCGCGTCGCAACGCGACGGCGGATGCGAGCGCCAGTCCCTTGCCCGACCGCTCGGTTCGCCAAACGCCGGCATCTTGCTCAAGCCGGAGAGCGTGCAGCCCGAGACCGGTCGGAGGGAACGCGGCCTCGAAACCGATCCTGGCACCGGGCTCGCTCACATGAATGCGCATACGTTGCAGCGCGATTGCGCGATCCGCTTGCGAAACAAGGCGGAGGCTGCGCAACGTGACGACGGCGCCGTTCGGCGTGCGCTGCTGCCATTCCAGCAACATGAGGCCGCGTCGCATGTCGAGCGTCCGGCGGTGCAGAAGCGGTTCGCCCGCATGCAGCCGAACCGGCTCGCCGTCGACGCTGAGCGTGACGCTCAGCCAGTCCGGTGCGGGTATCAGCGCCGGTACGCGGGGCTCGATATCGGGTTGATCGAACAGACCGGCGACATAGGTGCGGGGCGCGCAGGCCCAGTTCAGCGTGTGCGTCCAGGATACCCAGGCGGGGCCGCTACTGGCCTCCCGCGCCCCGCGTACCCCGAGAAAGCCGTTGCCGACCGAAAAGCGGGCCTCCGCATCATGTTCGCGCAGCGGGTCGTATTCGTGCTGCACCAACAACCAGGCGGCATCGTCGGTCGGCTCCAGCACGTCGCGCATGCTACACTCTTTCCTTTCGACGCATCGCAGCTTCGGCCCCGGACGTCATCGCGAGGCGATGGTAAACGCCAATATGTCTGATTGCGGATCGGATAGCTCAGGCGAAGGATGTGTCCTGGTGGGGCCGGGGAAGGCGCGCGAGAACGCGGGCGGCGATCGGATTGTCCGGAAACGCCGAGGCCAGTCTTTGTGCGATGCGTTCGATCACCGCTTGCCGGCGCCGGTAATGTCGTCCCGGCACGGGATACAACGACTTTTCGAACCAGAGATGCACGCAATCGACGGTCTGCTTGCGTCCGTCGAAGCGGCGCGGGTCGAGCACCCAGTACGGCGAGACCAGGCCGTGGGCGGAAGCGTCGGCGGCCGCGTTGCGCGCCAATACTTCCCAGCGATCTCCGAACGGCGCGCAGGTGAATATTTCATTCCACAGCGTTTCCACCCGCAATCCCTGCTGGGCGGCGAGCATGCCGAGGAGGCGCTGATCCGCAAAAATCGTGGGAACGTTGGTCGGCAACCCCGCTTCCGGCGCAGCGGCAGCGCGGGAAGGTGTGGGCAGGCTTCCGTTCTGCTCGCTCGCGCGCCTGACGTAATCGGAAGCCAAATCCGCGTAGGGGCGGAAGAAGTCCGGCCGCCCCACATAGAGGAAGGCGATGTTCGGAACCAGGGAGAGAAAATCCAAACCGGACGGCAGGGCGAATCCTTCCGGCATGAACTGCGCATCGGGCGTCGGGTATGACGGCGGCATTGGTAGTTCCCAGTGCAGGCAGCAGAGATCGCTCGCTGTGTAGGGGAAGTCGCCGGCACCGAAGAAGGCCAGATCGAGATCCATGGCGACGAAAGGCCGGCTCAGCGACGCAAGCACTTGCATGCGTCCAACACAGGGCGTTTGCGCCGGATTGATGTCCGAACGGCGCGTGAACGAGTCGAGCGTGCGCGTGTCGATGCGGTCGTAAGCGTCGGCGAGGCCGGCCTCCTCGTAAAACCGTTGCCCCGCCGCATCGGTGTAGAGTTCGATCGTGCCGCCGCTCCGCTTCCAGAACAGCGCCGTCGTGATGCTGGTCAGGATCTCCAGCGGGTCCACGATGGCATCTCCCGGTTGCCGCCGGGAGATGGACGGCGCAGTCCAATTCACGTGGATCGCCAGCATGTCGTCCGAACTCCCTCCGGGCGTGCCGGCTGCATGATCGTGCGGACGGCCAAGGCTTGCAAAATGCCATGGGAACGGCGACTTGCAACGGTCCCTCGGCCGACTCGCGCCGCGTCGCGGCAGGAAGGAAGCAAGCAGCGTGAAAGCCACCTTTTGTTCCGATAGGCGAGAGGCCGGCGACCTCCCGACGGGGCGGAACGCGGGCCTCCCCGGCCGTCCGTCCCCCGACCGGGCGACGCAGGCGGAGGAGTTCGGACCGCGCAGTATCGGGCGCGCGTCTCAGGCTCGCAGATCTTCGGAGGCCATGCGCGTTGATGTCTGAACCCGGGCGGCAAGGATTGGCCGCCGCCGCGTCGTCGGGCACCGCGCGCCGCTTGTTCCTCGCCGGAGCGTTGGCGTTTCTGGCCGGTGCCACGGATGTCTACGGCCTCGCGCAATTGCGCGACATCTTCGTTTCTTTCATGAGCGGCAACACGACCATGCTGGGCATCGCGCTCGGCCGCCAGGACTGGATGCACGCCGGCCTGATCGGCGCGATCATCGGACTGTTCGTTGCGGGCGCCGCCGCGGGGGCGGCGCTCCAGATCGCCGCCGGGCGGCGACATCTTTCGGCTGTCGTCGCCGCCGTTGCCGCCGCCCTCGCCGTGCCGCTGATCCGGCCCGACTGGGCCGCCTTCGTTTATGTGTTCGCGATGGGTGCCTTGAATGCGGCCACCAATCGCGTGGGCGAGGCGACGGTTGGCCTGACCTACGTGACGGGCACGCTGGTCAAGTTCGGGCAGGGTCTCGGACAGACGCTGTGCGGCCGCGGAACGGGCCGGAGTTGGCTTCTGCAAGCGCCGATGTGGATGAGCCTACTCGCCGGAGCGATCACCGCCGCCGCGCTGACGGCGCGGTTCGGAGCGCATTCGTTCTGGCTGCTCGCTTGCCTCGGCGTCGTTACCGCCACCGGCGCAATCGCGCTCGACGTCACCGGAAGGCGGGGTTGAGCAAGAGGCTTGGCTAGTGGGTCCCGCGGACGTAGCGCACCAGGTCGAGTAGTCCCACCGCAGACACCGGCATCACCAGCATGATCACGGCGGAGACGATGACGATCGCAGCCCAGATCCGTTCGATCCGTGCATCGCGCTCAGGGCGCGGAGGCTCCGACCGGAAGTTCGCCCCGTCGAACGGCATCTCTTACTCCCTGATTAGGGTGCCCCGAGGCGCACGCGGCAAGTGACTGGAGAACGCGCTCGGTTCTCTCAGGCCTCCGCGCTGCTTCCGCTTGCCGGTCTGAGCGCCGGCTGCCGCGCCGCGCTCATTGCCGCGTAGACTGATCCGCCGGCCACCAGAAGCGCAAGCACAAACCACGTGACGGCGTAGACGGCGTGATTGTTCGGAAAGGCGATCACTGTCAGACCACCAATCGGCGCCCCGTCGCCGCCTCCGGCATCGGCGTCGATGAAGTACGGCGCGACCGGCCCGAGGCCGCGCGCGGCGGCAATGGCCGCGACGTCGCGCGAATACCATCGGCCGGCAGCCGGATCGTTGCTGCGCAGAAAAGCCCCGAGCGGCTCCGTCATCCGGAGCAGGCCGGTCACGGTGGTTTCGTCGCAGCGCTCGCCGTTCGCTCGCTCTCCCTCGTCCCGGCGCTCCGGCGTCACGAAGCCGCGGTTGACCAGAACGAGGTAGTGCCCGCCGGTGCGAAACGGCGTCAGGGCCCAGAACCCGGCGCCGAGGCGTGTCGTCGCTTGCACGAAGGTGCTCGGCCCTTCGAAGCAGCCCGTCACGCGGACATGCCGGTACTCGTCGCGAACGGCGGTGATGGCGGGCCAGGCGGCCGGGTCCGGGGCGGCGACAGGCGGCGCATGCACGCGCGCTTCCACGCGTTCGATGAGGGCGAGCTTCCAGGCGCGGCGTTGCACTTGCCAGACGCCGAGCGAGCAGAACGCCGCGAAGGCCGCCATCGCGAGGGTGCCGAACGCCGCCGATTTGACCCAAGCCCGCACGCGCTCGCCCGCGCTGCCCCCGAATTACGGCCTCTGGACGCGCAGGACCATCACGGCATTTGCCGCATTTCCTGCGGCGAGGGCGGCATCATGTTCGTTTCGAGATGATACATGATCCACAGCGACCCGCTCAGCGTGATGACCACGAGCACGACCGTGAAGATCATCGCCATCATGTTCCAGCCGCCCTCCGACTTCGAGTTCATGTGGAGGAAGTAGAAGGTGTGGACGATGATCTGAATGACGCCGAGGATGAGGATGATCGCGGCGGTCCAGCCGGCGCTGTCGAGCACATGGCCGATGACGAGCCAGAACGGAATTGCCGTCAGGATGACCGACAGGACGAAGCCGGTTACGTAGCCCCGGAGCGTCCCGTGGCCCGCCTCATGCGCCGACTCGTGTGGAGGCGCCGAGGTGGTGCCATGCGCGCTCGCACTCATCGCAGATATCCGACCAGGTAGACGAAGGAGAAGACGCCGATCCAGACCACGTCGAGGAAGTGCCAGAACATGCTGAGGCACATCAAACGGCGCTTGTTTTCGACGATGAGGCCGCGCAGTGCGACCTGGACCATCAATGTGACCAGCCAGATGGTGCCGAACGTGACATGGAGGCCGTGTGTTCCGACCAAGGTGAAGAACGAGGAGAGGAAGGCACTCCGCTGCGGCGTTGCGCCTTGCTCGATGAAGTCCCGGAACTCGTTGAGTTCCAGACCGAGAAAGGCGAGGCCGAACAGCCCGGTGATAGCGAGCCAGCCGAGTGTCGGGCCGACCCGGTTCTTCTCCATCGATAGCATGGCGAAGCCGTAGGTGATCGAGGAAAACAACAGCATCGCCGTGTTGAGGGCGACCATCGGCAGGTCGAACAGATCGGCCTGGGTCGGGCCGCCGCCATAGCTTTCCCCGAGCACCCCATAGGCGGCGAACAGGACCGCAAAGACGAGACAATCGCTCATCAGATAGATCCAGAACCCGAGCAGGGTGCCGCCCTCGGTGTGCTCGTGCTCCTCGTCGAGATAGAATCGCGGTTCCTGCTCGCGCCCTATGATGTCTGCGGTTTGGACCGACACGGCGTCAGACCTGCGTCGCGAGCAGCTGGCTGCGCTCGCTTTCCGTTCGGATGACATGCTCGGCGGGAATGTAGAAGTCGCGTCGGTAATTGAAGGTGTGGCCGATCGCCGTGACGATGAGGGCGGCGAAGCCGAACGCCGCCATCCACCAGATGTGCCAGATCAGGCCGAAGCCGCAAATCCCGGCAAACAGCGCCAGAATGAGGCCCGCTGCGGTGTTCTTCGGCATGTGGATCGGCCGGAAGCCCTCCACCGGCCGCGCATAGCCCCGGCTCTTCATGTCCGACCACGCATCCAGCTCGTGGATCACCGGCGTGAACGCGAAATTATACTCCGGCGGCGGCGACGACGTGGACCATTCGAGCGTCCGTCCGTGCCACGGATCGCCGGTCAAGTCGCGCAGCCGGTCGCGATGGAGGAAGCCTACGACGATCTGCATGATGCTGCTGAAGATGCCGATCGCGATCAGGAGCGCGCCGAAGGCCGCGGTGACGAACCAGACCTGAAGCGAGGAATCGTCGAAATGGTTGACCCGGCGGGTCACGCCCATCAGCCCCAGCACGTAGAGCGGCATGAAGGCGAAATAGAAGCCGGTGAACCAGAACCAGAACGACATCTTGCCCCAGAACGGGTCGAGCTTGAAGCCGAAGGCTTTCGGGAACCAGTAGTACACGCCTGCCATCATGCCGAACAGCACGCCGCCGATGATGACGTTGTGAAAATGGGCCACGAGGAACAGGCTGTTGTGCAGGACGAAATCGGCGGGGGGCACCGCGAGAAGAACGCCGGTCATGCCGCCGATCACGAAGGTGATCATGAAGCCGACCGTCCACAGCATCGGCACCTCGAAGCGGATGCGGCCCCGATACATCGTGAACAGCCAGTTGAAGATCTTCGCACCCGTCGGGATCGAGATGATCATTGTGGTTATGCCGAAGAACGAGTTGACGCTCGCGCCGGAACCCATCGTGAAGAAGTGGTGCAACCACACCAGATAGGAGAGAAGGGTGATGACGACGGTCGCGTACACCATCGACGTGTAGCCGAACAGCGGCTTGCCGCAGAAGGTGGAGGTGACTTCCGAGAACACGCCGAAGGCGGGAAGGATCAGGATGTAGACCTCGGGATGGCCCCAGATCCAGATCAGGTTCCAATACATCATCGGGCTGCCGCCGAACCCGTTGGTGAAGAAATTCGTCCCGACATAGCGGTCGAGCGAGAGCAGGACGAGAGTGCCGGTCAGTACGGGGAAGGCCGCAACGATCAGGATGTTGGTGCAGAGCGATGTCCAGCAGAACACCGGCATCTTCATCAGGCTCATGCCCGGCGCGCGCATCTTGACGATGGTCGCGATCAGGTTGACCCCGGATAGCAGGGTGCCGACGCCCGCGATCTGCAACGACCAGATATAGTAGTCGACGCCGACATCCGGGCTGTAATCGAGCTCGGACAACGGCGGATAGGCGAGCCAGCCGGTGCGCGCAAACTCGCCGACGAACAGCGAGATCATCACCAGAACGGCGCCGCAGACGGTCATCCAGAAGCTGAAATTGTTCAGAAACGGGAAGGCGACGTCACGGGCGCCGATCTGCAACGGTACCACGAAGTTCATCAGGCCGGTGACGAACGGCATCGCCATGAAGAAAATCATGATGACGCCGTGAGCGGTGAAGATCTGGTCGTAGTGATGCGGCGGCAGATAGCCTTCCGAGCCGCCGAACGCGATCGCCTGTTGTGACCGCATCATGATGGCGTCGGCGAATCCCCGCAGCAGCATCACGATCGCGAGCACGCAATACATGACGCCGATCCGCTTGTGGTCGACGCTCGTGAACCATTCCCGCCAAAGATAGGGCCAGACGCGATAATAGGTGAGCGCGCCGACCAGCGCGAGGCCGAGGATCGCCACGACGACGAAGGTGCCGACCACGATCGGCTGATCGAGCGGCAGCGCGTCCAGGGTGAGGCGCCCGAACACGAGGCGCTGAGTCTCCGGGTTGCTGAACATGACCGATCCTTCTCCGCCGGCGATTGGCGCCTGTCAGTTTACCCGCTGCGTCGGTTCCGCCGCGCGCGCAACGCTCACGCCCGTGGCGTTGCTGGCGGTGCAGATCGCACTGCCAGTGTCGATCACCCCCGAGCCGAGCGCCGAAGCATAGGCGTTCGGCGCAGCCTTGCCGCGCTCGGCCCAAGGGAGATGGGCCGGGCGCCCGTTCTGGGAGACCCGCCGGCCGCCGCCATGCATCATGTCGCTCTTGCAGGTCTTCGAGTCTTCCACGCACATGTCGAGCACGGCGGCGAACAGGCCGGGGTCGACCGATTTGTAATGGTGCACCGGCTCGCGCTCGCTTGGCTGCGCCAGATTGAGGTATTCCGTCCGGCCCAACGCGGTGCCATCCGCCTTCACCTTCCCGACCCACTGTTCGAAGTCGGCACCGCTCAAGCCATGAGTGGTGAAATACATGTCGGAAAAACCGCTGCCGCTGTACTGGGACGACATGCCGGTATATTCGCCAGGGCGGTTGAGCACCGCGTGCAGCTTCGTCTGCATCCCGGGCATCGTGTAGATCTGGCCCGCCATCGCCGGGACGAAGAACGAGTTCATCACGTCGGAGGAGGTCAGTTCGAAGGTGACCGGCACGTTCACGGGCACCGCCAGTTCGTTGACCGTTCCGATCCCCTGGTCGGGGTAGATGAACAGCCATTTCCAGTCCAGCGCCACGACCTGAACGCGGAGTGGCTTCGTATCGGCGACCGCGACCTGCTCGGCGCCGTTGACGCGTCCCAAAGGCCGGAACGGATCGAGCAGATGCGTGCTGATCCAGGTGAGCAGGCCCAGGGCGACGATGATGACGAGGGGCGCCGACCAGATCACCACTTCGAGCTGCGTCGAATGATGGAACTCCGGGTCGTAGACCGCATCGATGTTGGAATCCCGGTACCACCACGCAAACACGACCGTCAGCAGCAGCACCGGCACGACGATGATCAGCATCAGCGCCGTGGAGAGGATAACGATATCCCTTTGTTGCATGGCAACATCGCCGGCCGGATCGAGCACGACCAACTTGCAGCCGGCGAGCAAACCAAACAACGGCAGCAGCGCGAACAGCCGCAGAAAGGCCCGTAGCGCGCCGCCCGGCCGCGAATGGCGCTGTCGCGATCGGGACTTGTTGGGGGAGACCGTCCTCAAGGGGATTGGACCTTCTTACCGATCGGGCTAACAGTTACGATGTGTCTTGGGAGAGGGCAATGCCGTCGGAGCGGCGGCAGCGTGAACTCTCCTAGACGGGCGGCCCCGGGCTGCCGCGAACCCTAGATCGTGCCGCGGGTAGAAGCGGCAAGGCGGAAGCGAGGACGATTTGCCCAGCGCCACCGGAGAGCATGCACAGCCGAGTTCGTCGGCACTCGAACGCGACGCGCGACTCGTGTCCGGCCACGGCAAGGTTTCGGCCATCGAGATTGCGATGGGCGTGATCGTCGGCCGCACTTCCGAGTTTTTCGATTACTTTGTTTACGGCATCGGTTCGGTCCTGGTCTTTCCGTATATCCTGTTTCCGAATACCCCGCCCCTGACCGCGACGCTCTACTCCTTCATGATCTTCCCGCTCGCCTTCATCGCCCGGCCGATCGGATCGGTCATCTTCATGGCGGTGGACCGCCGGTACGGGCGCGGGGTCAAGCTGACCAGCTCCTTGTTCCTGCTCGGCGGCTCGACCGTGCTCATCTCCTTTCTTCCCGAATACAAGCAGGTCGGGGCGCTGGCGATCGTCCTGCTGTCGGTGTTCCGCTTCTGCCAGGGCCTGGCGCTCGGGGGCGCGTGGGACGGGTTGGCCTCCCTGCTCGCGCTCAATGCGCCGCAGCGGCATCGGGGCTGGTTCGCGATGATCCCGCAGCTCGGGGCGCCGCTCGGCTTTCTGCTCGCCAGCGCCCTGTTCCTGTTCCTGGAAGCGTATCTCTCCCGCGACGATTTTCTCGATTGGGGCTGGCGCTATCCGTTTTTCGTGGCGTTCGCGGTCAACGTCGTCGCGCTGTTCGCGCGGCTGCGGCTGGTCGCCACCCCGGCATTCGTGAACCTGCTGGAAAAGGACGAACTCCAGCCGACCCGGGTTTCCGAGATGCTTCGTTCCCAATGGTATAACGTGATCATCGGCGCCTTCGTGCCGCTCGCGAGCTACGCCCTGTTCCATCTGGTGACGGTGTTTCCGCTCGCCTGGACGGGGCTCCACACGGATCGCTCGCCGGTCACGTTCCTGACCATCCAGATTGCGGGCGGCTTCATCGGCCTCGTGTTCGTCACCGCATCCGGCATGATCGCGGACATCACCGGCCGCCGGCCGTTGCTCGCCGTCGCCGCCGCGATGATTGCCGTGTTCAGCTTCTTCACGCCGGTCATGCTGAGGGGCGGCGTCGGGGGTGAGATCACCTTCATCTGCGTGGGCTTCGCGCTGCTCGGCCTGTCGCTCGGGCAGGCGGCGGGATCGGTTTCCTCCAATTTTCCGCTTCGCTATCGCTACACCGGTTCAGCCCTGGTGTCCGACCTGGCGTGGCTGACCGGCGCCGGGTTCGCGCCGCTGGTGGCGCTCGGGCTTTCAAGCGAATTCGGGCTGGTCGCGACCGGGGCCTACCTGCTCTCCGGTGCCGTCTGCACCATCGGCGCGCTCGTCATGAACAAGCAGTTGGAGATCCGGGACGATCCCGGCTGAGGGGCGCCACCCTCAGCTCAGACCGCCAAGCGCGCAGTCGATCGAAGGCTGCCGGAACCCCGTCACGATCCAGCCATTCCGCTGCGGATCCCAGCCGGTCAGGAACGTGTAGAGACAGACGCTGACACTCTGGGTGCCGCCTACAAACGTCGTCTGCGTGGTCTTGCGCCCTTTTTTGTCCTTGTCGGTGGTCGTCACCGCGCTTGCGGGCGTGGTGTCGATCGACGTCTTTTGCCATTGAAACGCGCGCGTGCCGCCGCCGAGATCGATCTCATTGACCGGCGGCCCGTATTGCAGCTCGACGGCGCGGATATCCTGGCCGACAAAGCCCTGCATCGCGTCGGCTGCGCATGCGGCGAGAAGCGCCAGGCCGAGAAGGGCGGGCGTGATCTTCATGGCGGCATTGTAGCACGGCGCGCGGCCGCGGTCAGTGCGCGACGCCCGATCCGCCGGGATCGGGCGCTATGCGGTGATCGAACCCGGCGCGTCGGGGGCGCCGGAGAGGTCGCGCTAGCGGACGGTTGTCGCCTTGGTATCGGCGGACGGATTGCCGGTCGGCACGCGATCGGGCTGGGCGCTGCCGGGCGTCGCGCTGTGGGCGGTCGGGCCGGGCATCGAGCCGGGCGGATCGACACCCTGGTTGGAGCCGGTTGTCGGCGGATAGGCGGACTGCCCGCTCGGGGAGGTCGTGCCCGTCGCGGTCTGGGCCGTTGCGCCGGCGACGCCGAGCGCGGTCGCGAGCGCCAGACTGGCGGCGAGAGTGAGGGTTCGAGGCATCGCTCTGTTCTCCATGCGCTTGTGGATGGCAGCGTGCTGCGCGGCTGCTCGCGTGCGAGGTTGCAACGTCACGCGCCGCCGTCCGGTTCGCGCGTGCCCGATGCAATGTGGTGCACACGCGCGCGATTGGCTGGCTCGCCTCCGTGCGGCGCTCGCCCTACGAATACGGTGGTTGGCGGCGATCGCGGTTGGCCGCACGCGCTGCATGCGAAGAGAGAGGACACATATTCACCCATGCAGAATCTGACCGAAGAGGGCCGCCGGTTGCTGGCGGAGGCGGCGCGGCGGCACGGCGTCAGCGAAAACGCCGCCGAAACGGTGTTGGCGGCGCTCGCGGTGAGCGGCGGGCGCATGGCCCAGTTCAGCCATCCGGAGCTGGGCGGCATGGGCCAGTGGACGCAAGGCGGCATGGTCATGGTGGGCGACATGTTCAACACCGCGTTGAAGGCTCGGGTGGACGCGCTCTGCACCGATCTTGCGGGCCTGCTGGGGAATGGCCGCATGGTAGCGGCCTCCGCTCAGGCGGCCTCCCAATCGCAATTTCAGGGATCGGGCGTGGCGGGGGCGGGCTTTTCGGATAGTTCGTGGACGTCGAGGGGGAGCGGCCAGTGGTGGCCGGCCGATCTCGGCACGCCGTCCTCCGCCGGCGCGCAGAACGACATGCGCTACGCGTTCTTTCCCGAGCGGCGCCGATTGCTGGTGCAGGCGGGCGGGCGCCTCAGCGCCTACGATACCGGTGACCATGCAATCTTCGGCTTCGGCCAGCAGCAGGGCGGCGATCAGTCGCTGACGTTCACGAGCGATCGCGGGGCCGTGCGCTTGTCCGATCTGCGGCGGGTCGAGGAGGGCACCGAAGCTGCCACGTTGCCGCAGCAGCCGGCCGGTTCCGTGCCTGAAGCGCCGCCCGGCTCTGCCGACGTGATTGCGACGCTGGAGCGGCTGGCCGGCCTGCGGGACAAAGGCGTTATCAGCGAGGAGGAATTCGCGGCCAAGAAGCGGGAATTGCTGGCCCGGCTGTAGCCCCAAGCAGGGCTACGGTTCCAATTCGTATCGGATCGGCAGGCTCGCCGTTACTTCGGCTTCGGCCATCGCGGCGGGGAAGGGCGGCAGGCGCGCCTGCCGCAGCATGTCGGTCGCCGCCTGATCGAGCCGCGCCGAGCCCGAGCTGTCCGCGAGTTGCACGTCGCGCACCTGGCCATCCCGCGCAACGGTGAAGCGGACAACGACCCGACCCTGCTCGCCGCGGCGCCGGGCGGCTTCCGGGTAGACCCGATGGGATTGCAGCCACGCCGCCAACGCCGAGCGCCAGTTGGCCGCCGCCGCAACTGCGTCAGGCGCGGGCTTGGCGGGAGAAGGCGGGAGCGCTTGTGCGGCGGGCCCGGCAGTCATTGGCGGGCTTTGCGCGTCCGGGTTCGGAGCCGCACGCTTCGCTGCCCGGGATGGCTGGGCTGCGGGCGGAGAGGGACGCCTCGGCGCCGGTTTGACGGCCGGCTCGGGGGGCGGCACGACCGTCACCGGCGGTTCGGGCCGGGTGGCAGCCTCCGCTGGCGCTGTTGGCTCGTCGACGGCAGGCGGCGGGGGTTCGGCGGCGACGGGTGGCGGCAGGGCCGGCACTGGCGGCTCGGCTTGGGCGGCAGCGTTCGGCGGCGCTGGCTGCTCGGCGACGGCAGGCGGCGGAGGTTCCGGGGCCGGGGCGGCGGGCGGCGGTTCGGCGGCGACGGCTGGCGGCGGCGGCACCGGCGGGGCAGTCTCCGGTGCCTCCGTAGCGGCGTCGGGCGCGACGGTCGGCATGGCGGAGGGAGCCGACGGGGCGAACACCATGGCGACGGAAGTCTCGGCGTCGGGTTCCGGAGTAGCGCCGGACCGGTTGGCGGCCAGCAGCGCCGCCAGGACCGCGATGTGCAAGGCCGTCGCGATCGCGGCGGCGGCGAGCCACGCGCCCGGCCGGCGCCGCAGGCCGGCTGTCCGTGTCCGGCCGGTGGCGACCAAGCTACGGAAATGGCCGCCGCATAGCGGGGTCGCTTGCGGCGACAGCTCACCGATCCGGAGCACCGGTTCGATCTTCACCGGATACCGGCTCGTCCTGGGGCGGGGCGCAGCATGATGGCGCGATGGCTCACCGTGACGACACTCTGGCTCGCCGCAATGGCCGGGCTGTTGCTCGGGACGGCGGGCGATCCGCGATGGCTGAATGGCTGGCTGCTGATCGGCGAACTTGCGGCGTTTTGCTACCCGCTGGGATTCTGGCTCCACCGCCACGATCCGGCGCTGCTGGCGGCACGTCTCTCCCCTCCTTTTCACCGCGACCAGAAGACCTGGGATCGCGTGTTCATGGCTCTGGCCGGCCTAAGCTTCGTGGCGTGGATGGCGCTGATGGCCCTTGATGCGCGCCGTTTTGCCTGGTCGTCTATGCCCGCCTGGTTGCAGCCGGCCGGCGTCCTTCTGATCGCCGCTTGCCTGAGTGTTGCCTGGGTCACGTTCCGCTTCAACAGCTTCGCCGCACCGCAGGTCCGGGTTCAGGCCGATCGCGGGCAGCGCGTCATCACGGACGGACCCTACCGGGTCGTGCGCCACCCGATGTACGCCGGCGCCGCGTTGCTCTTCATCGGCGCGCCGCTGCTGCTCGGGTCGTGGTGGGGCCTCGCCGTCGCCCCCTTGCTGATCGCCGGCACCGCGGCTCGGGCGGTCGGCGAGGAACGGGTGCTGCGCCGCGAACTCGCGGGCTATGACGCGTATGCGCAGCGGGTCAGATACCGGCTGCTCCCGGGCGTGTGGTAATTCGGGTTTCCGCCGGGCGCCGCTCGCTCATGCGGGCTTTTCGCAGTTCACCATCCATGGCGTGCCGAACCGGTCCGTGACCATGCCGAACCGGCGGGCCCAGAAGGTTTCCGCGATCGGCATCGTCACCTGCCCGCCCTCCGCCAGCATGCCGAAGATGCGGTCTGCTTCGGCCGGATCGTCGGTGCCGACGCTGATCATCGATCCGGCCGGTCGCTTGTAGTAACCGGGCGGGGCGTCGGACCCCATCAGCTGCACACCGCCGACGTCGATCCGCGTGTGCATGATCTTGTCGCGGTATTCCGGCGCGGTCTGCCCGGCCATCGGCGATTGGCCGTATGTCATCGCGAACGAGACCCGGGCGTTGAAGCATTGTGCGTAAAAGGCGAATGCCTCCGCGCAGTTGCCGTCGAAACTCAGATAGGGGTCGAGGCGCATGCCGGTCTCCTTCGATGGAATGGCTCGCGGCTTTGCCTCCCACACCAGTTTCGGGCACGATCCTGGCGGCGGGCGGCGACCGGCCACAGCGATCGGGCTCGGTTTCGCGAGCATGATCAAGCCGACACCCTCAGGTCAATCGTAAGCTTTGGAGCGTGTTCACATGACGGAAGTTTGCATCGTCGGCTGGTCGCACAGCCCGTTCGGCAAGCTGGACGATCCCGACCTCGAAAGCCTGATCGGCCGCGTCGCCGGAACCGCGATCGAGGACGCGGGCATCGTCGCGTCCCAAATCGACGGCGTGTTCGTCGGCAATTTCAACAGCGGTTTCTCGCGGCAGAACTTTCCGGGTTCGCTGCCGATGCATGAAGTGCCGGATTTGCGGTTTAAGCCGGCCGCGCGGTACGAGAATGCCTGCGCATCCGGCTCGGCCGCTATCTATGCCGCGCGCGACTTTCTGGCCGCCGGGCGCGGCCGGTTTGCGCTGGTGATCGGCGTCGAAAAGATGACCGGGGTGCCAAGCGCGCAAGTGGGCGACAACCTGCTCGGCGCGTCATACCGGCGGGAAGAAGGCGACATCCCGGGCGGCTTCGCCGGCGTGTTCGGTCGCATCGCCGATACTTATTTCCAGCGTTTCGGCGACCAGTCGGACGCGCTCGCGGCAATCGCCGCCAAGAACCACAAGAACGGCGTCGACAATCCGTTTGCGCAAATGCGCCGCGATCTCGGCTTCGATTTCTGCCGCAACCCGTCCGAAAAGAACCCGTATGTCGCCGGGCCGCTGAAGCGCACCGATTGCTCGCTGGTCAGCGACGGCGCGGCGGCGCTCGTTCTCGCCGACGAGGAAACGGCGCGCGGGATGGGCAAATCCGTGCGCTTCCGGGCGGCGGTTCACGTCAACACCTACCTGCCGCTGTCGCGCCGCGACCCGACCTGGTTCGAGGGCGCGGCGACCGCGTGGCAGCGGGCGCTGGAACAGGCCGGGCTGGCGCTCGGCGATCTTTCATTCGCCGAGATCCATGACTGCTTCACGATCGCCGAATTGCTGGAATACGAGGCGATGGGTCTGGCGCCGCATGGTCAAGGCGCGCGGGTGGCGCTGGAAGGCCAGACGGCGCCCGGCGGCAAGCTGCCGGTGAACCGCTCGGGCGGGCTGAAGTCGAAGGGCCACCCGGTCGGCGCCACCGGCGTCTCCATGCACGCCATGGCCGCGATGCAACTGACCGGGCAGGCCGGAGACATGCAATTGCCGCGCGCCGATATCGGCGCCGTGTTCAACATGGGCGGTGCCGCCGTCGCCAATTACGTGTCGATCCTGGAGCGCGCGGAATGAACGCTGCGCCGAAGGGCGGGGTCGCACCCGTCAGCCGGCGCGTCATGAACCTTTCGCATTTTCTTCGCCAGGCGGCGCGCCGCCATCCGGACGCGCCCGCCCTGGTTTGGGGAGAGGCGCGCTGGAGTTGGGCACAGTTCGATCGCCGGGTCGACGCGCTCGCGGCGGCGCTGGCGGTGATGGGCGCGGCGAAGGGCGATCGCGTGCTGGTGCAGTTGCGGAACTGCAACCAGCTTGTCGAGAGCATGTTCGCCTGCTTTCGCTTCGGCGCGGTCTGGGTGCCGACCAACTACCGGCAAACGCCGTCGGAGGTTGCGTGTCTCGCCGCGGCGAGCGGCGCTTCCGCCATGATCTGCGGCGCAGAGTTTTCCGAACACGCGCGGGCGTCCTTCGCAGCGTCGCCGGCGTTGCGGCATCTGCTTTCGGTCGGCGGCGGCGAGGCGGAAAAGGACTACGAAACGCTCGTCGCCCGTCAGGAGGGAACGGCGTCCGCCGCCGCCGATGTCGGGCACGACGACCCGTGCTGGTTCTTCTTCACGTCCGGCACGACGGGCCGCCCCAAAGCCGCCGTGCTGACCCACGGTCAGATGGGTTTTGTCGTCACCAATCACCTTTGCGACCTGATGCCGGACACCACCCCGGGCGATGCGTCGCTCGTGCTGGCGCCGCTGTCGCATGGCGCGGGTATCCATTTTCTCGCGCAGGTCGCGCGGGCGGTGAAAAGCGTGCTGCCCGCGAGCGACCGTTTCGCACCGGAGGAGGCGTGGGCGCTCGTGCAGCGTTTCCGCGTCACCAACATGTTCACCGTGCCGACCATCGTGAAGATGCTGACCGAGCACCCGTCGGTGGACGCATATGACCATTCCTCCTTGCGCTACGTCGTCTATGCGGGCGCGCCGATGTACCGGCAGGATCAGAAGCACGCCTTAAGCAAGCTCGGCCCGGTGCTCGTGCAGTATTTCGGCCTGGGAGAAGTGACGGGCAACATCACCGTGCTGCCACCGGCTTGCCACAGCGTAGAGGATGGCGCGGATGCGCGCGTCGGCACGTGCGGCTATGAACGCACGGCTATGCAAATCTCGATTCAGGATGATGAGGGAGCGGAACTGCCGGCGGGCGTGACCGGCGAGGTCTGCGTATGCGGCCTCGCCGTGTTCGCGGGCTACTACAACAATCCGGACGCCAATCGGAAGGCCTTCCGCAACGGGTGGTTCCGCACCGGTGACCTCGGGCATGTGGACGAGGCGGGGTTCCTGTTCATCACCGGCCGCGCATCGGACATGTACATCTCGGGCGGCTCCAACGTGTATCCGCGCGAGATCGAGGAAGCGATGCTCGGGCACCCCGCTATCGCGGAAGTTGCGATCGTGGGCGTGCCGGATCCGGTCTGGGGCGAAATCGGCGTCGCCGCTTGCGTGCTTCGCGGCGGTGCCGCGCTCGATGAGGCGGCGTTGCTCGCCTGGATGGGCGACAAGGTCGCGCGCTACAAGCGGCCGAAGCGCGTCTTTTTCTGGGATGCGCTGCCGCGATCCGGCTACGGCAAGATCACGAAAAAGATGGTGCGGGCGGAGCTGGAACGGCGCGGCTGCATTCCGGTCGCAGGCGCCGATCCCGCCGCCGTTTAGGTCGTGGCTTTGCGCGCGGCTGCACGCCGTTTGCACAAAGTTTTCCCCGTGTGTGAATAAAGCCTGACCTGCCCCGGTCTGTAAGGCAGCGACCAAAACAGGTTGCGCGCCGCGTGGTCATCTTGATTGCGCGCCGATCCTTGCAAACGGAGGCATCGATGAGACACGCCATTTTCGCGGCCACCGCCGCGCTCGCCCTGTCGTTGGGCGGTTCCGCATTCGCTGAGAGCAACGATCTCGCCGCGGTCGAAATGCAGCCGGCGCCGAACGTTGTGCGCGGCGGCGGCGTGTCCGCCGTGGGCGGCAGCGAAGCCTATCCGGCTTTCGCCGCCGCCCGATCCGTTCCCGTCACCGCCGGCGACGGCCTGCTGCTGCCGACAGTCGGCAGCGAAGGCCCGGTACAAAGTGCTTCATCCCTGCCGCACGGCTTTTCGGAGGGCACCGTCGCATATGAACAGGCGGAGTCGGTCGCGCGCTTCCTTGCCCAAAGCGACCAGCGCGCGCGTGCGACGGCGCGAAACGGCGGCGGATCGCCCCGGGGCTGAGCGGGTTTTGACTGGCCGGGAATAAACGGACGTCCCGGCCGGTCTCCATTGCAACGATGATGGCAGGAGGACGAGATGGGCGATGAGCGCATACTCCCCAGGACGGATGGCGGTCTCGAACGCCGTGGGTTGTTGAAATGCATGGTCTGGGCCGGTACGGGCGTGCTGTGGACGATGAGCGGCGGCGTGCCGCGCTCGACGCTGCTCGCCAGCGCCGCAGCCAGTGAGATGACTGAGGCGCCTGCCGGCGCCGGCTTCAGCTTCATGCAAATCAGCGACAGCCATATCGGCTTCGCCAACGCGCCGAACACCGACACGCCCGGCACGCTGCGCGAGGCGATCGGACTGGTGCGCCAGCAAAAGGGCGACGCCGCGCTGATGATCCATACCGGCGATGTCAGCCAGCTCTCGAAGCCGGCGCAGTTCGACACGGCGGACCAGATCATTCGCGAGGCCGGACTCGAGACGCATTTCGTGCCCGGCGAGCACGACGTGCTGGTGGATGACGGGCAGCCATTCTTCGAGCGCTTCACCAAGGGCGGAGAGCGCGGCTGGTACAGCTTCGATCAGGAAGGCGTGCATTTCGTCGGCCTCAACAACGTGCAGGATCTAAAGGCAGGCGGCCTCGGCAATCTCGGCCGCGATCAGCTCACCTGGCTGGAGCGCGACCTCGCCGGCCGTGCGTCGAGCCAGCCGATCGTTGTGTTCGCGCATGTCCCGCTCTGGACCGTTAGTCAGGAATGGGGCTGGGGCACGGATGACGGCGCGCAGGCGCTCGCCCTGCTGCGGCGGTTCGGCTCGGTGACGGTGCTGAACGGGCACATCCACCAGATCATGCAGAAGGTCGAAGGCACGGTCGCCTTTCATACCGCGTGCTCGACGGCATTTCCGCAACCGGCGCCGGGCACGGCCGCGTCGCCCGGCCCGATCAAGGATCTTCCCGCGGGCCGCCTGCGGTCCACGCTCGGCGTCACCCGGATCGCCCGCGTCGCAGGGAAACCCGGGCTCGCCATCATCGACACGCCGCTCGGCGCCTAAAGCAATCCGCACACGGAGAATCGTCATGATACGCTGCTCGCTTCTTGCCCGAACCTTGTTCACGGGCGGGCTTCTGATCGGCGCGATGCCCGCGCGCGCCGACGAGACGAAGGTTACGATCGACAACTTCACCTTCTCGCCCCCGGAAATCACCGTGACGGCGGGAACGCGGGTGACATGGACCAACCGGGACGACATTCCGCATACGGTGACGCAGAGCGGGACACCGCGCCTGATGAGGTCGCCGCCGCTCGATACCGGCGACACCTTCGACTTCACTTTCGACAAGCCCGGCGAGTATCGTTACTTTTGCTCCTTGCACCCGCACATGCAGGGCGTGGTGGTGGTGGTACAGGAAGCGCCCGGGAAGCAGTCGTGAGGCTCGCCCGTCCTCTGCCGGCGTTGCCGGTCGTGGCTGCGGCGCATCCCGGGGGGCGGGGGTTGCCGTGAAGTGGCGACCCCTCCTCAGGCGGGAGCGCGGGATGACCGGTCCGGGGCTGACCGAGTTCGAGCGTGTCGTGCTGCCGCATCTCGACGCGGCGCACAACCTCGCGCGATGGCTGGTCGCCGACGCGACGCTCGCCGAGGACATCGTGCAGGACGCCGCCTTGCGGGCGTTCAGCTATTTCAGTTCGTACCGCGGCGGCGACGCCAAGGCTTGGCTGCTGCGCATCGTCCGCAATCTCGCCTATACCGCGCTGGATGCGCGGCGCCGGGCCGGAACGACGAGCCTGGACGACGGGACAACCGCGGACGGCGAGGACCATCCGGCAATGCAGGTGCCGGATGCCGCCGACGATCCCGAGGCCTCGCTGGCCCGGCGAGAGGGCTTCGCGCGGCTGGACCGAGCGCTCGCGACCCTTCCCGCCGATCTCAGGGAGTGTCTTGTGCTACGGGAGCTTGAGGAACTGTCTTACAAGGAAGTCGCGCAAGTGACCGGGGTGCCGGTCGGCACCGTGATGTCCCGCCTTTGGCGGGCGCGGCAGGCGCTGATGCAGAGCGGGACGGAAGGACGCGCGCCATGAACAAGGGCGAATGCGCTGAGATGACGCTGCTTATCCAGGCGGGCGTCGACGGCGAGCTTGCCCCGGCCGAGGCCGCGCGGGTCGCCGCCCATCTGGACCAATGCCCGGCCTGCGCGGACACCGAGTCGCAGTTGCTCGCCCTCTCGGGACGCCTGCGCCGCGAGCTGCCGTTTTATGCGGCGCCGGATGCGCTGCACGCGGCAGTGCGCGCGCGCATCGCCGCCGCCGCGCCGGCGCCAAAGGTGCGATCCCCGGCGGCGCCGGTTTGGCGGCGTCTGTCGTGGCGGAATGTCTGGCCGGTCGCGCCGTTCGGCGCCGGCGCGGCCGTCGCGGCCGTGGCCCTGTTGCTTCTGCTGCCGACGGGCGGCGGCCTGCCGGATGCGGTGGTCGCGAGCCATGTCCGCGCGCTGCAGCCGGGGCATCTGATGGATGTCGTTTCCACCGATCAGCACACGGTCAAGCCGTGGTTCGACGGCCGGCTCGACTTCGCGCCGCCGGTCAAGGATTTCCAACGCGAGGGCTTTCCGCTGACCGGCGGGCGGCTCGACTATCTGGACGAGCGGCCCGTGGCGGCGCTCGTCTACGGACGGCGCCAGCATCTGATCGACCTCTACGTATGGCCGGAGGAGGGCCGCCCCGACGTCGCGCCCACGTCCGACAGCCGCAACGGCTACAACATGCTGCGCTGGCGGCAGGGGGGCATGATGTTCTGGGCGGTATCGGATCTCGGCGCCCAGGAACTGGCCGACTTCGTCCGGCTCTGGCGGGCCGCCTGACCCGGCGGGCGAGCGTGTCGGACCGCCGTCACCGGTCGTCGGCCGGCGGGCGGTGCTACCGGCCGCCGCGATTCCAGCCGCGGCCCGCATCGCCGTAGCCTTCGGCGCCGTCCGCGGTGACGGCGACCGTGTCCTCGAGCTTGATGTAGCCGCGGCGCGGGTGCGGCAGCGTCGTCTCGATCGAAACGACCATGCCCGCCGCCAACGGCCGGGCGGCGTCGCTGTCGGGATACGGAACCGGGCCGGTCGCGGTCAGGCGCGGCGCTTCATGCGAGATCAGCCCGATCCCGTGCGCCACGAAATCGAGGTCGTGGAATGAGGAGGCGGCCAGGATCGGGCGCACGGCCTCGTAGATGTCGCCTCCGGGCGCGCCGGGACGGATCGCGCCGCGCGCCGCCATCTGCACCCGGTCGATCTCGCCGAGGCAATCCTCCAATTCGGCGTCGGGCTCGCCGAGAATGCCCATCCGGCACAGATCACCGATATAGCCGTCGAGATTGCCGCCCGAATCGAGCGACAGCACATCGCCCTCCATCCAGACTTCGTCGGACGGCGCGCGGTTGTGGCTGCGCCCGACCGTGATCAGCGCGTATTCGAACGTCAGGTCCCGCTCGGTCTCCGCCCGTCGCAACGCGCGCTGGAGGGCGCGCTTCGTCGTTCCGGGACCATGCTCCCGGATGACCGCCAGCATGGCATCGACCACCCGCTCCGAGGCCTGCCGCAGCGTCGCCAGCTCCCCCGGCGACTTGACGGCGCGCAGCAACTCGAGCGGCCGATAGGCGTCGGTAAGCCTGGCGGACGGAAACGCATCCTGGAGCAGCCGGGCGGCATCGACCGGGAGAAACGGGGCCTCCACCCCGATGACTTTCCCCTCGACCCCACGCTTGCGGAGATGATCCACGGCGAGGCGCATCGCCATCTCCGTGCCCGACGCCTCCGGCCGCACCGTCGCGACCCAGAGCGGCCGGCCTTCCCCATGCCGCACCGCGAGCATGCCCGTTTCGTTGCGGTTGGCGATATAGGCGGCGTCGTGCGGGCGGCCTTTCGGGTAGACCAGGACCGGCAGATATCGGCTGATCCCGATGGCATCCATGTGGCTGAAGAAGTGGTTGGCGTGACCGCCCAGCAGGTAGCGGATGTTGTGCTTGGAGGTGACCACCAGCACGTCGATCCCGGCGTCGTCGAGCAAGCCATCCAACTTGCTCGTGCTGAATGGCGGCGCGGCCGGCATGGACGCGGAGCGCAGATCGGTATCCGTATCGGCCATTGGAGCGCCTCCCTGAGACTTGCGGCCGTGGTTTTCCCGCTGCGTGTCACGGGGAGAACCTGCCCGCCCAGAACTCGCGTCCGGGAAGCGGGTTAGCCTGCCACTATCGCCGAAGGGTTAGAGCACAACCCCCCGTCCCAGCGCCACCGGCCGCAGGTGTTCCGGCTTGGCCCTCGCTGTGCAAGGGTGGGATAAAGCCCAGACTGGATCGTCATGCCAAATGTCTTGCCGCGTCCCCTCCATCGCAAGCGAGCGCCGGAACCGGATCGGGCGGGCGTCGTGGTTATCACCGGCGCTTCCTCCGGCATTGGCCGCTGCACGGCGGGGCTGTTCGCCCAGCGCGGGTGGCGGGTCGGTCTCATTGCGCGCAGCGAGGTAGGTCTCCAGGCCGCGCAAGCAGATGTGAAAACGTGGGGCATGACGGCCGCCATCGCGCCGGCGGATGTGACGGAGCCGGACGCATTGGAGGCGGCCGCGGCTGCCATCGAGACGGCGCTCGGCCCGGCGGACGTGTGGGTGAACTGCGCCGGCAACGGCACCTACGGCCGCTTTCTCGACACGCCGCCCGAGGAGTTCCGGCGCGTCACCGACGTCACCTATATCGGGACCGCGAACGGAACACGCGTTGCCCTCCGGCGCATGATGCCGCGCGACCGGGGCTGTATCGTCAATGTCTGCTCGGCGGTCGCGTATCACGGCATGCCGCTCTTGTCGTCCTATTCCGGCGCCAAGCACGCTGTGCGGGGTTTCGACCAGTCGATCCGCGCGGAACTGCGCCAGGAGGGCAGCCGCGTACGCATCACCACCGTGCTTCCGCCGTCGGTCAACACGCCGTTTTTCGATCACGCGCCAACCTATATGGGACTCCCCGGGCGGCCGATCCCGCCGGTCTATCAGCCGGAGATGGTTGCGGAGGCCATCTATCTCGCCGCGACCTCGCGGCGGCGGGAAATGCCCCTGAGTTTTACGACGCTGCTGTTCTCGCTCGCCGCCCGTTTCACGCCGCGGCTGCTCGATCGCGCGATCCGTCAATTGGGCTATGCCGGGCAGCTCACCAACGGTGAAGCGGCGCTAGTCAGGCATGAGCCGACGCTGTTCCATGCGTCGCTCCGGGCCTCGCCCTCCCATGGCGGGTTCGATGCCGAAGCCCGGCGCGGCAGCCTCCACGTCCGCCTGCTCTGCTGGGCGGCCCGGTTCGGCCCCAGCCGGCGCCGGGCCGTGACGGCGGCCGCAGCCTCGCCGCCTCAGCCGGCCCCGAACACCTGTGCGAGCAGGCCGCGGGTCGAGGATTCGACGGCGCTTGCAAGTGCCGAGTCGAGGGCGCGCGGATTGGGGGCGACAGCGACGCGATCCTTGACGTAGGCGCCGGTGACGGTTGCCCAGTCGGGCGACAGCGCGACATGCAACGGGGTCGCGGCGCCCTGCTCCTCGGTGCGCGCGTAGAGTTTCATGATCCGCCAGGCGGCGCCGATCACGCCGCCCTCGCGCACAAGACCGGTCGCGACCAGGCCAGGATGCACGACATTCGCAACGACGCCGCTGCCGCGCAAACGCTCGGCACGTGCGAATGTCGACATCATCAGCGCGAGTTTCGATTGTCCATAGGCCCGCGACAGTCCCCAACCGCGCGTCAGTTCCAGATTGTTCGGATCGATGCGCGCCCGATCGGATTTCGACGATCCGACATTGACGATCCGCGACGGTGCCCCGGCGCGCAGCGCATCGTCCAGCGCATCGGTAAGCACATACGGCGTCAGATGATTGACCGCCAGCACCGCTTCGCGGCCTTCCGCCGTGACCTGCCGCCGGGCGGAAAACATTCCGGCGTTGTTCACGAGCACCGCGATCCGGGGATGCGACGTCGCGATCGCCGATCCGACGGTCCTGGTTGCGCGCAAGGAGGACAGATCGGCGAGCCGCGTCTCCGTGCTTGCGCCCGGTGCGCCTTGAGCGATCCATTGAGCGGCCGACTCCGCGCGGTCGGCGTTGCGGCCGATCAGCACCACGTGCAGTCCCGCCTCAGCGAGCCCGCGTGCGATCCATCGCCCGATGCCGCCCGTTGCACCCGTGACGACGGCGACACGCTTCTCCGTTTCACTCATGGATCCGGGCTCCTCCACGGTGGCAATGAAGCCGAATTGCCGTTAGCACTGGCGACCGGCCGTCAACCTAGCGGCGGAAAGGATACCATGCGCCCGCGCATCCTCACCGATCTGGCACTCGCGGGCGCGCTGTTTCTGCTCGCCGGTTGCGCCCAGAAGCCGTCCGCCGGCGACCCGGAGGCGCTGGCCGAATACGAGGAGGCCAACGACCCGCTGGAGCCAACGAACCGCAAGTTCTACGCGGTGAACGACGCCCTGGACCGGAACGTGCTGCGTCCAGCCGCCGTGGGCTACCGAAAGGCGGTGCCCGAAACCGTTCGGGTTCACGTGCACCACTTCCTTTCCAATCTGAACAACCCGGCGCAGCTTTCCAACGACGTGCTACAAGGCAAACCCCGCAAGGCCGGCAACACGCTCATGCGGCTGCTCATCAATTCGACGGTCGGCCTGGTTGGCATATTCGATGTCGCATCGGACTGGGGCTTTCCGGATCACGACACCGATTTCGGCCTGACGCTCTCGGTTTGGGGCATCCCGGAAGGGCCGTTCCTGTTTCTGCCCGTGCTCGGCCCGACCAATCCGCGCGACGCGGTCGGCTATGGGGTCAATACCCCGCTCGATCCGCTCACCTGGCTTGGCTTTCCCGGCAGCTCCACCTTCGGCTGGACCCGCTTCGGTGCCGCCGCGGTCGACAGCCGCGAGCGGGTGCTGGATGCGACCGACTCGATACACAAAACCGCGCTCGATCCTTACGCGACGTATCGCAGCCTTTACACGCAGTCCCGAAACAGCGCGATGGAAGCGGCAAAGAAGGATCTGCCGGCGACGGTTCCCGTGTGGTTTCCGCAGGCAGAGGTCAATCCGGCGCCGCCGAAGCAGACATTGCCACTGGTATCACCGGAACTTGCGCCGAGGCCATCCGTCGAACCCTGAGAACGACGAGCGATCGCGTCAGCTTCCCGGC
This sequence comes from Acetobacteraceae bacterium, assembly GCA_019241425.1. Taxonomy (GTDB): domain Bacteria; phylum Pseudomonadota; class Alphaproteobacteria; order Acetobacterales; family Acetobacteraceae; genus JAFAXA01. Next base: position 939 of record JAFAXA010000021.1, on the reverse strand, counting down.
CGTTCCTCGATGGCGTCGACGCGATCGGGGTAGAAGGCGAGGTGATCCTTGATCGAAAGGACGACTTCGAACGGCGTTTCATACGTCCACACCGCATTGGCGGAGCGTGCGCCGCCCGCCGGAATGCTGAAATAGGCGGCGTCTCCCTTATAGGGGCAGTGCGTGGTGTGGGCGGTTCGTTCGAGAAGCGACAGGTCGACATCCTCGCGGGGTATGTAGAAAACCGGAGGGTAGCTCGCTTCGCGCAAGGTCAGGGCGCATTGTGTATCGGCGATCGTCCGCCCGGCGACGGTCACCACAACGCGGCGCGGATTTGGCTCGATCGTAATCGGATGATCCGGCCCCGGAGTCTTGCCCTTGGCGGGCGGTGCGGCGGTGTGGGTGGTCATTGGTCCCCCTCGTGACACGCACGCGGCCCGTCCTTCAGACCCGGAACACGTAGCGCGTGCTGGCGTCTCGTTCGATGTCCGGCGGGAAGGCGGCGTGCTTTTCGGCGTAGTATTGCGCGCGGTGGTCGCCTGCGCTTGCCAGATTGTAGGTGAGGTACAGGATGCGGCGCTTTGCGTCCGTAAAGTTCGGCTTGGAAGCGTGCGGGGCAAAGCTGTCGAAGAAGATCACGTCACCCGGGTCGGTCGGCACCGGCTGGAGTGCAAGCCCGGTTTCGTCGAGCGGGTTCCATTCCTCCCCGATCAGCCCTTCGCGGTGACGGCCCGGCACCATTTCCAAGCAACCATTGGCGACCGTCGCCGGGTCGATCGTGACCAGCGCGGTGACGAACAGCGGCGCGTAGCGGCCCCAGCCTGCCTGCTGATCCTGATGCGCCTTGAAGCCGGGGGCGCCGGGCATCTTGAAGTCGATCTTGTCCTTGAACAACACCACCGGACCGCCCATCAGCGCCGCGGTCCAGCGCGACAATGCGCCCTCGCGTACGACGCGGTC
>JAFAXA010000313.1 GCA_019241425.1 Acetobacteraceae bacterium | reverse complement strand
ACCGCACCATCAAGGAAGCCACCGTCCAACGCTACCACTACAATGATCACCAGCAGCTGCGCCGACACCTCGATGACTTCGTCGCAGCCTACAACTTCGGCCGCAGGCTCAAGACGCTGAAGGGCCTCACCCCCTACTAATTCATCTGCAAGGCTTGGCAAACCGAGCCAAACCGATTCACCCTTAACCCGCTCCACCAAATGCCGGGACTAAACACCTAGCGGGCCAGTTCGATCCGGTTGCGGCCGTTCCGCTTGGCCTCGTAGAGCGCCAGATCCGAGGCCTGCATCAACGCCTCCGCCGTGGTCGCGTGACCCCCGGTGCAGGCGACCCCCACGCTGATGGTCAGGGGCGGCAGCGAGCCATTGCCGCTGATCGGCGGCGCCGCCTCCACCGCGTGCCGCAAGCGTTCGGCCGTGCCGACGGCGTCGGCCTGGTTCGTGCCCGGCAACACCACCGCAAACTCCTCGCCGCCATAACGCGCCACCGAATCGAACATGCGGGTATTGCCACGCAAGGTGTCGGCGATGCCCCGCAGCACGCGATCACCGATCGCATGACCGTGCTCGTCATTGACGCGCTTGAAATGGTCGACGTCGATCATCAGCACCGCGAGCGCCGCGGTCGGCTGCGCATCGAGCAAGCCGGTCAGATGCCGCATGAAGTAGCGCTGATTGTAGAGCCCGGTGAGCGGATCGGTCAGCGCCATTTCCAGCGCGTGGCCGAGATCGGCGCGCAAGCGGTCCTGGTAGAATTTGCGGCGGATCTGGTTGCGCGCCCGCGCGCGCAGCTCGTTGGCGTCGACCGGCCGCGTCAGCCAGTCATTCGCGCCGAGATCGAGCCCGCGCAGCATCGGCGCACGATCCCCGGCCTCGGCAACCAGCAGCATGGGAACCTCGTGCGTCGCGTCGCCGGCGCGTAGCTGCGACGCCACCTGCAACGGATCGTCGCCCGCCAGCGAGAGACTGAGAACGACGAGGTCGAAGGCGATGGCGGCGGTGAGCGGCGCTGCCTCGGCGCCGCTCCGGGCACGGTCGGCGGCGATGCCCTCGCGCGCCAAGGCGTCGGCGATCGTTTGCGCCCCGACATCCCAATCGTCGATCACCAAGGCACGCGCCCCGGCAACGGAGGGCACGGCCAGCCGCTCGCCGGCGAGGCCGAGGGCGCGCGCCGTTTCCCCGCGCGCCCGCCATTCGTCGAGCAGGCGCTTCAGCCGGACCAGGCTGCGCACCCGTGCGAGCAGGCTGTCCAGTTCCACCGGCTTGGTCAGGAAATCGTCCGCCCCGGCCTCCAGGCCGCGCACCCGCTCCTCCCGTTCGCCGAGCGCCGTCACCATCACCACCGGGATGTGCAGGGTCCGCGCGTCGTCCTTCAGGCGGCGGCAGGTTTCAAACCCGTCCATGCCCGGCATCATCACGTCGAGCAGGATCAGGTCCGGCTGCCAGGACAGCGCCCGCTCGATCGCCTCGAAACCGTCCGGCGCCGTCCTGAGCTGGTAGTACTCGGCCGCCAGCTGCGCCTCCAGCAGGCGAGCATTGGCCGGCATATCATCGACGATCAGGATACGCGCAGTCATGGGGCGCAACCATTAGGACGGGGCTTTCCGCCCCCACAAGCCTTAGCGGCGGCCGAATTGCGTCGCGCCGAACAGATTTTCCTTCTGCGCATCCGTCATCGGCCCGCTGCGCTGCTTGTCCGCGAGTATGAGCAGCCCGCGCTGCACCCCTGGGCGTTCGGCCACCCGGTCATGCCAACGCTTCACGGAGGGATAGTCGGCGAGATCGACGCCGCGCCGGTCCGGGTTGCGGATCCAGGGAAAGGTCGCGATATCGGCGATGCTGTATTCGGGGCCGGCCAGATAGTCAGCCTCGGCCAGCCGCTTTTCCAGAACGCCGTGCAGACGCCTCACCTCGTTGCTATAGCGGGTGATCGCGTACTCGATCTTCTCCGGCGCGTAGACCGCGAAGTGGTTGTATTGGCCGAACATCGGGCCGACGCCGCCCATCTGAAACATCAGCCATTGCAGGCAGGCATATCGCCCGGCGGCGTCCGCCGGAACCAGCCGGCCGGCCGCCTTCTCGGACAAATAAAGCAGGATCGCGCCCGACTCGAACAGCCGGAGCGGACCTCCCGGTCCGTCCGGATCGACGATCGCCGGAATGCGGTGATTGGGCGTGATCGCCAGGAATTCGGGACTGAACTGCTCGCCGGCCCCGATATCGACCGGCTTGATCACGTGGGGAAGCCCGAGTTCCTCCAGCGCGATATGCACCTTGATGCCGTTGGGTGTCGGCCACGTCCAGACTTCGATCATCCGCCCTCCTGCCGGCCCGAGGCCGATCGGGCGGCCTCGCCCGGCGAAGGGTAGCACGCCGTCGCGCCGCGTCCCACCACCGGGGTGGCGGGACGCGGATCGCCGGAGGTTAGAAAGGCCGGAACACGTAGTATTCGCTGTAGCTCAAACCACGCACGTAGGTCTGCAGAGTCGTCTTCAGCCCACGCCGAAGCGCCGAAAGGAGCCGGCCGACGGTCGCCCCACGCAGCGCGCGGGAGCGGGCGTCGATCCCCATGTCGGCGCCGTAGATGTCGCGCGCCGAGCGAAAATTGCCGCGGGGTTCGTTGTCAAAATCGCTGTAGGTCATAGTAGCCTCCAATCCTCAGCACAGGGCTTAGTCATGCCGTTGTGCAATGCAACATTAGGCGCTCCCGCCGCCATTTGGCTAGACCCGCTCACGGGAAGCTGAATTGCAACTTCGTAATGATCGCGCCACGGCGGGTCCCCGCCTTCTCCCCTTGGGCTGCCGCCGCGCAAGCGCGTCCGGCGATGGCCGGCAGGGCGATTTTCGCAACGGACGGCGGGCGCAAAGGCAGGCGCCGGTCAGCCTGCGGGCGGTCCTATCCCGAAGCGGCGGGGCCAGGCGCCGGGCGCGCGCTCCACCCTCGGGAGGGGCGGCGATTTCGGCCAACAGCGCCAGCGCGGCTTCGACGGCCGCGCCGGTTCCGGATCCCCGCCGGACGTGGCGGGAGGGCGGGGCCGCCGGGCACGCGGTGGCAGCCGCAGGCCGTCCGGCACCGTGATGCGCAGCATGTGGCAGAGCGGGCGCAGGATGCGTCCGGCCTGCGGTGCCTGCGCCACCAGCGCCACCAACGCCGGGTAGGCAAGCAGGGTCTCGATCTGGGCGCGGCCGATCCGTGTGTTCAGCTCCGGCGCCACGGTCAGCAGCCAGCCATAACTGTTGGGCAGTGGCGCTCTCAGGGCCTGCACCCGCGGGGACACCTGGCCCTCCCCGGAGAGCGCGGAAGGTTGCCGCTCTGCGACGGCGGTGCGGCGCCGGGCAGGACACCGCCCCGCCTCGACGGCGGCGACCAGGGCGGAGAACCGGGCGACCAGCCGCTTCAGCCGATTCCAGGTGCCGAGCGCGAGCGGCGCCACCTCGCGGTTTCGCGGCAGGCTGAGCGACAAACCCCGCAACACCAGCTCGACCGCGAAGGCGAAGCGCTCGGTCAGGCTCTGGGCGGGGACGGTCGCGATAGTCACTCTAACAGCCAATCACAAGCCCCGCAGCCTTGGCCAGAAGATTCTCGCCCAGCTCCGGGCCGTTACGAAGAACGGCGAAAACCTCACCCGCCCCCGGCCAGCGACCCGGACGCCGCCGCCAGAAAGAGTCCGAGCGCCAGATCGAGGGCCACCAGCCCGGCGGCGGCGAGCGGCGCCAGCGTGAGCGCAAGCCGGGCCGCGAACCATTCCAGCCAAAGCGCCCAGCCCACCGCCACCAATTGCAGGACCTGATCGACCCAAAGCGGCGCGCCGAGCAGAGCCGGCACGCTGGCCGCGACCAGCAGCACGTATTGCGCGACGTTGCACCAGTTCCAGACCGCCAGGTAGCGCGGCCACGCCCGCTCCCGGCCGAGCGCCCGCGCCACTTCGCGGGACAGCACGGCGTAGCCGATCCAGCCGATCACATAGGCCAGCAGATCGGCGGCAAAGGCATGGGCCGGGTCCGCCGGCATCCCCGATTCGCGCCAAGCCAGCAGCCGCATGCAGACAAACGCCGGAAAGCACACGGCGATCGCCCAGAAGCTGCGGATGGCGGCCTCGCGTTCGGGCGCGACCAGCAGCAACCCTTCCCGCCGCCCGGTCGCCAGCAGCAGCGCCGCTTGCAGCCCGTTGCTGATCGACCCGGCGAGACTCATGGGCGAGGACCCTCCGCCTCGGACAGCCATAGCCGGATCAATCCCGGCCCGACGAACAGCAGCCCGGTGCCGAGATTGACGAACGCGGTCCCGGCCGCCGCCCGTAGCGCGGACAGTTGCAATCCGTGGCGCATCAGGAACCAGTGCAGCCAAAGCGCATACGCCATCAATCCGTAGAGGATGAAGGACGCGGCCGGATCGCGCGGCAGGCCGAGCGCCATCCAGGCATCGATCGCCAGAAAGAGCAGGGACGCGGCGGCCGGTATCGCCCATTGGCACCAATTAAAGGCGGTGGCGAAGCGCAGCCACGCGGCATCGCGCCCCCAGAACCGCGCAACGGCATGGGACAGCACAGGTGGCGAGAGCAGCACGCAGGCGCTCCCGAGCAGGCGGCGGAGAGCGGCTTCATTGTTCCCCTGCGCCGCTTCCAGCACCGCGAAAACCGCCGGAAAGGCGATCAACGGCGCAAGGCTCGCCAGAAAGGATTGCGAGGACCCGCCGAACTGCCGCAGCCCGGCGGGGCGCCCGGTTCCCAGCAGGGCCACGCCCCGCAGCACGCTCGTCCGCGAAGAACTGGCGAAATCCGGATCGCTCATGGGAGGAAGCCGCCGATCAGGACCCGGTAGATGTCCGTGAGCGCCAGCAGGTCGGCGACCGGCACCCGCTCGTCGATCCCGTGCATGGTCGCGCCCACCAGCCCGAACTCCGCCACCGGACAATAGCGGGCGATGAAGCGCGCATCGGAAGTGCCGCCGCCGGTGTCGAGCCGGGGCGCGATGCCGGTGACGCTCTCGACGGCGGCCAGCAGGGACGCGACCTGCGGACCCGGTTGCGTCAAAAACGCCTCGCCGCTGGTTGCAGCGGCCAGACGCGCGTCCGGCGCGTGCTTCGCCAATGTTGTCCGCAGCCACGCTTCGAGCGAAGCCGCGCTGTGGCGATCGTTGAAGCGGATGTTGAGCGCGGCGCGCGCTTCCGCCGGAATGATGTTGGCGGTCGGATTGCCGACATCGACGCTGGTGACCTGCAAGGAGGAGGGCGCAAACCACTCCGAACCGCCGTCGAGCGGCTCGGCTAGCATGTCGGTGAGCGCCGCCAGCAACCGGTGCACCGGATTGTCGGCGCGCGCCGGATAGGCGACGTGCCCCTGTCGCCCGCGCACCGTGATCTTCGCCGAAAGGCTGCCCCGGCGGCCGATCTTCACCACCTCGCCGATGCGCTCCGGATTGGTCGGCTCTCCGACCACGCAGAAATCGGGTAGTTGGCCCTCCCCCGCCATCCAGGCCAGCACCTTCGCCGTCCCGTCGATCGCCTCGCCTTCCTCGTCGCCGGTGATCAGCAGGCTGAGCGAGCCGCGCGGCGGCCCGGCGGCGAGATGCCGGGCGGCGGCGGCCACGAAGGCGGCGATCGCCCCCTTCATGTCGCACGCGCCACGGCCCCACAGCGATCCGTCCCGCAGCGTCCCGGCGAACGGCCCGGCGCTCCACGCCGCCTCGTCGCCCGGCGGCACGACATCTGTATGGCCGGCAAAGCAGAGATGCGGGCCGCCGGTGCCGATGCGCGCGAACAGGTTGGCGACGTTTCCGAACGGCAACCGGGTGACGGCAAAGCCGCACGCGGTCAGGCAGGAAGCCAGCACGTCCTGGGCATCCGCGTCGCGGGGCGTCACGGAGGCGCAGCGGATCAGCGCCTGCGCGAGCGCGACCGGGTCGGGCGGCGCGCTCAATCGCGCAGCAGATCGTTGATGGAGGTTTTCGCCCGCGTCTGCTCGTCCACGCGCTTGACGATCACGACGCAGGCGAGCGACGGCCCGGGGCTGCCATCGGGCAGGGCGCGTCCCGGCAAGGCACCTGGAATAACCACGGAATAGGCCGGGATACGACCCTGAGAGACCTCACCCGTCTGCCGGTCGACAATCTTGGTCGAGGCGCCGATGAAGCACCCCATCGAAAGCACGCTGCCGCGCTCCACGATCACGCCCTCCACCACCTCCGAACGCGCGCCGATGAAGCAATCGTCCTCGATGATGACGGGATTGGCCTGCAACGGTTCCAGCACCCCGCCCAGGCCGACGCCGCCGCTGATGTGGCAGTTGCGGCCCACCTGCGCGCAACTGCCCACCGTCACCCAGGTGTCGATCATCGTGCCCGCCTCGACCCGGGCGCCGACATTGATGAAGCTCGGCATCACGACCACGCCCGGCGCGATATAGGCGGAGCGCCGGACGATGGCGCCCGGCACCATGCGGAACCCGGCCCGGCCATAGCTGCCGGCATTCCACAACGCGGTCTTGAGCGGCACCTTGTCATAGGCGCCGGTCGGCACGTCCATCGGCGCCGCGTCCTGCAAACGGAACGACAGCAACACCGCCTTTTTCAGCCATTGATTGACGGTCCAGCCGCCGTCCCCGTCCGGTTCCGCGACTCGCGCCTCCCCGACATCCAGCGCGTCGAGCGCCGCTTCCACGGCCTCGCGGTCGGCGCCCGCCGTCTGCGCGGAAAGGCTGTCCCGCCGGTTCCAGATCGCCTCGATCGGCGCTTCGAGTGCGCGATAGCTCATGGCGAGAAACCTCTGTGCTGCAAGCACTCTAGCGGCGAATGCGGCGCGGACCATGCGCAGCCTCCTCCACCCTGTCAACGCAACGGCCGAGGAGGAAAAAGAGATGAAGTCCTATTCTTGGGACAACGCTAACCGGGCGTTTACCACCTCCGGCAAGAGTGTGCCCCGCACATCATACCGGAACGGCCATGGTTTCAGCTCCCGCTGCGCGCTTGTCCAGAACCGCCCCGGCCGGCCCCGCGGCGTCCACCGCCGCGCCCGCCGACGCGCTGCGGGACGCGCTGATCGAAAGCCGGCAACGCTGGCGCGACCTCGCGACAATGGCCGCCGACATCGTGTTCGAAACCGACGCGGCGGGCCGGTTCACCTTCGTGGCCCCGGACTCCGTGCTCGGCTGGTCGGCGAAAACCTTGCTCGGCAAACCGGCGGAGTTGCTGCTCGCCGACATGGCGGACGGGGTCAACCCGTTCCGGCCCGAAGCCGCGCTGCGCCGCCGGCGAGCCTGGCTCAAGCGAATGGACGGCAAGACAGCCTGCCTTTCCTTTTCGGCGGCGCCGTTGCTCGACAGCGACGGCGTGATCGCAGGGGCGCGCGGCATCGGCCATGACACGACGGAGCAGGAGGATCACCACACACAGGTCGCCGCGGCGCTCCGCCGGGGCGAGCTGATCGACCACATCCTGTGGCGTATGCGCCAGGAGGTGCTGGCGCCCCGGATGATGAGCGCGGCGCTGGAGGCGATGGTGAACGCGCTCGGCGCGGAGGGCGCGAGCGTGATCGACGTCGTCGGGGTCGGCGCCGGTCCGGTTGTGCTGCATCAGGCGGGCGAGGGCGCCGCCGCGGTCATGGCGACCGCCGTCAGCCTGCTCCAGGCAAGCCCCGAGGCGGCCGCGCAAGGCACCAGCCCGAAAGACCGGCGGGTGCTCGCCTGCCCCTGCCAGACCCGGTTCGGGGAGCATGTCGGCCTCGCCATCTGGCGCATGTCCGGGACGCGGCTTTGGGACGCGGATGACCGCGTGCTCGTGTCCTCGGTCGCAAGCCTTGTCCGCGTGGTGCTGGAACACGAGGCGATTCAGCGCGAAATGGCGAAACAGGCCCGCACCGATCCGCTGACCGGCCTCCTGAACCGCCGCGCCTTCCTGGAGGAGCTGACCCGCCACCTCGATCGGCTGGACCGCGAAGGCGCGCCCGGCACGCTGCTGTTCGCCGACCTCGACAATTTCAAGCCGCTCAACGACAGCCTCGGCCACGAGGCCGGCGACAAGGCGCTGCGGGAGGTCGCCCGGCTGCTGCGCGAAACGGTGCGGCCGACCGACCTGGTCGCCCGGCTCGGCGGCGACGAGTTCGCGGTCTGGCTGAACGGCGCGGATCACCTCACCACCGCCGAACGCGCCGAGCGCTTGCGGGTCCAGGTGCCGTGCGTGCTCGACGAGCTATCGGCGGGTCACGGTCCGCGCCTCGGCCTGTCGATCGGGATCGCGACCCGTCCGGCCGGCAGCACGGAGGACATCACCTCCCTGATGCGCCGCGCCGATGCGGCGATGTACGACGTGAAGCGCAACGGCCGCGGCCATTGGCGGGTGTCGCTCGGAGAAGCCCAATGAGCGAAAGCGCGATACCGGTCCGGCTCGCGGCCCCCTACTTGCCGCATGAGAGCCCGGACGTGCCGAAAAGCCTGATCGCGCGGCTGGCGGCAGACACCGACGGAGCCCTGGGCGAGTCCGTCATGGAGTACGCATCGCAGTTCGCGCCCGAGCACCTGCTCTCCCTGCTCGGGGCCAACGCCGCGCCGGAACCCGCGGCCGCGATCGCGCACCGGCCGCAAGTGTCGGAGCCGGCGACGGATGCGGCGTCGACCGCCGAAGCCGAGACCGTCGAAGCGCTGCTCGGCAGCGGCTCGACGGCGATCCGGGAGGCGACGCTCGACAGCCTTGCCGCCCCGTGCGGGCCGTATTGCGCGTGGCCCGACAAGGGTGGGCCACGGGTCGCCCTGCCGCGCGGGACCGGCCGCGTCCGCGCGCCCTCCGACATGGTCGCGACCCACCTCCTGCAGGTGCTGACCGCCCGCACCGAGTTCGGCGCCGACCTCGCCGCCCAGCTCCGCGACAAGCTCGCGCTTCAGCTCAGGGCCGATGGAGCGGCGGAGGACACGCCGGAACGCCTGACCCCGGATGAAGCGAACGCCAAGGCGCGGCTGATGCAGGCTTGCGGCAAGCTGAACGAGGAGACGTTGTTGCAGGCGGCGCATCGCGGCGAAGCGCGGCTGGTGTCGGCGCTGCTCGCGCTCGCCGCCGACATGCCGTTCGCCGCCGTCGACCGCGCCGCCTCCTTGCGCAGCGCCAAGGGCCTCGTCAGCCTGTGCTGGAAGGCGGGATACAGCATGCGGCTCGCCGGACCGCTGCAAACGCTGCTGTGCCGGATTCCGCCGCGCGAGGTGCTGGCCGCCGGGGCGGATGGCGGCTTTCCGCTCACACCCTCCGAGATGCTCTGGCAGCTCGAATTCCTCGGCCGCAGCGGCCGCTGACGGCCGCCATCATCCGATGTCGCGCAACGCCCGGCGGAAGCCTTTCCGGTCCACCGTCTCGTTCACCGCCTCCCCGAGCACGGCGCGCGCGACGCTCGCCAGCGCCGCCGGCGAGCCGAACAGCCCGTTGTCATAGGCGAGGAAATTGTCGCCGCGATGTTCCGCATAGGTGCGCGCCGCGTAGACGATCCGCCCGGTCGCCCGCTCGACCACCCGCACGACCAGATCGGCGCTCGCCTGCCGGTCGGCGTTCTGCTCGGCGTTGAGCTGCAGCAGCCGCACCTCGAGCGCGTACGGCGCGGATCGCAGTGATGCGTCCGGCGGCGCCAGTTCGCCCCGCGCCGCCAGCGCGTCGCGGAACGCCGAGCGCACGGCATCCGCGACCGGCGGCGCGGATTGCAGGCGCTTCAGCGGATTGCCGTTCAGCCCCATGACCGCGCCCGCATAGTCGGCCGGCACGTCCCGCTGGTCCGTCACCGTCACCTCGGCGATCAGCGGCGTAGCGACGCCCGCGGCGGCACCGGCAGCGGAGAGTACGCAAGATCGGCGGGACGGGTGCAGGCGGCAGCCGCGCAGCACAGCAACACGGCGAGCGCGGCGGCGCGCACGGTACCGGCTGGTAAGGTCTGCATGCGCGGGCGCATATCTGCTCCTCCACTCCACGCCTTCGTGATACGCGCGGCGCCACCCGGCGGGTAGAACGCGGAACCATCGCGCGCAACGAAGTGATCGAGAACGCCGCCCCGCTCGCCCGAACCGCCCCGCCGGGTGCGCGTCTCAGCGGCAGCAATCACGCGAGGCACCCCCCGATGTACTACATGGACAAGCGGCTGCAATATCCGGTGCGGGTCGAGAACCCGGACCCGCTATTTGCACGGCAACTGCAACAAGCGATCGGCGGCATCGAGGGCGAGATCCGGGTCTGCCTGCAATACTTTTTCCAGGGCTGGGGCGCGCGCGGTCCCACCAGCAAATACCGCGACATGCTGCTGCACACGGCGACCGAGGAGATCGGCCATATCGAAATGCTCGCAACTGCCGTTGCGCTCAACCTCGAAAACGCCCCGCTCAGCCTGCAGGAAACCACGGCGGCGGCGAGTCCGCTCGTGAACGCGGTGATGGGTGGCGGCGAGCGGCCCCGCCACGCCGTGGAAGGCATGTTGCAGAAGCATCTGCTGTCCACCGGCCTCGCCGCCTTTCCCGGCAACTCGGACGGCCTGCCCTTCGATTGCTCGCACATCTACGCGAGCGGCAACCTCGCCGGCGATATGTTCGCGAACGTAACCGCCGAGGCGACCGGCCGCACGCTCGCCGTGCGTCTCTACAACGCGGCGCATGACAGCGGCATGAAGGACATGCTGAGCTTCCTGATCGCGCGCGACACCATGCATCAGCAGCAATGGCTGGCGGTCATCGAGGAGATCGGCGGCGCAAGCGGGCTGCCGATCCCGAACAGCTTTCCGCAGGAAGCGGAACGCCGCGAATGGAGCTATGTCTATCTCGGCAGCTCGGCGACCGGCGAACCGCCGCCGCAAGGGCGCTGGACCAGCGGACCCTCGCTCGACGGGCGCGGCGAATTTTCGGTGCGTCAGAACCAGCCGATGGGCGAGGAACCGGTGCTCGGCCCCGCCCGGGAGGGCAGCGGCGCGCAGGCCGAGCAGATCGGCCCGAAAGCCTGAACCGGCAGCCGCCGCCCGCGTCAGCCCCCTTTCGACGGGCGCGCGCCGGCCGGCGGTAGGTCCGGCTTGAGGCGCAGCTCCCGCCAGCGCTCCGGCGGGATCTCGGCCGGCGCCCCCATCAGCAGATCCTCGCCGCCCTGATTGAGCGGAAACAGGATCACTTCGCGGATGTTCGGTTCGTCCGCCAGCAGCATCACGATGC
>JAFAXA010000267.1 GCA_019241425.1 Acetobacteraceae bacterium | reverse complement strand
AAATCGCAGGAGACCACGGCCGTGACCACCATCGCTTTCACCAAGACCGCCGCGCCCGATTGGCTGCTCGCCTTCTGGAAGGAGATCGACGACAAGACATTCGGGAAAGGGTTCGACTGTTTCGCCGAGGACGCCGTGTGTAATCTCGGCGTCGCCGACTGGCATGGCCGCGAGGCGATCCGCGACAACCTGCGCGCCTTCATCGACACCGGCTTCACGGCGCTGCACGAGGTCGTCGAGTATTGGGATGGCGGATCACTGAAGGTGTTTCGGGGCATCGTCACGATGACCCCGGATGACCGCAGCAAGCCGGTCGTCAAACCGGTGATGACGCATTTTTTCTATATGGACGAGGCCGAGCCGGCGAAGGTGCGGCATTGGATCGGTTCGGTCGGCCCGGTCGCGTTCTGAACCAAATGGAGCCGGGCCGGGCGCCCGTTACGTCACTTCAGGGATATTTCCCGTCCGGCGAAGCGCCGGATGGAGCGCCGGACCCCGTGGGTAGTGAGGGTGCGGAACGCCACCCGGCTCATCACCTCGGGGTATAGTTGCGGGGCCGCCAGGGCCTTCGCTTCGCGGAACCGCGCCTTGCTCAGCAGGCGTGCCGCGGTGCCCGCCCACATCCTTCTGAGCGTTGAGCGATTGGCCGGGACCAGACGGCCGATATGCCGCACCAGCGCGCGGCGGATAAAGCGGCAATCCCCGACATCGAGTTCGAACGGGCGGTAGCTCGTCAGCTCCAGCAGCTTGGCGGCAAGGCTGATCTCCAGGCTGTCCGTTTCCGTCCGCGTCAGTTGCCGCGCACCGAGCCGGAAAATCCGTTCGAGCGACTCGGCTTGGAGGTATTCTCGCAAACCCTCCTTGCGGAACGTCAGGTCGGGCTGCCCATGGCGCCGCCGCAGGGCCGATATGCCCGCGAGTTCGGAACTGAGCGCGACGATGCGGCCATTCACGACGGACCGGCTGCTGATGCTGTTCTCGTGCATCCGGTAGTCGCCCAGCACGTCGTCGAGATTGTGCAGGCGTCCGAGTTCCTGCAAGCGCCAGAACAGGTCGGTATCTTCGGCGTGGAAAGCGTAGCGGTAGCCGCCGATTTGCTCGACCGAACTGCGGTAGGTCATGAGGAACGGGTGGGTGATGTAGGGACCGATGGTCGGCGCCCAATGCGGATTGGCGAGCTCGGGCGGGGCAAGCCGGGCGATGTGGCCGAGCGGGCGGCCGGCTGCGTCGACATGCCGGACCGCCCCGCCAACCGCCACGTGATCCGGGTGCGAGCGCAGAAACGCCAGTTGCTTGGCAAGCCGGTCGGGGTGGGCCAGGTCGTCGCCGTCATGGCGCGCCAGATACTCCGCGCGGCAGCGACCGAGGCCGGTGTTGAGGGCCTCGACGATGCCGCCATTCGCGGCCTGCGACACGATTTCGATGCGGGGGTCCTGCGACGCCAGCGCGGACAGGATCGCCGGCGTGCTGTCGGTCGACCCGTCATCGACGACGATGATCCGGATATCACGGACGGTCTGCGCCTGTATGCTCTCGATCGCGCCCTGTATCGTCTCCGCCGCATTGAAGACCGGGATCAGAATGTCGACGGAGGGCTCAGGCATCACGATTCCAGCAACACGCCAGGTAACGGATTGTATCAGGGATAGGCGGTTCGGTAACCCGCGGCGGGTCCGAATGGCATGGTTAAGCCGATAATTCTGGCGTCTTTGCGGTCGGCCGCCTTGCAAATGGGTTAAGTACGGCTGCGGGAGCGCAAAGCCGCCTACGGGGGCAGGCGGTTCCGGCACGGAGGCCACGCCTCATGCGCAATTGCAGCAGGCGTTTCGCGCGCGCCGATAGCAGCACCTTCTGCAATGGCGGAGCGGGTGTTACGAACGGTCGATCCGCCGAACGGCCGGGCGAGCCGCTGAGTGGGAGGGCAGAGATGTTGAAAACCACCGAAGACTCCGGGACGCACGCGAATGTCAAACCCGCCGGGAACTATCGGTGGGTGGTGGTTGCCCTCCTCTTCGTCATTACGACGATCAACTACATGGATCGCAACCTGCTTGGCGTGCTGAAGCCGACGATCCAGGGCGAGCTGCATTTCAGCGAAACGGACTACGGCGAGATCGTCTTCGCCTTCAGCATGGCGTACGCGGCCGGCTACGCCGGCATGGGCGCCTTCACGGACAAGGTGGGCATCCGGATCGGGCTCGCGGTGGCGGCGATCGTATGGTGCGCGGCGTCGACCGCGCATGGTCTGGTCAGCTCCGTCGCCGGCTTCACCATGGCCCGCATCGCGCTCGGACTCGGCGAGGGCGGCAATTTCCCTACCTGCATCAAGACGGTCGCGACCTGGTTCCCGGTTCGTGACCGAGCGCTCGCGACCGGCATCTTCAACTCCGGATCGAATGTCGGCGGCCTGCTCGCGCCCCTGATTGCGGCATTCGTGACGGCCTATCTGGGCTGGCAGGCGGCGTTCTACTTCACCGGGGTCATCGGCTTCGTTTGGGTCGCGTTCTGGCTGGTCATGTACAAGGCGCCGGAGGAGCACCCCAAAGTGTCTTCCTCGGAACTTGCCTACATCCAGAGCGACCCGGAAGTACCGACCAAGAAGATCCCGTGGATCACGTTGCTAAAATATCCGGGGACGTGGACCTATCTGATCGGCGCCATCCTGACCAATCCGGTCTGGTGGTTCTACAACAACTGGGTCCCGAGTTTTCTGTTCTCTAAATTCCATGTCAATCTTCTGGCGCTCGGCCTGCCGCTGGTCGTGATCTATCTGATGACGGATGTCGGCTCGATCATGGGCGGCTGGTTGTCCGGGCGGCTGATCAAGGCGGGGCTCGGCGTTTTTACGGCGCGCAAGCTCGCCCTTCTGACCTGCGCGCTCTGCACCGTTCCGGTGTTCATGGCCCCGGGGGTCGAGTCGATCTGGGTCGCGGTTCTGCTGATCGGCCTCGCGATGGCAGCGCATCAGGGGTTTTCAGCCAATCTGTTCACCCTGGTCTCGGACACCATGCCGAAGAACGCGGTCGCGGGTGCGGTCGGTCTCGGCGGCGCGGTCAGTTCGGTGTTGAGCGGCTTTTCCGCCGTGGTGATCGGCCGCATTCTCGACGCCACGCGCAACAACTACACGCTGGTGTTCTTCGTGTGCGCCGGGGCCTATGTCGTGGCGACCGTCGCCGTGCACTTCCTGCTGCCGAAACGGCGGAGCGACCTGATCGACGCCATGGCGGCGCCCGCCGAGTAGCGGCGGTCTCTATCGGGTCGCCGCGACGCCGGTTGCCGTGGCGGCATCCGGCTGGGAGCGGCCGATCAGCACAACGGCGACCGATCCGGCGGCGGCCAGCGCGACCAGCGGCAACAGCGCGAGTGGGTAACTGCCGGTCGCGTCCTTGATAGCGCCGAGCAGGTAGGAGCCGGCGAATGCGCCCAGGTTCGCGAGCGCGTTCACCTGGGCGATGCCGGCGGCCGCGGCCGAGCCGGACAGCCACTCGGTCGACAGCGCCCAGAACGGCCCCTTGATCGCATAGGTGCCGGTCAAGGCCAGGGTCAAAATCAGGACCATCGGCGCGACCGAATGGAAAGCGAAGCTGCCGAGCAGGCTGACCGCGACCAGCCCGAGCGGCACCGCCGTGTTCCAGACCCGCTCGCCGCTGCGGTCGGACCGCCGTCCCCACCAGATCATGGCAACCGATGCGACCGCGAACGGGATCGAGTTCAGCAGCCCGGTCTGGATGTTGGTGAGGCCGAACGACTTGATGATCTGCGGCTGCCAGAGCGACAGCGCGTTGCTGGTCGCCGACGCGCCGGAATAGACCAGCGCCAGGATGAGCACCTGCTTGTTCCAGAGCAGGCGCCAGAGAGACGGGTGTTCGGCGGCGCGGGCGCGGCTCCGTTCAGCCGCCAGCCGCGCTTGGAGCCATGCGCGTCCGTCGGCGGAAAGCCAGCGCGCGTCGGCGGGTCCGTTCCCGAGCACGAACAGCGCGGCGATGCCGAGCAGGACCGCAGGGATCGCCTCCAGGATGAACAACCATTGCCAGCCACGCAGGCCCAACACGCCGTCCGTGCCGAGCAGCGCCGCCGAGATCGGCGAGCCGAGGAAGCTCGAAAGCGGGATCGCGACCATGAAGAGCGCTACGATCCGGCCGCGATACTCGGAAGGAAACCAGTAGGTCAGATACAGAATGACGCCCGGAAAGAAGCCCGCTTCCGCGGCCCCGAGCAGCAGCCGCACGAGGTAGAAGGACCAGGGGCCGACGACCGCCGCCATGCAGCCCGAAATCAGGCCCCAGGTGATCATGATGCGGGCGAGCCAGAGCTTCGCGCCGACCTTCTCCATCGCGAGATTGCTCGGCACTTCGCACAGCACGTAGGCGATGAAGAACAGCCCGCCGCCGAGGCCGAACGCCGCCGCGGAAAGGCCGATGTCCTGGTTCATCTGCAAGGCGGCGAAACCCGCGTTCACGCGGTCTACGAAGGCGACGAAGTAGCAGACCATCAGAAAGGGCACGATCCGCAGC
>JAFAXA010000144.1 GCA_019241425.1 Acetobacteraceae bacterium | reverse complement strand
GGCGCGCACGCGCTTGCGGTGTCGTCGCACAAAATCGGCGGACCGACCGGCGCCGGGGCCCTGCTGCTGGCCCCCGACGCCCCTCCGATCGCCGCGCATCTCCCCGGTGGCGGGCAGGAAAGCGGCCGGCGCGGCGGGACCCCCGCGCTCGCCATGATCGCCGGGTTCGCCGCGGCTTGCCGCGAGGCGGTGGCCCCCACCGAAACGGCGGCGCTGCGGGACGGGATCGACCGCGCCGCGGTCGCGGCGGGCGCCCAAATCTGCGGCGGCGACGCGCTCCGTCTGCCCAACACCACCTGCCTTGCGCTGCCGGGCGTGCGCGCGGACACCCAGGTGATCACCCTCGACCTCGCCGGCTTTTCCGTGAGCGCCGGCGCCGCTTGCAGTTCCGGCAAGGTGGCCGTCAGCCACGTGCTCACCGCCATGGGGCTCGGTCCACTGGCGGGAGAGGCCATTCGCGTTTCGCTGCCCTGGAATGTGGCCGATACCGAGGTGGCGGCATTCTCGGCGGCGTACGCCGCGATGGCCGGACGGCTGCTCCGGCGCGGTCAAGCGCCGGCACTGGCACCGCATGTCGCGTAACCCACATCGGCTTCCATGAACGCTTCGCCCACCGAACGCCCGGTCTATCTCGACAATCAGGCCACCACCCGCTGCGATCCGCGCGTGCTCGAGACCATGCTGCCCTGGTTCAGCGAGGAGTACGGCAACCCCCATAGCCTCGACCACGCCATGGGGCTGCGGGCCGAGGCCGCCATCGAGAAGGCCCGTGGCCAGGTCGCCGCGATGATCGGCGCCGAGCCGCGAGAGATCGTGTTCACCTCCGGCGCGACCGAAAGCAGCAACATCGCGATAAAAGGGGTGGCCCGCTTCGCACGCCGGATGAACACGCCCCGGCGGCGCATCATCAGCAGCGCTATCGAGCATAAATGCGTGCTGCAATGCGTCGCCGACGCCGCCGAGTTCGGATTGGAGCCGGTCATCCTCCCGGTCGGGCGGGATGGCCTGGTGCAGCCGAATGAGCTGGCGGAGGCGCTGAGGGAGCCGACGCTCCTCGTCAGCATCATGGCGGTGAATAACGAGATCGGGGTGATCCAGGACGTGCGGCGGCTCGCCGCGCTTTCGCGCGCCGCCGGGGCGCTGTTCCACACGGACGCACCGCAGGCCATCGGCAAGATCGGGCTCGACGCGGAGGCGGCCGGCATCGACCTGCTTTCCCTAAGCGGCCACAAGATCTACGGCCCCAAGGGGGTCGGCGCCCTTTATGTGCGGCGTCGCCCCCGGGTGCGCCTCGACCCGATCTTTTCCGGCGGCGGCCAGGAGCGCGGTCTGCGCCCCGGCACCTTGCCCACGCCGCTCGCGGTCGGGCTCGGCGAAGCCGCCCGGATCGCGGCGGCGGAGATGCAAACGGAGGCCACGCGCATCGGCGGCCTAGCCGCGCGGCTCCTCGAAAAGCTGCGGCGGGAGATCCCGGGCGTCCGGCTCAACGGCTCTGCCGAGGCGCGCATTCCGGGCAATCTCAGCGTGACATTCCCCGAAGCCAGCGCCGCGTCCCTGATGGCGCGTGCGCCCGGGCTGTGCGTTTCGGTGGGCTCGGCCTGTACCTCGGCCGAGGTCGAGCCATCGCACGTGCTGACGGCAATCGGGCTGACGCGTGAGGAGGCCGCGCGCACCTTGCGCGTCGGCATCGGACGCTTTAACTCCGCCGCCGACATCGACTACGCAGCCGCCTGCCTCGGCGCCGCCCACGCGGCCTCGCTGCCGGCCCAGGTTTGAGTCCAACGGAAGCCAGCGCCGTTATGCCCAGAATGACGTTCGTGGAACGCGACGGAACCCGCCGCGAGGTCGACGCACCGCTTGGTCTCTCCGTGCTGGAGATCGCGCACAAGCATGATGTGGACGTGGAAGGCGCCTGCGAGGGTTCGCTCGCCTGTTCGACGTGCCACGTGATCGTCGATCCCGGCTGGTTCGGCAAGCTCGCTGAGCCGACGGAGGACGAGGAGGACATGCTGGACCTCGCCTTCGGCCTGGAATCCACCTCTCGGCTCGGCTGCCAGATCGTGATGACGGAGGCGCTGGACGGCTTGGTGGTGCGCCTGCCGCCCGGCAGCCGCAACATGATGAACGGCTAGACGATGTCCGGGGCGGACCTGCCGGCCCGTCCGATGCGGGTCGTCGTCGCGATGTCGGGCGGTGTCGATAGCAGCGTGGTCGCCGGCCTTCTGCACGAAGCCGGCCACGATGTCATCGGCGTCACCTTGCAGCTCTATGATCACGGCGTCGCAACCGGCCGGCGGGGCGCCTGCTGCGCCGGGCAGGATATCCACGACGCACGCCAGGTCGCCGACCACCTCGGCATTCCGCACTACGTGATCGACGCCGAGGCCCGCTTCCGGGAGGCCGTCATTCGCGACTTCGCGGACAGCTACGCGGCGGGCGAAACGCCGGTGCCCTGCGTCCGTTGCAATCAGAGCGTCAAGTTCACCGACCTCTACGCGCTCGCCCGGGATCTCGGGGCCGAGCGTCTGGCGACCGGCCACTACGTGCGTCGGGTTGATCGGCCGGACGGCCCATGGCTGTTGCGCGCCGCCGACCCGGCCCGCGACCAGAGCTGGTTCCTGTTCGCGACAACGCGCGAGCAACTGGCCTTCGCGCTGTTTCCGCTCGGAACGGTGCCGGCCAAAGCGGCTGTGCGGGGGGAGGCAACCCGCCTCGGGCTGCCCGTCGCGGCTAAGCCCGACAGCCAGGACATCTGCTTTGTGCCGAGCGGCAACTACGCCGACGTGGTCGGCCGGATGCGTCCGGAGTCGCTGCGCCCGGGAGAGATCGTCGCGGAGGATGGCCGCGTGATCGGCCGCCACGAAGGGCTCGCCCGATATACGGTCGGCCAAGCGAAGCGCCTCGGACCGGCGGCGCAGACCCGGAGCGGCGATCGGCGGGTCGTGGTCGGTCTCGACCCGGCGCGTAACCAGGTGCTGGCCGGACCGGCAACGGGCGGCAGCACGGGGGTCACGCTACGGGACGTGAACTGGCTGGCGGACCGGCCCTCCGCGCCCGGGCCGTGCCGGGTGAAGCTGCGGGCGCGGGCGGCCCTCCAGGACGCGACCGTGGGAGCCACCCCCGGCAACGGAGCGCAGGTGACGCTCGCGATCCCAACGCTGGCCGCCCCGGGTCAGGCCTGCGTGTTCTACGATGGACAACGTATTCTCGGCGGCGGCTTTATTTGCCCCCCGCCTCCGGCTGGGAGCGCAGTTGACGGACGGTTGGCGGGGGCGCTATCTCCCGCGCCCTCCGGAGAGATGGCGGCGTAGCTCAGCGGTAGAGCAGGGGAATCATAATCCCTTGGTCGGCGGTTCAAATCCGTCCGCCGCTACCATCCAGACCGGGGTATTATCGCAGGTTATGCGCGCACGAGCCGTTCCGGCGCCGCTCAGTGTTGTGGCGGCCCGGTTCCGGTGTGCCGTCGCGGCGGGGCGCCGAGCGTCAGCTCCATTGTCGGCGGCGGTGGCGATTTCGCCTGCCCAGCCAGCTTGGCTACAGCGATCGGGGAGGACGGCGTGAGCGGCCCGTCACCGCGCCGTCGCGGAGGTTCCACAGGCTCAGCGACACACCCCGGAGCACCAGCTTGATTGCGAGGCGAGGCGCTCGGTCAGGCTACTGGGCGGGCGACCCCGGCGAGGACGCTGGCGGGGTGCCCGGCTCAGTTTCGTATTTCACGTACGCGTAGCGCGGGTCCGTCGGCGTGCCGTCCAGCGGCGAGCCGGACAGTCCGCCGGGCCTCCACAGCACGACCTCCTCGATGATGCCCGCCAGCGCCAGGTCTTTCGCCGTGACCCCACCTTCGCTGTGCGTCGAGAGCCGCACCTCGACCTCGCCGTAGCGCACCAGCATATCGGGATGGTGCCACGCTGCCTCGGCCAAATGGCCGACCGTGGTGACCAGCATGAGCGTGCTCTTCCAACCATGGGTGCGATACACGCGGCGGATGCTCCCATCCGCGACCGTCCACTCAGGCAACTCCCGGGCCATCGTCGTTCGCAACTCTTCCTCCGAAATGAGGCAAGCGTGCTTGTGTGTTTCCGCCGTCATTCGTCCTCCAATCCGCCTTGACGCTCGGCCTCGTTCCGAAGCCGGCGAAAGCTCCGCACGCTGAACGGCAGCATGCAGAGATAAATGATGCCCGCGGCTGCCAGGGCCATCCAAGGATCGGCCACTAGAACGGACACGAAGGTGCAGGTGCCGAGCAGCATCGGCAGCACGTATTGGGCTGGAATCTTGAAGTTCTTGAAGCTCCAGACCGGCAGCGTCGACACGGCGAGCAGACCCGCGCCGACCAGCATGACGGCCGCGGACAAGGGGTGCCCGGCGATCACGGCCAGCCAGTGCCAGCCCTGCTCGCGAGCCTCGAGGCCCAGAAACAGCGGCAGCAGCACGATGCCCGCACCGGCCGGCGCCGGGACCCCGGTAAAGAAGCTGTAGGCGTAGGCCGGCGCCGGCGCGCCTTCCATCGCGGCGTTGAACCGGGCGAGCCGGAGCGCCATGCAGACCGCGAAAATGAGGCAGGGAACGAACCCGAAGCCCCGCACCCGGTCGAGCGACCACAGATACATGACAAAGGCCGGGGCGACGCCGAAGCACAGGAAGTCGGTGAGGCTGTCGAACTCGGCGCCGAAGCGGGACACCGCCTTCAGCAGCCGGGCGAGCCGCCCATCCAGACCGTCTATGCAGCCCGCAACCGTGATCGCGACCGCCGCATGGCCGAACCGGCCCTCCAGCGCGAAGCGGATCGAGGTCAGCCCGGCACACAGGCCGAGCATCGTCATCAGGTTCGGGATGATGCGATTGAAGGAGGGCCCGCGGAAGCGCGGCCGCACCCGCTGCCGAAAACGGCGCCGCAGGCGGCGGATGCGGAAAGCGCCCCGATCCGGCACCGGGCCGTCCGGCATCACCCTCATCCCCCGAGTTCCGCGAGCACGGTCTCGCCCCCAATCATGGTCTGTCCCTCGGCGACCAGCGGCCGCACCCCCTCCGGCAAATACAGATCGGTCCGGCTACCGAAACGGATGATGCCGAACCGCGCGCCCGCGTAAACCGCATCCCCCTCGCGCACGGCGCAGACGATCCGGCGCGCGATCAGCCCGGCGATCTGCACCACCGCGAGTTCACGGCCGTCGGGCAGCCGGATCGCGATCGCGTTGCGTTCATTATCCGCGCTCGCCTTGTCGAGGCTGGCATTGACGAACCGGCCGTGGCGGTAAGCGATGCGCGTCACCGTGCCGTCCGCCGGGATGCGGTTGACGTGAACATCCATGACCGAAAGGAAGATGCTGACCCGCCATCGAGGCGCCGGACCAAGCCCCAGTTCGGATGGGGGAACGGCCGGGAGGACGGAGGATACAATGCCGTCCGCCGGCGCGACCACGCTGCCAAACCGGCCAGGCGGCACCCGCTCGGGATCCCGAAAGAAGTAGAAGCAAAAAGCGGTGAACAGCATCGCCAGCCAGAACAGCCAGCCCTGGCCGAACAGCAATCCGATCACCGCGGCGATCACCCCGCCGAAGATGAAGGGCCGCCCGGCGGGATGCGGCGGCGCGAGGACAAGGCGCAAGGTTTCGGCGAAAGACATCGGCGGGTGGCTGGCACCTAATCCTGAGCTTGACCGGGAGAGGCCGCGTTATGGAGGCTCTGATGCGGCCCGGCAAGGGTTGTGCCCTCTCGGAACAGGACACCGGATGAATGGATCACAATCCGCCGACCGTCACGCCCGCGACCGGTGAAGGCACGCGCCGAGCGCAGTCCCGGGTAAAGGTTTGGGATGCCCCGACCCGGATCTTTCACTGGGGAATCGTTGCGCTCGTGTTGATCTGCTGGCGAACCGCCGAAACGGGCGCCATGCAAGTTCATATACTGTCGGGCTACACCATCCTGGCGGCGCTGTTGTTTCGTCTGGTCTGGGGTTTGGTCGGCAGCGACACCGCGCGCTTCTCGGCATTTCTCGCAAGCCCGCTGGCGGCGTTGCACCATCTGGGCGGGTTTACCCGGCGGGAGCCCGACATTCAGATCGGCCACAACGCGGCCGGAGGCTGGATGGTGCTGCTGATGCTCGCCCTGCTCGCCGCGGAGACGGTGACCGGACTGTTCACCAACACGTTCGACGACTACGACGTCAACGGATCGCTCGCGACTTCGGTCAGTCGCGCAACCAGCGACAGATTGAGCGAGCTGCACAGCGTCATCTTCAATCTTATACTCGCGGCGGTCATCCTGCACGTCCTCGCCGTCGCTGCCTACGCGCTTCTGAAGGGACAGAATTTGCTCCGCCCGATGATTACGGGCAGCAAACGCCTGCCGCCCGAAATCGGCCGGCCGCGCATGAGGAGCGGGTGGCTCGCGACCGTTATCCTGCTGTGCGCAGCAGCGCTCGTGACCTTCGTCGCGACCCGCTCCTGAACGTCAGGACGTGCGATACCGGTATTGCTTGTGGCAGGCGCCGCACGCGTCCCCGAGAACCTTGAACTGCGCGGCGAAGCCCTCGACGTTCCCGGTCTTGGCGATCTCGCTGAGCTTGCTCGCGGCCTCGTTCATGTTCGACGCCGCCTTCTCGAAGCCGGCGCGATCCGACCAGATCTCGGGCTTTGCCTTGGTGTTGTTGCCGGTGTCGCTGCCCTTCGGAAACAACAGCGGGATGAGTTTGCCCCAGCGTGCGATCGCCGCCGCGCCGTCCGCATACGGCTTGGGATCGGCCTTGGCTGCGACGGCCTCCTTGATGCCGGTCACGGTGCCTTGCACCAGATCGTAACCGGTTTGACGCATTTCGATGATGTTCGGCTCCGTTTCCGCGGGCGCGGCCCTCACGGCAACGGCGACCGTCGCGAACAACAGCACGCCACCGATAACCGGCATCGCAATACGCATCGTTTTCTGCTTCCCGCCATGTCGTTCCATCCGCGAGTTACGCACGAACACTGTCGCGCTGGTCAAGAATTGTCATGACAAACGCGGTCACGATGGGCAAACCGGGGCAAAGCCGACCAAGGGACCGTATGATTGAGATCAGAAGCGTGGCCGTGTTCTGTGGCGCGCAGCCCGGGAAGGACCCGGTTTACCGCGAAGCGGCGGCGGCGTTGGGCCGCGGGCTGGCGCGCGCCGGCATGACCCTCGTGTTCGGCGGCGGCAGTATCGGGCTGATGGGCGCCGTCGCCGATGCGGTGCTCGGCTCAGGCGGCAGGGTGGTCGGCGTCATCCCGGATTTCCTGGAGCGGCGTGAGATCGCCTTCTCCGCTTCCTCCGAGCTGGTGGTGACGGACAGCATGCATAGCCGCAAGCGTCGCATGTTTGACGAGGCCGACGCGTTCGTGTCCTTGCCCGGCGGCCTCGGCACGCTCGATGAAACGATCGAGATCATCACCTGGCGGCAACTCGGTCTGCACGACAAGCCGATTTTGCTATGCGACATTGCGGGATCGGCCGCGCCCCTGCTCGGAATGATTGAAGCAGCCATCGCCGCCGGGTTCGCGCAGGCCGACGTCCGGCGGCTCTTCGAGGTCGTCGACGGGGTTGAGCCGCTGCTCGCCAGATTGCAGACGCTCACGGCGGCGCAGGCCGCGGTTTCGGCCCGGCTGTAGCTTGCCGCCCCGGTCCGGGGCCGCTATATGCGCCCGCTCGGCCGGAGTGTAGCTCAGCCTGGTAGAGCACTGTGTTCGGGACGCAGGGGCCGGAGGTTCGAATCCTCTCACTCCGACCACTCGTCTGAAACGCCGGCCCGGCCGTTCCGCGAGGCACGATCCATGGTCGTAGGTGACATCCACGTCCTCCGCCAAGGCGGCCTGACTGCCCGCGTAAAGGCGGCGGGCGCCGAGCTTTGCTCTTTGCAGAACGCGGACGGGCAGGAATTGGTCTGGCAGGCCGGACCGGAATGGCCGCGCCACGCGCCCGTTCTGTTCCCGATCGTCGGACGAATGAAGGAGGACCGTCTCTCGGTCGACGGTGAGACTTTCCGTATGACTCAGCATGGTTTCGCGCGCGACCGCACCTTCGCGTGGATGGACGCCGCGCCCGATTCGTGCCGTCTCGCGCTGGCCGACGACGCCGAAAGCCGTGCCATTTATCCATTCGGCTTCCGGCTGGAGATCGCCTACCGCCTCGATGCACACGGTCTGTCGGTCCGCTACGCGGTGAGCAACACGGGGCCGGCGGTCTTGCCCGCATCGCTCGGCGCACACCCGGCCTTCGTCTGGCCCTTGGTCGGCACTGAGCCGAAAGAAGCACATCGGCTGACATTCGAACGGGACGAGACCGAGCCGGTCTGGCGGCTGACGGGAGGGCTGCTTCGTCCGCAGCCGGAACCCACGCCCATCGCGGAACGCCGCCTGGCGCTGCACGAGGCCCTTTTCGCCGACGACGCGATCATCCTGCTCGACCCGAACAGCCGGTCCGTTCGTTTCGAGGCGCCCGGCCATCTCGGCATCCTCATCAGTTGGGACGGCTTTAAGCAACTCGGGATCTGGTCGAAGCCGGGGGGCGCGGGCTTCCTTTGCATCGAGCCGTGGCACGGCTTCGCCAGTCCGGAGGGCTTCGACGGCCCGTTCGATACCAAGCCGGGCCTCATGCACATCCCGCCTGGCGAGCAGCGGGAGCTGGGTTGGCGTGTGGATGTCTCGCCGGGACAGGGCGCATGAACAGCAAACAGCTAACGGAAGGGCAGCGTGCCTACGAGGCGAAACGCGCCGCGAAGGCGGGAGTGAGCCTCGAGAAATGGCTGGCTATGAAAGAAAAGGACCGGATCGCCGAGGATCGATCCAGACAGAAAGCGGCAGAACCGCCGAAACAAAAGAAAGCCGGCTTCCTCAGCAAGCTGATCGAGCGCGCCAGCAAACCGCTTTAGCGACGCGCCAAGAAGAAGGCTTTCAACAACGCCGCGGCCTCGCTTTCCCGGACGCCGCCGATCACCTCCGGCCAGTGGTGACAAGAGGCCGCGCCGAACACCCGCGCGCCGTGCTCTACCCCGCCCCCTTTCGGATCATAGGCGCCGAACACAACCCGGCGCACCCGGAACAGGCTGGCGGCTTGCGCGCACATCGGGCACGGCTCCAGCGTGACGACGAGATCGCAGCCGATCAGGCGAGGCGCGCCGATCACGCTTGCCGCCCGCCGCAAGGCGAGCATCTCGGCATGAGCCGACGCATCCCGGCGCGCTTCCGTTTCGTTTCCGGCGCGTGCCAGAACAGCGCCCTGGCGATCGAGCACGGCCGCGCCAACCGGCACCTCACCGCGCCGGGCGGCGGCCCTCGCCTCCTCCAGTGCCACGTCCATCGCCGTCATAGGCGCTTCTTGCAGAGCGCGCGCACCGCGGTCTAGCAACGAGCATGACCAGCAACGCAACCGTCGCCGGCGTCGATCAGGAGAGACGGCCGCTGATCGGCGTGACCCTCGATGCCGAGCAGCCGGGCGGCTATTCCAACTATCCTTGGTACGCGCTCCGCACCAATTATGCCGAAGCGATCGCCGCGGCGGGCGGCCTTCCTGTGGCTTTGCCGCATCTGGACCGCTTCGCCGACGCCTATCTGGACCGGCTCGATGGCCTGGTCGTGACCGGGGGCGCTTTCGACATCGACCCGGCGCTCTATGGCGACGACCATCGCCACGCGGCGGTCAGCCTCAAGGAGAGCCGCACCGCGGCGGAGCTGGCGTTCGTGCGCGGGGCCCTCGCCCGTGACATGCCCGTACTCGGGATCTGCGGCGGCCAGCAGCTCCTGGCAGTCGCCGTCGGCGGAACCCTCGTTCAGCACATCCCGGACAGCGTGCCGGACGCGATCGAGCACGAGCAGCCGAACCCGCGCCATCAGGCGGGTCATTTGGTTACGATCGCACCCGGCACTCTGCTGCACGGCGTCACCACCGCGACCAGGATGGAAGTCAATTCGTCGCATCATCAGGCGGTCCGCGACCCAGGCGCGTTCGCGGTCGTCAACGCGCGCGCGCCGGATGGCGTGATCGAGGGCATCGAGGACCGGCGCTTCCGATTCTGCCTCGGCGTGCAATGGCATCCGGAGTTTCTGATCGACCAGGCCGACCGCCGTATCTTCGCGGCCTTCGTCGCGGCGTGCCGGTGATGGCGGAGCCGGTCGATGACCGGCCCGGAGGCGAGCGTATCGCCAAATGGCTGGCGCGGGCCGGCGTCGCAAGCCGGCGCGACGCGGAACGGTTGATCGACGACCGCCGGATCAGGCTCAACAACGTTCCGGTGACGCATCCCGCCACGTTCGTCTCCCAAGGCGATCTCGTGCAACTCGACGGCCGTCTGATTGCAGCGCCCGAACGCACCCGGCTTTGGCGATTCCACAAACCGGACGGGCTGGTCACGACGCATCGCGATCCGGAAGGCCGGCCGACCGTGTTTGATCATCTGCCGCCCGGCTTGCCGCGGGTCATCAGCGTCGGACGCCTCGACCTGACCAGCGAAGGCTTGCTGCTGCTGACCAATGACGGCGCCCTTTCGCGCGTCCTGGAGTTGCCGGAGACCGGATGGATTCGGCGCTACCGCGTGCGCGTCTGGGGCCACGTGGACGAGCGGGCGCTGGCGAACCTGGCGTCGGGAGCGACGGTCGAGGGAACCCGATACGGACCGGTGGAGGCGGGCGTAGATTCGCGCCGAGGCGAGAATGCCTGGCTCGCGGTTGCGCTGCGCGAGGGCAAGAACCGCGAGGTGCGACGGCTCATGATGCATCTCGGTCTCCGCGTCACGCGGCTGATCCGGATATCCTATGGACCTTTCCAACTCGGCGCCCTGCCGCGCGGCGCTGTTGAGGAGGTCACGGGAAAGGTGCTCAGGGAACAACTCCCCTCGGCGTTCCGCCACACGCTCTCGCGCTGAATGCGGATCATCGGCGGATCGCTGCGGGGACGCGCGCTCGCCGCGCCGCCCGGTCAATCGACCCGGCCCACCGCCGACCGCGTCCGGCAAGCGATCTTCGATATGCTGATCCACGCCGCCTGGGGCGGCCGGGCGTTGCTCGACGACGCGGCGGTGCTCGACGCTTTTGCGGGAACGGGCGCACTCGGATTGGAAGCGCTGTCGCGCGGCGCCGGACACGCGACATTTATGGAAAACCACCCCGCGGCACTCGCGGCGCTCAGGGCGAACGTCCAGAAATGCCGCGTGGAAGACCGGAGCCGGGTGATCGCCGCCGACGTGCTGGTTGCCCCGCCCGCCCCGTCTCCCTCTCGGATTGTGTTTCTCGATCCTCCCTACGGGCGGGACCTTCTGCCGCGCGCCGTCGCCAAACTCGCCGATGGTGGATGGCTGGCGTCGGGCACCCTGATATTCGCAGAGATCGGCCGCGGGGAAGCGCTTCCCGCAATGAGGCTGCTCTCCGACCGCGCGCACGGCGCGGCCCGCATCGCGGTCTGGCGCGTGTAACGCAACTCGTAGGAAGGGCAGGCGCATAGCCAGACGCGCCTGCCCTCACCCTCTGCTTTCGAACTACTGCGCCGTCGCCATCTGCGGGTTGGGCGTCGCGGCTTCCGCGGCGGCTTTCAGGTCCGGGTACAACGCCGTCAGAGCCAGCAGAACCCCGTTCGTCCAGCCGAAGCCGATCTGCGTCGCGTATTCGCCGCCCCCGCCCGCGTCACCACCCGTCGTCGTCACGTTGTATTTCTCGACCAGCTTCGCTTGCTGCTGAAACCCGGCGATCGTCTTGTTGACCCATCGCGTGGCGACGTCCTTGGCGAGATCGGAATACTCGTATCTCAGCAATCCGACCACTGCCATGAGCTGAAGCGGCGCCCAGCCATTCGGCGAGTCCCATTGCTGGCCGCTATTGACCAACGTCGTCGCGAGGCCGCCGACTTCCAGCAGCTTGCCGCTGATCGTCGCCGCGACCGCCTGCGCCTGTTCGGAGGAGGACACAGCGAGGAAGAGCGGCACCACCGTCGCGGCCGTGACCTTCCCGGTGGTCTTGCCCCGGCGCCACAGATAATCCGTGAATACGCCGTCCGCGTCGTCCCACATCAGGCGGCGGATCGCGTCGATCCGGCTCTGTGCCCGCGCTGCGTAATCCGTGGCTCGCGCATTGTCGCCCTGCTGCGCGTAGGCTCGGGAGAGCGTTTGTTCGAGATGGACGAGCAGGCTGTTCAGGTCCGGCGGCAGCAGCCCTAGAGTCTGGACCGTCGTCAAGCTCCGATCGTCGGCGAGCCAGCGCGAGCTGAAATCCCACCCCGATTCTGCCGTCGCGCGCAGGTTCCGCCAGAGTTCGGCGGCCGGGCGCGAGGACTGCGATGCGGTCTGCACATCCTCCTTGTATGATTCGTCGCGCGGTGCGCCGCGCTCGTCCCAATAGCGATTCAGAACGCTCCCATCCAGCAGCCGGACGACATTGCGCGAAGCCCGGCCGGGCAGCGCATCCTTCTCGCCTTGCATCCAGTAGTCGTACTCCGCCTGAAGCTCCGGCAGGTACGTCACATAGGTTGCGGCACCATCCACTTGCGCGATCAGGTCCACCATCAGCGAGAAAAACGGCGGCTGCGAGCGGCTCAGATAATAGCTGCGGTTACCGTTCGGGATGTGGCCATACTTATCAATCTCATAGGCGAAGTCCTTCAGCATGTCGGTCGCAAGCTCATGCTGCCCGTCGACCTCGAGCCCGACCATCGTGAAGAACGAGTCCCAGTAATAGACTTCGCGGAAACGGCCGCCCGGCACGATATACGGGTAAGGTAATGGCAGCAGGGTCGAATAGGGCGGCACCGACGTCGTCGATTGCTCGAGCACAGGCCAGAGACTCGCGACGTAGTCGAGCAGATGCTGATTGCTGGACGCCGGGTTGACGGTCGGCCCGGCCGGCACAGGCTGCGCCGAAAAATACTCAGCGACAAAGTTCGTGAGGCTGAACCCCGGGGCTGTTTTCGCCGCATCATAGGCCGCCAGAATAGCGGAAGGCGTCGTGTTCGGTATCAGATCGGGAAAGGTCTTGCTGTCCGGAAAGATGGAGGCCAGTTCGACGTCCGTATAAAGATCGCCGTATTCGATCGACGGCGGCACGGGGTAATCCGGGCCGACGGTCTGGGCGTGCAGACTCGATGCGAGGACGAGCCAGGTGCCGAGCGCCGTCGACGCTCCGCTCATGCGATATAACCTCATCGTTGAACATCCCCCCGGTGCTGGACGGCTTGGTTAGAGGCTTGCCGTCTCACCGCGGTCTTACAACGACGAATCGGAAACTCTGAAACAAAATTGGCGGTGCAAGCCGCGTCAGGTCGCCCGGAGAGCGCGGCCGCCGATATCCCGCCGGTAAAAACCTTGCGGCCACTCGATCGCGCCGATAGCGGCATAGGCAGACCGGCGCGCGGCGGCAAGATCGGCGCCGGTTCCGCAAACTGTCAGCACCCTGCCGCCGCTGGCGATGAGCTGGCCGTCGGGGGTCACGTCCGTTCCGGAGTGGAAGATCCGCGCACCCTGAACCGTTTCTGCCCGCGCCAGATCACCGATCCGCGAGCCCCGCTCCGGACGCCCGGGATAACCGCGCACGGCGAGCACGACGGCGACCGCGCTTCCATCGCTCCAATCCGGCGCGACCCGCTCCAGCTCTCCCGCGCACGCCGCCTGAAGCGCGGACAGGAGGTCGGAGCGCAGTCGCAGCAGCAAGGCCTGACATTCGGGATCGCCGAACCGGACATTGAACTCGATCAGCTTCGGGCCTTCATGGGTCAGCATGAGTCCCACGAACAGCACGCCCCGAAACGGCGTACCCCGTCGCGCCATTTCGGCCAGCGCCGGCCGGACGAAGCCCTCCATCGTCCGGTCCTGTAGCTCCTGACCGAACGCGGGCGGCGGCGTGTAGGCGCCCATGCCGCCCGTATTCGGGCCGGTATCACCCTCGCCCGCGCGCTTGTGGTCCTGCGCGATGCCGAGCGGCACAGCCGTCTCGCCGTCGCAGAGGGCGAATACCGACACTTCTTCCCCGACCAGGCATTCCTCAAGGACGACCGCCGCGCCCGCGTCTCCGAAGACGCGTTCTGTCATGATTGCATCGATGGCCGCGAGCGCATCCGCCTCGGAGGCGGCCACCACCACGCCCTTGCCCGCCGCGAGACCGTCGGCCTTCACCACCACCGGCGCGCCGCGACGGCGCACGAAGGCACGGGCAGCTTCCGCGTCGTCGAACCGCTCCCACAACGCGGTCGGGATGCCGGCAGCGTCGGCGATCTCCTTGGCGAAACTTTTGCTGCCTTCCAGCCGCGCCGCAGCGGCACTCGGTCCGCAACAGGCGATGGCGGCCGCCTGCATGGCATCCGCGAGGCCGGCAACCAGCGGCGCCTCCGGCCCGGGTATTACGAGATCGATCGCGTTCTCGCGCGCGAACGAGACCAGCGCGGGGATATTCAGAGCATCAATCCCGATATTTGTTGCGACTCGGGCCGTTCCCGGATTGCCCGGCGCGCACCAAAGCTGACCGAGAAGCGGGCTGCTCGACAGCTTCCAGCACAGCGCATGCTCTCGGCCTCCGGAGCCGACCACCAGAACCCGCATGAGCCCACCTCTAATATGCTGAACAGCCGGGCATCGGCCCTTCATCATCGAGCCGCGCTGTAGCATAGGCTTCAGGCATGGACGACATCAGGCCTCCGACTGCCTCCAACTTGCCGGAGTTCACGGTTTCCGAAATCTCCGGCGCGGTGAAGCGAAGGCTGGAGGACTCCTTCTCGCGCGTGCGCGTGCGCGGCGAGATCACCGAATTGAAGCGGCACAGCTCCGGGCACTTCTATTTCTCGCTGAAGGATGAGGGGGCGAAGCTCGGGGCCCTGATCTGGAAATCCGGGGCATACCGCCTGGGTATGGCGCCGGAAAATGGCGTGGAGGTCATCGCCACCGGCCGCCTGTCGTCCTACCCGGAACGCTCCTGCTACCAACTCGTCGTTGAGCGCTTGGAGTATGCCGGGGCCGGCGCGCTGCTGGCGCGCATCGAGATGCTGCGCAAGCGGCTTCGGGCCGAGGGCCTATTCGAGCCGTCGCGAAAGCGTCCTCTTCCTCTGCTCCCGTCGATCGTGGGCGTTATCACATCTGAACGGGGCGCCGTCATTCAGGACATCCGCACCACCATCGCGCGCCGTTTTCCGCGTCACATCGTTTTATGGCCCGTACCGGTGCAGGGCGAAGGGGCGGTCGCGCGCATCGCTGCGGCGATTCGGGGGTTTGACGCGCAAACGGGCATGCTCCGCCCGGATGTGCTGGTTGTCGCCCGGGGCGGCGGCAGCCTCGAAGACCTTATGCCGTTCAACGAGGAGGAGGTGATCCGAGCCGTGGCCGCTTGCCGTATTCCGGTGATCTCGGCAGTCGGGCACGAAACGGACACGACGCTCATCGATTTCGTCGCGGACTGCCGTGCGCCGACGCCTACCGCGGCAGCGGAACTCGCGGTTCCCGCCCGAACCGAGCTGCTCGGCATGGTGCAACAGAACGCGTCGCGCTTGGTGAGCGGGCTCACGGCACACACGCAGCAAAACCGACTCCGGCTCGGCAGCGCCGAACGAGGCATGCCCGACCTACCGATGCTGATCGGCACGGCGCGGCAGCGATTGGACGATCGATCCGACCGTTTTTCGCTGAGCATGCGGACGTCGTTCGCAAAGCGGCGGGGCGAACTGGAGCAGGCCGTACGCGCGATCCCGTCCTTGCGCGTTATCGTTGATGTTTCAAAGCAGCGACTGGAGAACGGGTTCCGCCGGCTTCTATTTGCCACGCCCAACCTGCTCGGGCTCAAGCAATCGGAGATGGAGCAACGTGGCCGGCTTCCCCCGCCGACACAGGCCATCGCCGCGAAGGGAGCCGCGCTTCGGCTTGCGGCCGCAGCGCTCGGCGGCAGCACGCGACACGCGATGTCGGGCATTCGCCGGCACGCCGGCGAGCAAATGGCACGGCTGTCCGAAACTGCCATTCGCGGCGCAATCCGCGACTGCGCTGCTCGCCTCGGCTCCGGGATCGCCCGGCTGGAAGCGCTGTCGCCCGAGGCTGTCCTTCGTCGGGGATACGCGCTGATCTACGACGTCGCGGACCACCCCATCACGCGCGCGAGAGTGCTCCGCTCCGGTATGGCGATCCGGCTGTGTCTTGCCGATGGCGATGCGCGAGCGACAATCGACGGGAGATCGCCGACGGCGCAGGGCGATCTACCGTTTTGAGCCGGGTCCGCCGACCACAGATCGCAGCAATGCGTCCAGCGCGGCCTCATCCTGCCACTCCAAGGTGACGCGTATGACAGCGATTTCGGTTCGGAGCCGCGGCGCAATCCGCACGAAGTCCTTGGCGGTTGTGACTGCAACAGCTTCGGCGCGGCGCGCGTCTTCGAGGATCTCGATGATTTCGCGGTCCCGATAGGCGTGATGATCCGGAAAGGATCGTGCCCCGACACTCACCCCGCCAACCTCCGCGACCGTTGCGAAAAACTTTTCGGGCAGTCCGATCCCCGCGAACGGCAACACTCGCTTTCCCGCCAGGGCATAAGACGCCGGCTCCGGAACGAGGCGGCTTCCGAGAACCGGCAGATCGCGGGGCAGTGCGGTTTTCGCGGCCGGCGTGGCGTTACCGATCAACACCAGGGCGTGGGAACGCGCGGCCGCTGCGCTCACCGGTTCCCGCAGCGGCCCCGCGGGCATCACGCGTCCGTTGCCGAAGCCGAACGCCCCGTCAACGACGAGAAACGTCAAATCCTTGCACAGGGATGGATTTTGCAGCCCGTCATCCATGACCAGCACGTTCGCGCCCGAGCCGATGGCGGCGCTTGCGCTGGCGATCCGATTGGCGCCGATCCAGGCCGGCGCGACCTGGGACAGAAGCAACGCTTCGTCTCCTGCAACGGAGACGGGGTCCGCGCCCGCAACACGATAGGGCCCACGCGCGCTCCCGCCGTAGCCGCGTAACAGGTAGTGCGGAGCAAATCCGGCGCTTACGAGGCGCCGGCCGAGATCGAGGGCAAGCGTTGTTTTACCGGCTCCGCCGACCGTCACATTGCCGCAGCAAATCACCGGGACCGGCGCGCGCCATCCTGGCCGGGCCGCACGATGCGCAGTCATCGCGGCTGTCACGAACGCAATCGGGGCCATCAATCTGCCCAGAATGTTGCCACGTCCATGGGTCCAGAAACCAGGCGCTCTCCACATCTACTTCATCAACGCAAGGAGTTCCCGCGCGGCTTTCTCGGGCAAATCGGCATACCGCCGCGAGACTTCGGCGGCGACCGAACCGACTTCAGCCCGACGCGAAGCGTCGCCCAGCATGTTGCCGACCCAAGCGCCCAGCGATGCCGCGTCCTGAACCTGCGTCAGGGCGCCCGCGGCGGCGAGTGTCTGCACCGCTTCGGCGAAATTCTGTGTCCATGGACCGACTGCGATCGCGCAGCCGAGGCGTGCCGCCTCCAACGGGTTCTGGCCGCCTCCGGGCGCCTTCAGGCTGCGCCCAACAAAGACGACCTGACTGACACGGTAGAACAGCCCTAATTCGCCGATCGTGTCTGCGATCCAAATGCCGTCCCGGTCCGGCGGTGGCTCCCCCGCGCTCCTTAATGAAACCCGCAACGAGCCGAGATTTGCTCTGATACTCCCGGCCCGCGCCGGGTGGCGGGGAACGATGATCGTGAGCAAGTCCGGATGATCCACCGCAAGAGCGCCGTGAACCTGGGCAACAATGTCCTCTTCGCCGGGATGCGTGCTTGCGGCTGTCCAAACGGGTCTCGCCCCAATCCGCGACCGGAGTTCGGCCAGCTCCGTTTCGTCGACTGGCAACGGCGCAGACGCGAATTTGAGATCACCCGCAAGCACCACGCGTTGAGCGCCGAGCGCCCGAAACCGACATGCATCCTGTTCGGTGCGGGCTTGAACGCTTGCAAAGCTTTCAAGGATCTCACGCGCAAAGCCTCTCAGGCGCCGCCATCCGGCGTAGCTGCGGGCCGACATGCGCCCGTTGATGAGGAGCGCGGGAATGCCGCGCGCCCGGCACCCATGCAGCATGTTCGGCCAGAGCTCGCTTTCGGTGAAAGCCGCCACGGACGGCCGCCAGTGATCGAGAAAACGGTTCGTCCAGCGAGGAACGTCGAGCGGCATGAAGCGATGCAGAACACGTTTCGGGAAGGCGGGATCCGCAAATCTGGCCTCGAGCAAATGCGCGGAGGTCACCGTTCCTGTGGTAAGCAGAATGCTGAGGTCCGGCGCATACTGGCCGAGCTTTTCGATGACCGGCAGGATAGATGCCGTCTCGCCGACGCTCGCGGCATGGACCCAAGCGATCGGGCCCTCAGGACGGGGGCAACGCTCGATGCCCCGACGCTCTAGCAAGCGGCCCGGTATCTCCTTGCCTCGCCGAAGCCGCCGCGCGAGCATGATGCGAAGACCCGGTTCCGCCAAGGTCGTCGCTATCGCCCAAGCACGCCCGAGCGCACTCACGCGCACAGCCGATCGGCGCGCTCCGCGGCCGCATCCAGTGCCGCGGTGATGGTGGCCAGTGCGCCGGACCAATTCTCGCGATCCACGGAAACCGCCGGTTCGCAAATGATGGCGCCGCGCGCAAACGGCCTCGGAATAGCGATTTTATCCCACGTGTCGAGGGTGAAACGCTTGGTGGTCTGTGCGGCGCAGGGCAGGACGGCAACCTGCGAGAGCGCAGCGAGTTGAGCAACGCCCGGAGCAGCGACGTGGCGGGGTCCGCGCGGACCATCCGGCGTTATTACAACATAATGGCCTTGGCCGAGTAGCCGGATCAGCTGTCTCAGGCCGGCAGCACCGCCGCGGGACGACGAACCCTGAACGACTCCCACGCCGAAACGCTGCATGACCGCGCCGACGAACTGCCCGTCACGATGCTGGCTGACCAGAATATGCGCTTCGCGGGCGGTGGACGGTCGGCCGGGAAGCAGCTGTTCCCTGAGCCACAATGCCGGCATCAGAGGCAGGCAGTCATGCCAGAATGCGATGATGAGAGGAGAACCCGCAACGGCGTAGCGGGCGAGGTGATCCATGCCCTCGAACTGCCATTTGGTCGTGCGGATCGTAAACGAGAGATAGGCTCCCAAGACGCGAACAAACCTGACTTGCAGGCCCGGGTGCCGGAACAGGCGTTTCAACATGCGGACACAAGGTGCTGCATGATGGCGGGGGTAGCACGGCGCTCAGTTCTGCGGAATACGCCCGGCACTCTTCAAATCAAAGGGTTGGAGTGCCGTGTTCAGCTATGAGTGAGACTCATAGCGGTAACTTAATGATGGCGCAATGGCGGGATCTCCTCAAGTCTTTGAGGCAAAGCCGCTCTAGACTCTGCTCTTGTTCTCTTTATGTTCTGGGTATGGGTTCAGCTTCAAACACCCCAGCGCTGGAGGTTCTGCGCTCCCGCTTGGCCGTTCTACACCGGTGTCATTCCGGAACAATGGACTGCGCACCGCTTTCGTTTGGAGTTCCTGCAATCGATAACCGATTGCCGGGGGGAGGTTTATCATTCGGAGCGCTGCACGAATTTGTAGACGGCCGTATCGATGATTGCACAACAACTTTGTTTATGGCTGGTCTGCTCGCGCAAACGCGCGGAACGGTATTGTGGGTTATGCCGCGCCGAGACTTGTTCGCTCCTGCACTCGCCAGTGTGGGATTACATCCTTCGCGTCTGATACACGCCGAAGCGGGCAAAGATGTTTTGCTTATTGTAGAGGAAGCTCTGCGTCATCCCGGACTCGCGGGAGTGGTCGGCGAGTTGTATGGTCGCATGACGACAACCGCTTCCCGGCGATTGCAGCTTGCCGCAGAAGCCTCGGGTACCCTCACCTTTATACATCGGCGAACGCATCGTTCTGCTGCTCAGCAGAAGTCGGCCGCTGCAAGCGTCGCTCTTACCAGATGGCGGATCATCAGCGTGCCGTCTTCCGGGCCTGTCGGGGCAGCACCCGACATACCCGGGCTGGCGCGAGCACGTTGGCGGCTTGAACTCGTACGTTGCCGGGGCGGTGAGCCGTTTTCCTGGATTGTGGAGGCCTGCGATGCGCAGGGTCGTCTCTCTCTGGTTTCCGATGCTGTCGACCGACCGGCTACGTCGTGTCGCATCCGGCACGCGGCCTGACACTCCTCTGGTCGCCGTCAACCGGGCTAATCGACAACGCGTTGTCTTCGATGCAAACAAAACGGCACGCGAAGGCGGGATCGAGGTCGG
The DNA here is from genome assembly GCA_019241425.1 of Acetobacteraceae bacterium. Lineage (GTDB taxonomy): Bacteria > Pseudomonadota > Alphaproteobacteria > Acetobacterales > Acetobacteraceae > JAFAXA01. The sequence goes on along the minus strand of JAFAXA010000144.1, from coordinate 6,723 downwards.
CATGCGTATCGCCCAAGCCAAGGCTCTCGTGCCCGACCTGATTTGCATGCCGCACAGCGCAACCCAAGACGCTCAGATTTTAAGAAGCATCGCCACTTGGGCACTCAGATATTCTCCGCAGACCTCACCAGACCCTCCAAGCGGCATCTGGATCGACGCCACCGGCAGCACACATCTCCACGGTGGAGAACACGGTATGCTGGCCGATATCACGACTCGGCTGGAGGATAACGGATTCGTCGCGCAGGCGGCGATTGCCGATACGCCCGGCGCTGCGCATGCTGTTGCGCGGTTTTGCGGCCAACGCGTTTCGGTGGTTCCCTCCGGGCAGACCATGTCGCAACTAGCGGACCTTCCTGTGAGGGCACTCCGTGTGTCTGAGGGATCCGCTTACGCTCTCAAGCAGATTGGCCTGGATCGCATCGGTCAGGTCGTCAGTATCTCACGTCCCTTGCTTGGGCAGCGATTCATGGCCGAACTCTACCTCCGACTGGATCAGATAGAAGGTAGGGTGTTCGAGCCGATTTTTTCAGTATCGCGGTCAGACCCGGTTGAATCGCAGCTTGCTTTTGCAGAGCCTTTGCTCACCCCAGAGAGCGTTCGCTTGGCTATCACCACTCTGGCAGGAAAAGTCACACGAAAGCTGGAGCAAATGGGCTTGGGTGCCAGAAAGCTTGCGCTTTGCTTTGAAAGAGTGGACGGAAGCTTTCAAGTGATCCACGCCGGAACAGCCAAGCCATCGCGAAGCGCTTGCCACCTTTCACGCCTGCTTTGTGAGCATATCGAGGAGATCGATCCGGGACTCGGCATCGAAGCCGCGAGGCTTCATGTGCTCTTGGCCGAGGCTTTAGCTTACAGCCAGACATCGGCAAAACTATTGGAAAGACGGGACGAATTTTACCTTGCCCCGCTTGTCGACTGTTTAACCAGCCGCTTAGGGGTGGAGCGTGTTTACCGCCTTGCTCCGAGCAAAAGCCGGCTTCCGGAACGAGCGGAAAGCCTTACTGCTCCTTTGATTTCGATAAACCCAGCTTGGCCCTCGTCGCTTTCTGGGCCAACCCGGCTGCTCACTCCTCCAAAGCCGGTGGAGACAATCGGAGCCTCAAAAAACCGACCTCCGCTCGCTTTCGTTTGGCGCGGTGGTCTTCACCGCATCTGTCGAGCGGACGGACCAGAGCAGATTTGCGGTGAGTGGTGGCGATCGGACAGCGAAGCACTCGCCAGGCGGGATTACTTTACAGTCGAGGACGAAGATGGACGACGGTATTGGCTATTTTGTTGCGAACAGGGTTCGGAACGGGCCAGCAGTGAGAGTTACCGGTGGTTTCTGCACGGCTTATTTTGAGGAGAAGGTTCGGCGCCCGATCAATGCCGCAGCGGCAATCCTGAAGTGCAGCGGTCTTGAGATCAGCACGTGAACGCGAGCGCGCCCGGACGAACGCAAAGCGGCACTCCTGGCTGTACAAGCACGGGAGAATGCCAGGGCTGAGACGGCGCGGGAACTGTAAGGCAAGCCGGGCTTATGGTAAGCTGCCTTCCCGAACCCGGGACTCCGCCCTCGACATTGTTGTCGTATATCCCACCGGAGATTGCCGCCGGGGAGTCGAATGCGGGGCGATACCAGACATCGAGCGCCTGGCCATCGGTCGGCAAAGCGGCAAGCGCAAGCACGATCTGAGAACCGGACCCTACATCGACGCTGGAAACGGAAAAGGCCCCCGTGGTCTGACCGGATGGAAACACCTGAAACTGAGATGTCGCGTCGCCCACTGCCGAAAGAGCGGTACCGCCCGCATTTTGCACGGGCAGCGTTACGGTGGCGCTTCCTTTTCGGCGCCAAGGAGTGCCGGTCAGAATGGGACCGTGATCACCCGACGATGCTGGGTTCAGGAGCGGCAGGAACGCGCGATAGAAATGACGGGCAAATGTAATGTTGCCCGCCTGACTGGGATGAATGCCGTCCGCGGCCAGCGCCACGTCCAAACCGCCAACATAGGCGGCCATCGGGTCCGAGGCGACATAGGCAAGATGTGCTTCTCTGATGGCGGCTATGCCCGCCGGCAAGAACTTAGAGGAAGCAGCTGGTGCGATTGCAGGTATCGAACAAAAGATTCGCCGAAACGGCATAGCAGAAAATGCACCGCTCAGGCCGGCGATGAGCGTACGGAGATAACCGGTGTACTGCGCAACTGGCGTAAGATGGTACTGGGAGCCGGTGCGGGCGTCGGCATCATTATGACCCTGACACCAGATAAAGTCCCGAACTTGCCTCCCGCGGTCGAAAGAAGCGAGCTGAGCCGCAGGAAGTCCGTCATGCCGGGCAGCCAATAGGTGCTGATGTCCGTGCCCGAATGTCCGCATCCGATCAGGCCGGCATTCACCCCGGCCGCGGCGACGACGAGCCGTAAAAATTCCGCGGCGAACGTTGAGCGATAAGTGCCGGTATCACTTGGAACCTCCCAGGCGGTGGTAGCACCCGGGAGTGCCGCGCCGTCCCACGATGCGAGGGCGGAGCCGTAAGGACTGGCGACGACGCCGAGACTTGCAAGGGTCGAGGTGTCGTAGCTCGCAGCCGTACTCCAGAAATCCGTGACGAGTGACTGGCCAGCGGCCGCGACTACTTCGCCGACCCCGATCCCCGCATTCGTCGTCGCCGTTGTGGTGCTGTCCCCGTTGACGCGAAGGTCAATCAGGTACCAACCGAGCCTCGCCGGGATTGTCAGCGTCACGGTTTGAGAGCCGGCCGCGAGATTGCTTCCGACAAGAGTCCAGGGCAGGAGGACCGTGTTGGTCGCCTGTGCATCCCGGAGCTGGAACTCCAGAATCTGCACCGGCGCATTCAGGCCAATGGTTAGCGCAACGGTCCCGGCCCCGAGCCCAAAGGAGCTGCCCGTTCTGGTATCCCTCTGGAAGATCCTCAGCGGTGCGGGCGAAATCAGACTGAGGACGGACACTACGGCGTTCCCCAATACGATTTCAGGGCCGCCTTTACCGCACTGATATCAGGCGCAGAGAGTTTGGCCGGGTAGATGGCCAACGCCAAAATATACATGTCGCACGGATAGAGGTATGCCGAGCCGCTCCACATGGCACCGATCTCAAGCCGATCGAAGGGAGAGGCAACGCCTGTGCACGTGCTGGCGGCAGGTGTGAGCGCATCGGAGTTGATCGCGGTCAAAGTTTGAACCGTTCCGCTCGAAGCAGATTTTTGACCCACGAAGATAAACGGGGCTCCCAGGGTTGGCGCTGAGACGGAGGTCGCGACCGACGTAGAATTCGACGTCGGCAGAGCTTGTGCCTGCGCCCCCGTGCTTCGGTAGTCGAAGTAGATATGACCTGCGTCGGCGTTGCCGCCGTTGCCGATCGTCGCGTTCTGCGCGCCCGACAGAAAGACGCTCTTGCTGGAAGGGATGAAGCTGCGCGGCGTGAGCACAGCGAAGACCGTCGCTTGAGCCATCATGCCTTCGAAGGCGTGGATTGCTGGACCTGAAACGGACAATACCGTGCCGCTCGGGATCGAGATGCCGGCCTTGCCATTCTGAACCGCCCCGGCCAACGCCGGAGAGCCGGCAGACACCGATATGACGTTGCCGGCGGAGCTCTGATCGGTCACCGTCGTGATCGCGCCGACCGACTGACCGGTGTTTGAAGCGTCCAGATACAGCACCGGCGATGCGGCGACAGTGGGGAGCGTTAATCCGGCGGCTGAAGACGCCACGGTGACCGATGCGCTTTCGGCTAGCAGAAGTCCGCCCGAAGAAGCGTCGTAGAGCCGGAGTGTGTAGCTGCCCGCGGTCGGCGCGGTCACAGTCGCTGGACTTGCGCTCGCGGCCGTCCGGCTCCCGATCTCAGCGCCGTTCCACCACACAAGATAGACGGTTGAGAGACCGGCCAGGGTAAATGGCACCGAGCTGGTTTGACCCGCCGCGAATGCGGGGAGCGTGCCGAAGCTGCCGCTCTCCACGGCAAATCCGTTCGAGGAGCCGGTCAGCGCGTTGCCGTCCCTGACTTGGACGGTTGCAGAGCTGCGCGCCGACAAGCCCGGATTGGTGAAGGAGAACAGGGTCGCAGTGACGCTCGATCCGTTCGGCAACGCAAGCCACGTCGTGCCGCCATCATTGCTGTAGCTCAGCGCCGGCGCGGCTCCGTAACCCGTCAGCGTTCCTGCGACTGGGAACGGCGCTGCCGCGAGCTGATTCGCCAGGGCGCCAACACTGACCGACTGGCTCATGCCTGGCGCGAGCGGCGTTTGAGCGTAGACCGCGGTCACCCCGTTCGAGGCGACTCCGCGAATGGAAACCACCTGTTTGGGCTGGATTGTCGAATTACCAAAACAGGTGATGCCGGCTCCCAAGGAAAGCATCACTGATGAGGTGTTCATGACCTCGCAGTCGAAACCGTCGCCGCAATCGGAAAAGGACGAGACGGTGAGGGTTCCTCCGTTGGGGAAGGAGACGAGCGCACGATTGTGTCGAGCGAATGTGAGATTGGTGGACGCCGGTTCTTCGACACGACGCTTCGGCCAAAGCGCACTCTTTCCCTGCAAATATGCCGCAGCCTGGAGCAGATTCCCGACCGCGAGATTGCTCGAACCGCCCTGACCGACCCAGACCGTGTCGGTGTCCGACATGGCGACGGCGCTCGGATTTGCGTTGTCCGTGATCAGCCGTCCGTTCAGGAAGCTCGCGTAGGTGATCGCGTGGTCGGTTCCGCCCTGGCTGATGCCGACAAGATCACCTGCCGCGATATTCGTCGCCGGAGCAGCATTGGTGATGCTCGTGGACGAACCGGCCGGACCTTGAGGGCCTGCGGGCCCGGCAGGTCCGACCAGACCTTGTGCCCCGAGAGGCCCCGGAGATCCGGCCGGCCCGATCGGCCCCGGCTGACCCGGAGTACCGGTCGGGCCCTGTGGTCCCGCGATATTGCCGATTTTGTTCCAACCGCTCGAGGATCGCAGAAAGACGTCACCGCTGGCTGCGTTGACGTAGCCGTCGCTCGGGAAGCCGAGTGACGCGGATGGTACGCCCGTGCCCGACCAGACATTTGCGCCGTTGGCACCTGCGGAACCGGCCGGCCCCGAAGGGCCGACAGGACCGGCCGGGCCTTGTGCTCCCGGAGGTCCCGCAATACCGCTCGGCCCGGCTGAACCCGGAGAGCCTTGCGCGCCGGCTGGACCGCTGGGGCCTTGCGGTCCGGCGATGTTGCCGATTTTGCTCCACCCGCTCGCTCCGCGCGCGTACACGTCCCCGGTTGCCGCGTTGACGAAACCGTCGCCCTGCGATCCCAAAGAGGCGGGTGGACCGCCCGCACCGGACCAGACATTCGCGCCGTTCGCGCCGGCGGGACCGGCCGGCCCGATGCTGGAGCCACCTGCGCTCGCAATGACGCCATTCGCGTCGATGGAGATATTTGTTCCCGCAGAAAAAAGAGCACGCAACGCGGACAAGGGCAGACGAGCAGGACTGCCGGCACTGTTGAGGATCGCTTCGTCACTGTTGGAGAACGTGCTCCGAATCGGAAAACCGATATGGTCGGTCCCGGTGGCGGCAAGCGTTCCCGCTGAAACGTTCAGGCCCGGCCCGACAATGACGGGTTCGGGACCACCCGGACCGATGCTTACGCGGCCGAGCAAAGAACCGCTCGGCACGGTCACAACGGGCTGGGTGCCACTCAAGAGCATGCCCACGGAGGCCGACTTCGTCAGACCATCTTGACTGAGCAGGACTTCGTCTTCGGCTTTGACCTCCGTCACCGCTGGCAATTGCTTGATGGTGGGCATATCTGGTCCTTGGATGGAGGCGCGGCGCCTGGTGCTAAGCCTGCACTTGAGCGCCGCTACACACCGAGATCCATTGCGATCCGTCATAGAACACTTCGACGCCCGTTCCCTTCGATTGGGCCTCGCCCGGTTTGCGGCCGTCGCGCGCAAAGACTTTCGCCCCGGCGGACTGGCCAGCCGGCAGGTTCTGCACTTTGTAGCCGGGGAGCGTGATCGGACCGGAGAACGTCGGTCCCGCTGAAGCAGCCAGATCGCTCAAACGCAGAGCGTACGTAGCCCCGGTGGGCGTGACCGTCATCTGCGAAGCATCCTGTGTTTGGACGCCGTGAAGAAACCCGGCGTAGGTGACGGCGATGTTCGCGCCTGCGCGACCAAGCGGGACCAGGTCGGATGGCATCGCCAGAGCCACGCTCGGCAACGACGCGATCGAGAATGGACCGGCGACTGCCGAGAGAGTGCCATTCGCCAGCGAAAGATTAGAGCCGACTGTTATGGGCTCGGGAGCGCCTGTTCCCGCACTGGTTCGCCCAAGGAGAGATCCGGAAGCGAGCGCAATTTGCTGCTGTAGGCCGGCAACGATCTGGCCCCGCGTCGCTTTGCGCGCTACGCCGTTTTGGCTGACGACGAGTTCGTCGCCGTCGGCCGATGCCGTTGCCGGCGCAAGGTCATGGATGGTCGGCATGAATTGTAGCTCCAGAACTCAATGGATACGGAAATCAGCTGGCGAACACGGGGTTGCCGTTCTGGTCGGTGACCGTGAGACCAGCCTCCGTCACGAGCGATCCGGTGGGAGCGGAGCCGGAGGAGAGCGACGCGACGGGGAGAAACACGCTCCGTTGCACGCTTCGCCCACTAAGCGTGCTGACGCTGACCGTGACTGAATAAATCGTTCCTGCTTGGCCCCCGGAAAACCACATGATAGCCGCCGCACCGTCGGCGGACGC
>JAFAXA010000307.1 GCA_019241425.1 Acetobacteraceae bacterium | reverse complement strand
CGACGCGCTCGACCTGTCGCTCAGCGCCGCGTTCGGCCGCGAACACTGGCTGCCGCGGATCACCGACACGATTGCGCGGGCCCGCCGGGCGTCGCGCAATCCCGCGCTCGTAGTGGTCGTGGGCGGCCGCGCTTTCACCGAAGGCGACGCGGGCGTGCGCTCCGGCGCCGACGTGACCAGCCGAACCGCCCTGCATATCGACCACTCCATTCTGCAGGGTCTGCACGCCAAGCGGACGGAGCGCGCCCGCGCCCACTGAGGCGGCCAGCACCTCGCTGATTCGTCGCGTTCCGACCGGCACGCGTCCTGCCCTAACCCCGCCGTTACACACGGAAACGAAACGCGCCTGGTGCGTTTCAATTGCGGCGCCTAGTGTGGGCCACCACCGAAGGAGAACCGCAATGAGCAAACAGCACGGGGCCATCCGCTATCTGCGACTGGCCGGCGCACTCTGCTGCGCGATCCTGCTTTCGGGCTGCATCGTGGTGCCGTACCGACCCTATCACCCGCCCTATTACGGGTATGGCTACTGGCGCTGAGCCGTGACGGCTGGGACCGCCGCTTCGCGCGGCGGTCGGCCGACCGCCGCCGCCGCCGCCCGGCTGGCCGACGACATCGTGGAGGTCGCGACCGCCGCCTTTCTGCGTGACGGCTACGCGGCCACCAGCATCGAGTCGGTCGCCAAACAGGCCCGCGTCGGCAAGCGGACGATCTACGCCCGCTTTGCCGACAAGGAAGCGCTGTTCGCGTCCGTGCTCGAACGGCTGATGGCAAGCTGGCTCGCCGACCCGCTGCCCGAGCCGACCCCCGGTCGGATCGAGACGACCCTGCTCGGGTTCGCCGACCGGATGCTCGCGATCGCCTTGCAGCCCCAGGCGCTGGCGCTGCACCGCTTGCTGCTCGCCGAAAGCGGGCGGTTCCGGCAAATCCCGGCGCTCGTGCGGGCCGCCGGGACGTCGGCCGGATTGGCCCGGATCGCGGCCGTGCTGCGGGAGGCCGTCGCGGCCGGCGACCTGCCGGAGATCGACGTGACGTTCGCGGCCGAGCAGTTCATGCATCTGGTTCTGACCGGCCCGCAACGGCGGGCGCTCGGCGTCGGACCGCCGCTCGACCGCACCGAACGGGCGGATTGGGCGCGGCGCTCCGTGGCCCTGTTTCTGCACGGCTGCCGCGGACTCGGAGCGCCCCTGTAATCTCCCGGCGGCTTTCTGCGGCGGCGCTCGCTATCCGGAGCGCGGCATCTCCTCCAATTCCGTGATGATGCTTTGGCCGTGCTCGACCAGGAACTTCCGCAGGCTCGCCTGGCCGGGCAGTAGCGGCGAGGTGCGGCGCTTCACCACGAACCAGGAGCGCATCACCGGAAAGCCGGCGACGGGGAGCACGTCGAGCAGCCCGAGCGAGCGTTCCAGCCTAATCGTGTGCTGCGACAGCAACGCGAGGCCCATCCCGGCCATGACGGCCTGCTTGATCATCTCGTTGCTCGACGTCTCCATCGCGACTCGGGGTTTGGCGCCGCAGTCGGCGAAGAAGCGGTCGGACAGCCCCCGGGTGCCGGACCCCTGCTCGCGCAGGATGAACCACTCCTCGACGATCCGTTCCGGTGCGATGACCGGGCCGCCGCTCAGGGGATGGCCCGGTCGCGCGATGATGACGGATGGATGCGGGGCGAAACGCTCGGCGTTCACGTCCGCGTCCTCGGCCGGCTGCCCCGTCACCGCGAGATCGACGTCGCCCGCCGCCAACAGCGCCTTCATGAAGGAGCGGTTCCCCTCCCGCAAGAACACCGTGACGCCGGGTTTCTCCCGCCGGAATCGCGCGATCATGTGCGGCACGATGTATTTCGCGGTGGAGACCAGACCGAGCCGAACGCGCCCGACCTCGCCGCCCTTCAGCGCCTGCATGGCGTCGTCGAGATCCCGGGTCGATTGCAGCGCCGGCCGGGCATATTGCAGCAGCACCGTCCCGGCTTCGGTCAGCGCCACCTTGCGGCCGATCCGCTCGAACAGCGCGAGCCCGGTCTGCTCTTCGATCTGCCTGATCTGAAACGAGACCGCCGAGGGCGTGAGGTGCAGGCGCTCGGCCACCCGCGCGAAGGACAAGGCTTCAGCGACCTGCTCGAACACCTGGAGTTGGCGGAGCGTGACATGCGCCATCCGACGGCAAGCTTTTCCTCGTGACAATGCGCAGTTTAATTCGCTTTCCCTTAACTGGTCGAGCGGCTACGTCCTCCCTGTCGGGTAGGGAGGGGTTCCGGTGAACAAGGCGATGGACGTCAAGATTACGGACATGAAGGAGCGTTACACCTCCGGTGTCCTGAAATACCGGCAGATGGGCTATTGGGAGCCCGACTACGAACCGAAGGATACGGACATTCTCGCCGTGTTCCGGATCACGCCGCAGGACGGCGTCGATCCCGTAGAGGCGGCCGCGGCGGTCGCGGGCGAATCGTCCACCGCGACCTGGACCGTGGTGTGGACCGACCGGCTTACCGACTCCGAGTATTACCGAGCAAAGTGTTACCGCGTCGATCCGGTGCCGGGCAGCCCCGAACAGTATTTCGCGTATATCGCGTACGACATCGACCTGTTCGAGGAAGGCTCGATCGCCAACCTCACCGCGTCGATCATCGGCAACGTGTTCGGCTTCAAGCCCTTGAAGGCGCTGCGGCTCGAGGACATGCGGATCCCGCCGCACTACCTCAAGACGTTCCAGGGTCCGGCGACCGGCATCGTTGTGGAGCGGGAGCGCTTGAACATCTATGGCCGGCCGCTGCTCGGCGCGACGATGAAGCCGAAGCTCGGCCTGTCGAGCCGCAATTACGGGCGGGTGGTCTACGAGGCGCTGAAGGGCGGCCTCGACTTCACCAAGGACGACGAGAACATCAATTCCCAGCCCTTCATGCACTGGCGGGACCGTTACCTCTACTGCATGGAAGGCGTGAACAAGGCGATCGCCGAAACCGGCGAGGTCAAGGGCACGTACCTCAATGTGACGGCCGGAACGATGGAGGAGATGTACGAGCGCGCCGAGTTCGCTCGCGACCTCGGCAGCGTCATCATCATGATCGACCTGGTGATCGGCTACACCGCGATCCAGTCGATGGCGAAATGGGCGCGGCGCAACGACATGATTCTGCATCTGCACCGCGCCGGACACGGCACCTACACGCGGCAAAGGAATCACGGCATCTCGTTCCGCGTCATCGCGAAGTGGATGCGCATGGCCGGCGTCGATCACATCCATGCGGGAACGGTCGTCGGCAAGCTGGAGGGCGACCCGCATGTCGTCCGCGGTATCTACGACACCTGCCGGAGTATCCATGTCGAGCAGAACATGCGGCACGGCATCTTCTTCGACCAGCCCTGGGCGAGCCTCAAGAAGGTGATGCCGGTCGCATCCGGCGGCATCCATGCCGGGCAGATGCACCAGTTGTTGCACTATCTCGACGACGACGTGGTGCTGCAATTCGGCGGCGGCACGATCGGGCATCCGATGGGCATTCAGGCGGGCGCGACCGCGAACCGGGTGGCCCTGGAAACCATGGTCAAGGCCCGGAACGAAGGGCGTGACATCTGGAACGAGGGGCCGGACATCCTCACCGAAGCGGCCCGCTGGTGCCAGCCGCTCCGCGCCGCGCTCGATACGTGGAAAGACGTCACCTTCAACTACGCATCGACCGATTCGGTCGATGTGCTGCCCACCCCGACGGCGGCCTGAGCGGAGACGAGCGATGCGGATAACCCAGGGACTTTTCTCCTTTCTGCCCGATCTCAACGACCAGGAGATCGGCAAGCAGGTCGACTACGCGCTCGACAGCGGCTGGTCGATCGCGCTCGAGCACACCGACGACCCCCACCCGCGCAACCAGTATTGGACGATGTGGGGCTTGCCGATGTTCGATCTGCGCGACCCGGCCGGCGTGATGATGGAGGTGAAGGCGTGCCGCGAGGCGAACCCGAACCGCTATGTCCGGGTGCTGGCGTTCGACAGCAACAAGGGTCATGAAACGATCCGGATGATGTTCATCATCCAGCGTCCAGAGTTCGAGCCAGGGTTCGAGCTGGTGCGCGCCGAAGGCCCGGGCCGTTCGCTGCACTACACGCTCCGCAGCTACGCGACCCACGTGCCGCCGGAGGAACGCTACCGGACGGCAGCCAAGCCATGAACACCCGTCCCGACTCCGGGAAGCTTCGGAACGGTGCCGCAGCGCTGCGGCCCGGGCAGGTTGCGTTCACGGAGGACCGGGTCGACCTCGCGGCGCTGTACGCGGAAAGCAGCATCGCCGAGGTGCTGGAAAGCCTGGACCGCGACCTCGTCGGCCTGGTACCCGTGAAGACCCGCATTCGCGAGATCGCCTCGCTGCTGCTGGTGGAAGCGGCGCGGCGCGGTCTCGGCATCCAGGCCGACCCGCCGTCTCTGCATATGAGCTTCACCGGCAATCCCGGCACCGGCAAGACGACGGTCGCGCGGCGCATGGCGGACGTGCTGCACCGGTTGAAATACATCCGGCGCAATCACGTGGTAACGGTGTCGCGCGACGATCTCGTCGGCCAGTATATCGGCCACACCGCGCCCAAAACGAAGGAGATCCTGAAGCGCGCCATGGGCGGGGAGCTGTTCATCGACGAAGCGTATTACCTGTACCGGCCGGAGAACGAGCGCGACTACGGCCAGGAGGCGATCGAGATCCTGT